>NZ_JCAMOT010000002.1:0-455399 GCF_059512425.1 Bradyrhizobium sp. Leo78
CGATCCGCCCCTCATCTTGGGTGAGACGCGCGGAGTTAAATCACTGATTTGCCCGACGGCGAAAGCGGAATGTTTTTTGCGCGAGGGGTGGACAGACTTTCGGTGATTTGCCCGTCGGGTTGTTATGTCGCACCCAAACTAGCCACATCGTCATTGCGAGCGGAGCGAAGCAATCCATAGCGCCGCTTGTGGAGACGTGGATTGCTTCGCTGCGCTCGCAATGACGGGACTGTCATTCCGGGGCGACGCTAAGCGTCGAGCTCGCAATGACGACGGAGGTGGCGGCGATGTTGTCGGTCAACGACCGAGAGCGTGGAATGCTGCCCGCAGCTACGGGCGGCTCAGCTCACGCATACCGGCCGTGGCAGTGCTTGTACTTCTTGCCGCTGCCGCAAGGGCAATCCTCGTTGCGGCCGACCTTGCCCCAGGTGGCGGGGTTGTTGGGATCGCGGTCGGAGGGGGCGGCCTTCGGCACCAGCGAGGCGTTGGCGAAGGACATCTCGTCCTCGCCGGTGTTGGGATCGAGCTTGTGCGCTTCCATCGCCGGCAACACCGGCTGCTGCTCCTCCGGCGGGATGATCTCGACCCGCATCAATTGCGCGGTGACGGCCTCGCGCAGATGCGAGCTCATCTCCTGGAAGAGGTTGAAGGCTTCGGTCTTGTACTCCTGCAGCGGATCGCGCTGGCCATAGCCGCGCAGGCCGATCACCTGGCGCAGATGGTCGAGCATGATCAGGTGCTCGCGCCAGAGATGGTCGAGCGTCTGCAACAGGATCGTCTTCTCGACGTAGCGCATCACGTCGGGGCCCCATTGCGCGACCTTGGCCGCCATGCGCTCGTCGACATGCTTCTCGATCCGCGCCAACAATTCCTCGTCGGCGATGCCCTCTTCCTTGGCCCATTCGTCGACCGGCAGGTCGATATCGAGCACGCGCTTCAATTCGTCCTTCAGGCCAGCCGCATCCCACTGCTCGGCATAGGCATGCTCCGGGATATGCTTGGCCACCAGATCCTCGATGAAGGCGTGGCGCATGTCGGTGACGGTCTCGGCGACGCTCTCGTCCTTCATCAGTTCGACGCGCTGGTCGAAGATCACCTTGCGCTGGTCGTTCTGGACGTTGTCGAATTTGAGCAGGTTCTTGCGGATGTCGAAGTTGCGCGCTTCGACCTTCTGCTGCGCCTTTTCCAGCGCCTTGTTGATCCAGGGATGGATGATCGCCTCGCCCTCTTTCAGGCCGAGCCGGGTCAGCATGCTGTCGAGCCGGTCGGACCCGAAGATGCGCATCAGATCGTCTTCCAGCGACAGGAAGAATTTCGAGCGGCCGGGGTCGCCCTGGCGGCCGGAGCGGCCGCGGAGCTGGTTGTCGATGCGGCGGGATTCATGCCGCTCGGAGCCGATGATGTAGAGGCCGCCGGGCTTGGTCACCGTCTTCGCCGGCTTGCTGCCCTTGGCGGGCTCGACCTCGACAACCTCCTCGGCCTTCAAGACGATCTCGCGGAAGCGCTCGATGTCGGCCTTGATCTGCTCGATCTTCTGCGCCTTCTCGGCTTCGTCAGCGATCGAGGCCGTCTCCTGCTGGATCCGCATCTCGAGCGAGCCGCCGAGCTTGATGTCGGTACCGCGGCCGGCCATGTTGGTCGCGATCGTGATCGCGCCGGGCACGCCGGCTTCGGCGACGATATAGGCTTCCTGCTCGTGGAAGCGCGCATTCAATACCGCGAACAGCTTGGCCGGCTTGCCGGCGCGCGCCGC
Organism: Bradyrhizobium sp. Leo78; assembly: GCF_059512425.1. Taxonomy (NCBI): domain Bacteria; kingdom Pseudomonadati; phylum Pseudomonadota; class Alphaproteobacteria; order Hyphomicrobiales; family Nitrobacteraceae; genus Bradyrhizobium; species Bradyrhizobium sp. Leo78. The sequence goes on from NZ_JCAMOT010000002.1 coordinate 1,754, forward strand.
GGCATAGAGCTTGTCGAGCGCGCCGTGATTGCTGAAGTCGATCTGCTTGTAGCCGTGCTTGCGCAGGTACTCGGCCAGCACTTCGGATTTCTCGATCGAGGCGGTGCCGACCAGGACCGGCTGCAGCCGCTTGTTGGCGCGTTCGATCTCTGCGAGGATCGCGGCATATTTTTCGGTCTGCGTGCGATAGACCTCGTCGTCCTCGTCGAGGCGCGCCACCGGCAGGTTGGTCGGGATCTCCACGACCTCGAGCTTGTAGATGTCGAACAATTCGTCGGCTTCGGTCGCGGCCGTGCCGGTCATGCCCGCCAGCTTCTCGTACATCCGGAAATAGTTCTGGAAGGTGATCGAGGCGAGCGTCTGGTTCTCCGGCTGGACCTGGACGTGCTCTTTGGCTTCCAGCGCCTGGTGCAGGCCTTCCGAGTAGCGGCGACCCGGCATCATGCGTCCGGTGAACTCGTCGATGATGACGACCTCGCCGTCGCGAACGATGTAATCCTTGTCGCGGGTGAACAGCGTGTGCGCGCGCAGCGCCTGGTTGACGTGGTGAACGACCGAGACGTTCTCGACGTCATAGAGGGAGTCACCCTTGAGCTGGCCGGCATCGCGCAGCAGCCCTTCGAGCTTTTCCATGCCACCTTCGGTCAGCGTCACCGTGCGCTGCTTCTCGTCGACCTCGTAGTCCGACTTGTCGAGCTTGGGAAAGAACGTGTCGATGGTGTTGTAGAAATCCGAGCGGTCGTCGAGCGGACCGGAGATGATCAGCGGCGTCCGCGCCTCGTCGATCAGGATCGAGTCGACTTCGTCGACGATGGCGTAATAGTGCCCGCGCTGGACCATGTCCTCCAGGCGGTACTTCATGTTGTCGCGGAGGTAGTCGAAGCCGTATTCGTTGTTGGTGCCGTAGGTGATGTCGCAGCCATAGGCGGTCTTGCGCTCGGCATCGTCGAGCCCGTGGACGATGACGCCGGTGCTCATGCCGAGGAAGGAATAGATCTGGCCCATCCAGCCGGAGTCACGGCGGGCAAGGTAGTCGTTGACGGTGACGACATGGACGCCCTTGCCGGCAAGTGCGTTGAGATAGACCGCGAGCGTCGCCACCAGCGTCTTGCCTTCGCCGGTCTTCATCTCGGCGATGTCGCCCTCATGCAGCACCATGCCGCCGATGAGCTGCACATCGAAGTGGCGCTGGCCGAGGGTGCGCTTGGCGGCCTCCCGGACGGTGGCGAACGCAGGAACCAGGAGGTCATCGAGCGTCTTGCCGTTCGCCAGCTCCTGCCGGAATTCGGCGGTGCGGGCCTTCAACGCCTCGTCCGAAAGCTTTGCGAGCTCGGGCTCCAATGCGTTGATGGCGTTGACGCGGGCCTGATAGCCCTTCACCCTCCGGTCGTTGGCGGAGCCGAACAATTTGCGGGCGAGCGCGCCGATCATGCGTAGTTCCTGTTCTTCTGCGTTGCAACCAGAGCGTGGTGCCGCCGATTGTCTATCAACTCACCGTGACGCACCCCGGCAACGGCCCCAACCTGGGGCCCGATCCGCCAATTAAGTGGGAAGCAAGCAATCCAAGGTTCAACGGCCAAAAACGTAAGCAAAATGAGCGCTATCGCCATTGACACGATGGGCCAGAGATATGGCCCGCTCCGGGGGTTGTCAACGCTCGGCAGGATGTCAAGGAATTCATCATTTTGTCAGACTTTTCGCGTTGCCAAGGCGGCTTGATTGGGCGAGTGTCCGCCCCGCTCAAGAGAAGTTCCCCCTGTTCGAGACAAGTTAAGGATTTTGCATGACCACGTCGTTCGCGGAAATGAAACCCGGCTTGCGTATCGGCCTCGCATCCCTGGCCGTGACCGGCTCGATCGCCGCGGTTCTCGCCTTCGGTCTGCCGGTCCGTGCTGAGGATTCCAACCCGGTGCTTGCCAAGGTCAACGGGCAGGAGATCCGCCAGAGCGATGTGGCGATCGCCGAAGAGGAACTTGGGCCGAGCCTGCAGCAGATGGACCCTGCGACGCGGAAGGATAACCTCCTGGCCTTCCTGATCGACATGAAGATCGTCGCCAAGGCCGCCGAGGACAAGAAGGTCGACAATACCGACGAGTTCAAGAAGCGCCTCGCCTTCACCCGCAACCGCCTCCTGATGGATAGCCTGCTTGCCAGCGAGGGCAAGGCGGCGACCAACGACGACGCCATGAAGAAGGTCTATGAAGAGGCCTCCAAGCAGATCACCGGCGAGCAGGAAGTGCATGCCCGCCACATCCTGGTCGAGACCGAGGACGAGGCCAAGGCAATCAAGGCCGAGCTCGCCAAGGGCGCCGATTTCGCCGAGCTCGCCAAGAAGAAGTCCAAGGATCCCGGCGCCTCCGATGGCGGCGATCTCGGCTTCTTCACCAAGGAGCAGATGGTGCCGGAATTCTCTGCCGTCGCCTTTTCGCTCGAGCCGGGCAAGATCTCCGACCCCGTGAAGTCGCAGTTCGGCTGGCACATCATCAAGGTCGAGGAAAAGCGCAACCGCACCGCGCCGCCCTTCGACCAGGTCAAGAGCCAGATCGAGACCTATGTGACCCGCAAAGCGCAGGCCGACTATGTCGCCAAACTGCGCGAGGCCGCCAAGATCGAGCGCATGGACAAGCCGGAAGAGACCGCCAAGAGCGACGCCAAGCCTGCTGATACGACGGCCCCCGCCGCCAAGCCGTCCGACTCCAAGATGGCGCCGCCGGCGAAGAAGTAAGAATTCGCTGTCACTTCAGCGAAGCCAATAGTATCTACACTCGTCATGGCCGGGCTTGTCCCGGCCATCTACGTCTTGGCGCCTCGCCGGCCGGGAAAAGGACGTGGATGGCCGGGACATCTTGCGCGAAGACGCGCTTCGCGCTTTAGCCCGGCCATGACGATTGCGCCTCCCTGATTGGAATCCGCCATGTCCACCGCCGTTTCTCCCCTCGCCCCGACAGACGTTCCCGATTTGCCCGCGATTGCGGGCGTCAGGCTTGCGACGGCGGCCGCGGGCATCCGCTACAAGGGGCGCACCGATGTGCTGCTCGCGGTGATGGACAAAGGCACCGCCGTCGCCGGCGTCTTCACCAAGTCGAAATGCCCGTCAGCCCCGGTGGAGTGGTGCCGCGCCAAGCTCGGCAAAGGCGGATCTTCTAAGGGCGGATTTGCACGCGCGCTGGTGGTCAATTCCGGCAATGCCAATGCCTTCACCGGCAAAACCGGCAAGCAGTCGACCGCGCTGACCGCGCAGATCGCCGCCAAGGCGGTCGGCTGCGGCGTCAATGAGGTGTTTTTGGCCTCCACCGGCGTGATCGGCGAGCCGCTCGATGCGACCAAGTTCGACGGCGTACTGGCGACGCTGGCCGAGCAAGCCGGGCCCGACGACTGGATGGGCGCGGCGAAGGCAATCATGACCACCGACACCTTCCCGAAGGTCGCGACCGCGACCGTGAAGCTCGGCAAGGCCAAGGTGACGATCAACGGCATGGCCAAGGGCGCCGGCATGATCGCGCCTGATATGGCGACGATGCTGTCGTTCATCTTCACCGACGCGCCGCTGTCATCAGCCGCGCTGCAGCAGCTCCTGAAGAGCGGGGTCGAGGACACCTTCAACGCCGTCACCATCGACGGCGACACCTCGACATCCGACACGCTATTGGCATTCGCGACCGGCACCGCGGCCGCGAACGGCGCGCCGAAGATCAGCCGCGCCAGCGACCCGCGCCTGAAAGCATTCGCAAAGGCGTTCCGCGATGTGCTCGCCAACCTTGCCGAACAGGTGGCGCGCGACGGCGAAGGCGCGCGGAAACTGGTCGAGATCATCGTCGATGGCGCGACGACCAAGGCTTCCGCTCGCAAGATCGCGATGTCGGTGGCGAACTCGCCGCTGGTCAAGACCGCGATCGCCGGCGAGGATGCCAATTGGGGCCGGGTGGTGATGGCGGTCGGCAAGGCCGGCGAGCCCGCCAACCGCGACAAGCTCTCGATTTCCTTCAACGGCATCCGCGTCGCCAAGAGCGGCGCCCGCGATCCCTCCTACAACGAGGCGGAAGTGTCGCAGGCGATGAAAGAGCCGAAGATCCAGATCAAGGTCAATCTCGGCCTCGGCAAGGGCCGCGACCGCGTGCTGACCTGCGATCTCACCAAGGAATATGTCGCGATCAACGGCGATTATCGGTCGTAATTCTATGTAGTATGGGTAGAGCGCAGCGAAACCCATCATCGCACGGCTTGCTCCGTCGCGATGGGTTTCGCTGCGCTCTACCCATCCTACGATTCAGCAAGCGTGTAATGCATGACCGATATCAAACTCACCCTCGTGGTTGCCTGCGCGCTCATCGATGCCGACAAGCGCGTGCTGCTGGCGCAGCGGCCTGCCGGCAAGCCGATGGCGGGGCTCTGGGAATTTCCGGGCGGCAAGGTCGAGGCCGGCGAACGGCCGGAAGCGACGCTGATCCGCGAATTGCATGAAGAACTCGGCATCACCGTCGCTGAGCCATGCCTGGCGCCGCTGACCTTCGCGAGCCACGCCTATGAGACGTTTCACCTGCTGATGCCACTCTATATCTGCCGGCGTTGGGACGGCATGGTGACGGCGCGCGAGGGACAGAACCTCGCCTGGGTCCGCGCCAACAAATTGCGCGACTATGAGATGCCGGCGGCGGACATTCCGCTGATCCCGCATCTGATTGATCTGCTGTTGTAGGTTTGCTCGCGACAGGGCCGCCGCACCCTCACTCATCATGCGCGGGCTTGACCCGCGCATCCATCTTCGAAAAAGGCTCTTTCCAGATCGATGGATCGCCGGGTCAAGCCCGGCGATCACGGCTGCGGTATTCGGCGTCAGTCGCGTTTTGCCCGCTTCACCGCCTCTGCCAAACTCGCTTTCGCCGAACCCGGGCGCAGCGGTTTTTGCTGGCTTTCATGCGGTGCCCAGCCGGACAGCCAGATCACGTCGAAGGTGGCGCGGATGCGGCCGTCAGGATCGGCGAAGCGCTCGGCATAGATTTGCGCCAACCGCAATAGCGTGGCGCGGCGGGTTGGCGCGCGGCGCCGCTCGACCAGGATATTGGTGGCGCCCATGCGCCGCAATTCCTGCATCAGCGCGAAGGCGTTGGCGTAGCGCACCACGATGCGGTCGACGTCGGTCACCGGCAGCGCGAAGCCGGCACGCTGCAACAGCGCGCCGATGTCGCGCAAATCGGCGAATGGCGCCACGCGCGGCGACACTCCGCCCTCGCATTCGGCTTCGGCCGCGGCGAAGGATTGCCGAAGCTCGGTCAACGTATCGCCGCCGATCATCGCCGCGAGCAACAGCCCGTCGGGCCTCAGCGCGCGACGCAGCTGCGCGAGCACGCCGGGAAGATCGTTGACGAACTGGAAAGCGAGCGCGGAGACCGCAAGATCGAGCGAAGCCGGCTGCAGCGGAAGGACTTCGGCAGCCTCGAACGCAACCTCGCGGACGGACTTGCATCGCGCGCGCAAGAGATCATGGAGCGCATTGCCCGGCGTCCAGATGTCGGCGGCATCGGCAAACTCCCGCGTGACCGCCTGCAAACGCTCCGCCATGTCCTCGCCGACGCGCTCGAGCAGGAAGGTGACCGGCGCATCGCGCCGCGCGCGCTTCAGCCGCGCCGCGAGCAGCGAACGATCGAACAACACAGGTGTGGTCGGATTTGCGGCCATGCCCGCTGGTTACGCCCTGCCTTCGCCTCTGGCAACGCAATGCTTGAGCTGACACGATCATGAGGCTAGCCTCGGTCCATGGGCGCCGAGGCATCACCATCCCGCTCCATTGCAGGCCATCTGCGTGGCGCGCTGAGCGTTGCGCAGGGAGCATGGACGCATGCAGCACGGCTGATGCTCGACATCGCGCTGCCGACGCTGTGCGTTTCGTGCCGCGAGCCGGTCGATGGCGAGGGCGTCTGCGCCGCCTGCTGGGCCAAATTGTCGTTCATTGCACCACCGTTCTGCCCGCGGCTCGGCATTCCCTTCGTCTACGACCCCGGTCCGGAGCTGTTGTCGATGGAGGCGATCGCCAGTCCGCCGGCCTACCAGCGCGCCCGCGCCGCGGTGCGCTATGACGACGTCGCGCGCACGCTGGTGCACGCATTGAAATACCAGGACCGCACGGACCTCGCGCCAGCAATGGGCCGCTGGATGGCGCGCGCGGGGAAGGAATTGCTTCGCGAGGCCGATATTTTGGTACCAGTTCCCCTGCACTGGCGGCGCGGCTGGAGCCGCCGCTACAATCAATCCGGCGCGCTTGCCCGCGTCATTTCGCGCCAGAGCGGCGTCGCGCTCGCCCCCGATGCGCTGCGCCGGGTGCGCTCGACCGAGCAGCAGGTCGGATTGTCGCGGGCGCAGCGGGCGACCAATGTCCAGGGTGCTTTCAAAGTGGGGCCGGACCGCGCGGCCGAAATCCAGGGCCGCCGCGTGATCCTGGTCGATGACGTCCTGACCTCGGGAGCGACGGTCGACGCCTGCGCGCGGGCGCTTCTGCGCGCCAAGGCGGCACAGGTCGATGTGCTGGTGTTCGCCCGGGTTGTCGATAGCCACAAAACTCCCATATAATCCCGGACAAAATCACAACCGAGCGCACCATGACCGCTGCGATTGAAATCTATACCCGCCCGGGCTGCGGCTACTGCAGCGCGGCCAAGTCGCTTCTGACCCGCAAGAAGGCGGCGTTCACCGAATTCAACGTGGCCAGCGACGCGGCCTATCGCGACGAGATGTACAAGCGGGCCGGCGCCGGTTCGACCTTTCCGCAGATCTTCATCGGCAGCACCCATGTCGGCGGCTGTGACGAGCTCTATGCGCTCGACCGCGAGGGCAAGCTCGATGGTCTCTTAGCCAGCGAAGGCGTGGCCTGATGAGTGCCGACAGCACCTTCACCGCAGCCATGGTGCAGATGCGCACCTCGCTTCTGCCGGAGCCGAGCCTCGAGCAGGGCATGAAGCTGGTGCGCGAGGCGGCAGCGCAAGGCGCGGACTATGTGCTCACGCCCGAAGTGAGCAACATGATGCAATTGAACCGCAAGGCGCTGTTCGAGCATCTGGCGACGGAAGAGGACGACAAGTCGCTGAAGGCCTATCGCGCGCTGGCAGCCGAATTGAAGATCCATCTGCATATCGGCTCGCTGGCACTGCGCTTCTCGCCGGAGAAGGCGGTGAACCGCTCCTTCCTGATCGGCCCGGACGGCAATCTGCTCGCCAGCTACGATAAGATCCATATGTTCGACATCGATCTGCCCGGCGGCGAGAGCTACCGCGAATCGGCCAATTACCAGCCGGGCGAGACTGCTATGATCTCCGATCTGCCCTGGGGCCGGATTGGATTGACGATCTGCTATGACGTGCGCTTCCCGGCGCTGTACCGCGCGCTGGCCGAAAGCGGCGCGTCCTTCCTCACCGTACCGTCCGCCTTCACCCGCAAGACCGGCGAGGCGCATTGGCACATTCTGCTCCGCTCCCGCGCCATCGAGACCGGCTGCTTCGTGTTTGCCGCCGCGCAAGCCGGCCTGCACGAGAACAAGCGCGAGACCTATGGTCATTCGCTGATCATCGATCCCTGGGGCGAGATCCTCGCCGAGGGCGGCGTCGAGCCGGGCGTGTTCCTGGCGAAGATCGATCCGGCCAAGGTCGAGACCGCGCGCAGGGCGATTCCCTCGCTGCAGCACGGACGGCGTTTCACCGTCGCCGACCCCAAGGCAGGTCCGGAGCATCTGCACCTCGTCCGGGGCTCAGCATGATCCGCTACAACCTGCGCTGCGAACGGGGCCACGCTTTCGAAAGCTGGTTCCAGACTTCGTCGGCTTACGATTCTCAGGTCCGCCGCAAGCTCGTGACCTGCCCGACCTGCGGCTCGTCAAAGATCGAGAAGGCAATCATGGCGCCGCAGATCGTCGGCAAGAAAGGCCGCGAAAGCGCAGCGCCTGTGCCGGCCGAGCAGCCGGCGGCAGCGCCGGCCGAATCGACGCCGCTGATGATGGCGCAGGAGCGCGAACTGCGCGCCAAGCTGAAGGAATTGCGCGACCACATCGTCAAGAACGCCGACAATGTCGGCGACCGCTTCCCCAACGAGGCGCGCAAGATGCATTACGGCGATATCGAGCACCGTCCGATCTACGGCGAAGCTTCGCCGGAGGAAGCCCGCTCGCTGATCGAGGAAGGCGTCGAGGTCTCGCCGCTGCCGGTGCTGCCGGACGACCGGAACTGATCCTCACGCCGCGATCAATAGCGCCACACCGATCACGATCAGGACGATGCCGGAAAACTCGCGCGGCGAGATCGGCTGCTTGAATGAATAATACGCCACGCCTTGCGCGAACAAGACTTCGATCAGCGCCAGCGTTCGCACGTTCGCCGCCGCTGTCAGTGCGAAGGCAAGGAACCAGAATTGCGAGGCGAACGCGCCCATGAAGCCCGCCAGCATCGATGGCCGCCATAATCCGAGGATCGCCTTGAGCACCCCGGGCGCCCGCAGCAACAGATAGATCGACAGCACCAGCGTCTGCACGAACAGGCCGAACACCAGCGTATAGGACGACGCCGTCACGAAGGAGACGCCGGGCACCGCGATGATCGCGCCCCGGAAGCCGATCGCCGACAGCGCAAACGCAGCCGCAGCGACCAGGCCCATGATGGTCGGCCTCAGCTCCGCAAACCCCTTCTCGCCGCCGGGCCGAAGTGCGGTGATGACGACGCCGATGGTCGCGATCAGGATCGCGATCACCTTCAGCAAGGTGAGATGATCGCCGAGAAAGACGAAGCCGAAGATCGCGGTCTGGATCGCCTCGGTCTTCAGATACGCCGTCGTCACCACGAAGGAGCGCTCGTTCATCGCCAGCAGCATCAGGCCGGTGCCGACGATCTGGCTGAGCGCACCGAGCAGCAGCCACGGCCAGAACGCCACCGGCGGCCACGGAGCGGAATCGCCGGTCACCACGATGACCAGCGCAAAAAACAGGATCGAGAACGGAAAGCCGAACAGGAAGCGGATATTGGTCGCGCCCCAGGTCCCGAGCGGCCCGGTCAGCGACCGCTGCATCGCATTGCGCGCAACCTGCCCGAGCGCAGCGACGATGGTGAAAGGAATCCAGAGCCAGGAAATCGTCAGCATGTGCGCAAGAATCGCGGGCGGGCGGGGAAAACGCTCTCACCGTGCCGGGCGCCGCGCGCGCGGTCAACCGGAACAGCGCATGACAGGATTGCGCTGCGGCGCCTCATCATTGCGAGCGGAGCGAAGCAATCCATGCTTCCGCGAGTGGCACTATGGATTGCTTCGCTCCGCTCGCAATGACGGCTTCGCGGGAAATTGCTTACCCCTCCTCCGCGACCACCATGTAGTTCACGTCCATGTCCGAGGAGATGTTCCATTGGTCGGCGAGCGGGTTGTAGACCACGCCGGCCTGGTCGGTGATGGTGAGGCGGTTGTCTTGCAGATAGTGGGCGAGTTCGTCGGGGGTGACGAACTTGCTCCATTGATGGGTGCCGCGCGGCAGCCACCGCAGCACATATTCGGCGCCGACGATCGCGAGTGCAAAGCTCTTCCAGTTGCGGTTGAGCGTCGAGAGCACCATCAGGCCGCCGGGCTTGAGCATCGCCGCACAGCGCTTTAGGAACACGCCGACGTCGGTCACATGCTCGACCACCTCCATCGCCAGCACGATGTCGAAGCGCTCGCGCGCGTCCATTTCTTCCACCGTGGTGCAGCGATAATCGATCGCCAGATGCCCCCTGTCGGCATGCAGTTTCGCGGCGGCGATGTTGGAGGCCGAGGGATCGATCCCGATCACTTGGGCGCCGAGCCGGGCCAGCGGCTCGCACAATAGCCCGGCGCCGCAGCCGATATCGAGGATGCGCAAGCCGGACAGGCAGCTCAGGCTCCTGACGTTGCGGTCGAACTTGCGGCACGCGGCATCGCGGATATAGCCGAGCCGTAACGGATTGATCTTGTGCAGCGGCGCCATCTTGCCGCGCGGATCCCACCACTCCGCCGAGAGTTTTGAGAATTTTGCGACCTCGGCCGGATCGACTGTGGTGCCGGAAAAGTCAGACTGCATAGCCATGATGCGCGCGCCCCTATCGCGCCGTGATGTAACTACGGAATGCGAGCGGCGAAGCAATCATTTTGATCGTCTTCTGCCCCTCGCCGACGCCGAGAATTCTCACATTGCCGTAGTTGAGGATACGGCCAAGAATGCTCTGGGAGACGTCGACGCTCTCAACTTTGTCGAGGCTCATTTCAAACGTCTCGCGCTGAATGAACCCCTCTTTGTGCACAATCCGCAAATTGGTCACATCGGTCTCGGTGGTCCAGCGATGGAACCAGGCGGTCACCGTCTTGTACAGGGCCGCGAGCGCCGCGATTCCGCTCAGCGCCAGGCAAAGCACCGCCGGCGCGCCGGTTGGGACCATGTAGGCCAGAATCAGGAACACGATCGCCACGACCCAGCCGGCAATGGCCGGCAGGAAGAAAATCCAGTGCGCGTTCGTCGAATACAGCACCCTCTCACCGGGCTGCAGGATCTCGTCGATATACCGCCCCATACAAACGCCTCAGTTACCGCCGCGCCCCCGCCACGGACGGCGCCAGGAACCCGCTTGCCCCCGGCCGCTTCGCTATGTATACGCGCGTTTCAGCCCGTGCTTGGGTTAAGCACGGGCAATCTACCTATCCTCACAGGGAATGCACGCGTCGTCATGGGCCGCCTCGTGATGAAGTTCGGCGGCACCTCCGTCGCCAATATCGACCGAATCCGCAACGTCGCACGCCATGTCAAACGCGAGGTCGATGCCGGGCACGATGTTGCCGTGGTGGTCTCCGCCATGTCCGGCAAGACCAACGAATTGGTGGCCTGGTGCAGCGAGGCTTCCCCGATGCACGATGCACGCGAATATGACGCGGTCGTCGCTTCCGGCGAGCAGGTCACTTCGGGCCTGCTGGCGATCACGCTGCAGAGCATGGGTGTCCAGGCGCGCTCCTGGCAGGGCTGGCAGATCCCGATCAAGACCTCCGACGCGCACGCCTCGGCGCGCATCCTCGATATCGACGGCACCGAACTCATGAAGCGCTTCAAGGAGCGGAAGGAGGTCGCGGTCATCGCCGGTTTCCAGGGCATCAATCCCGAGACCGGCCGCATCACCACGCTCGGCCGCGGTGGTTCCGATACCTCGGCGGTGGCGATTGCAGCGGCGGTCAAGGCCGACCGCTGCGACATCTATACCGACGTCGACGGCGTCTACACCACCGACCCACGCGTGGTGCCGAAGGCGCACCGGCTCGATAAGATCGCGTTCGAGGACATGCTGGAATTGGCCTCTCAGGGCGCCAAGGTCCTTCAGGTGCGCTCGGTGGAACTTGGCATGGTGCACAACATGCCAATCTTCGTCCGCTCCAGCTTCGACAAGCCTGAAGATATCGACCCGCACGGCACGCCGCCGGGAACGCTGATCTGCAGCGAGGAGGAAATCATGGAAATGCACGTCGTCACCGGCATCGCCTTCTCCAAGGACGAAGCCCAGATTTCCGTGCGCCAGATCGAGGACAAGCCGGGGGTGGCAGCAGCGATCTTCGGCCCGCTCGCGGATGCCAACATCAATGTCGACATGATCGTGCAGAACGTCTCCGAGGACGGCAAGACCACGGACCTTACCTTCACGGTTCCGGCGAGCGACTATGGCCGCGCCCGCGACACCATTACCGCGGCCAAGAGCAAGATCGGCTACCAGCGCTTCGACAGCGCCACCGACGTCTCGAAGGTCTCCGTGATCGGCAGCGGCATGCGCAGCCATGCCGGCGTCGCCGCCAAGGCCTTTGCCGCGCTTGCCGCGCGCAACATCAACATCCGCGCCATCACCACGTCCGAGATCAAGTTCTCGGTGCTGATCGATGCCGCCTATACCGAGCTCGCGGTGCGCACACTGCACACGCTGTACGGTCTCGACCAGGCCTGAGGGCCACCTCTCCTGAAGGGAGAGGTTCCGCACGGGGCGGGCCTCATGGTTCGAGACGCGCCGCAAGCGGCGCTCCTCACCATGAGGGTCTAAGATTCCGCCGCGAAACCAGACCTCATCCTGAGGGGCGCGCAGCGCGTCTCGAAGGATGGGCCACGAAGGAATCGCCCGCCAAGTTCTATTTCATAGGCGATAGCCCTGCCCTGAAAGGGGAGGGTAAAGGGCCCCTCCCTGTAGGAGAGGTGGAACAGCTCAAGCCCACGTTTCTCGCTGTTGCGAGTAAGAATTTCTCTTAGCTACCGCAGCATTGGGCTGACAGAGACGTTATATCTTTTGGCAGGCGTTTTGCTTGGCAAAACAAGCCTCGATTGGCTATACGGCCTGATCGGAGGGTGCCGCAAACTGTGTCACAGTCTTGGCGAATCCGATTCGGCCGGGTTGCGAGGTTGCGGCGGCGCCGATGGATAAAATTGTTGGATTAATCGAGTTTCTCGCCAGTTGCCGGCCACACGGCCTGCTGGTCATGTGGGGGAGGGTTGCAACCTATGCGGAGCGCTTCGGGAGGTCCCCGCGTCCTGTTGAGACGGCTCCGCGAAACCATGGCGGAGCAGGTCTCAGCCCAGGAGCGGCTGGACAAGATCGTGGTCCTGATCGCGGCCAATATGGTGGCCGAAGTCTGCTCGGTCTATGTCCTGCGCGTCGATAACACCCTCGAGCTCTACGCCACCGAAGGTCTGAACCGCGACGCCGTCCACAGGACGGTGCTCAGCGCCCATGAGGGCCTGGTCGGCCTCGTCGCCAGCGAGGCCACGCCGCTTAATTTGAGCGACGCGCAAAGCCACCCGGCCTTCTCCTATCGCCCGGAAACCGGCGAAGAGATCTATCACTCCTTCCTCGGCGTGCCGATCCTGCGCGCCGGCAACACGCTCGGCGTGCTGGTCGTGCAAAACCGCGCCAAACGCACTTATGTCGAGGAAGAGGTCGAGGCGCTGCAGACCACCGCCATGGTGCTGGCGGAGATGATCGCCTCCGGCGAATTGGCGGCGCTGGCGCAGCCGGGCGCCGAACCTGCGGCGCGGCATTCCCTACACAAGACCGGCGCCATTCTCTCCGAGGGCATCGCGCTCGGCCATGTCGTGCTGCACGAGCCGCGCGTCGTCATCACCAACTATATCGCCGAAGACCTGCCGAAGGAGATCAAGCGGCTGGATGCGGCGCTGACCAAGCTGCGCGCCGATCTCGACCGGCTGCTGGAGCGCGGCGACGTCGCCGACGGCGGCGAGCATCGCGACGTGCTCGAAGCCTATCGCATGTTCGCCAACGACCAGGGCTGGTCGCACAAGCTGCATGAGGCGGTTGCCACCGGCCTCACCGCTGAAGCCGCGGTCGAGCGCGTGCAGTCCGACACCCGCGCGCGCATGCTGCGCTCGACCGATCCTTACCTGCGCGACCGCCTGCACGACCTCGAGGATCTCGGCCATCGCCTGATGCGGCAACTGGTCGGCCAGGACCACGCGCCGTCGCGCGAACAATTGCCCGACAACGCGATCCTGATCGCCCGCGCGATGGGCCCGGCGGCGCTGCTCGACTATGACCGCAAGCGATTGCGCGGACTGGTGCTCGAAGAAGGCACCGCCAATTCCCACGTTTCGATCGTGGCGCGCGCGCTCGGCATTCCCGCCGTCGGCGAGGTGCCGAACGCGCCCGGCATCGCCGATCCCGGCGATGCCATCATCGTCGACGGCATCTCGGGCGAGATCTATGTCCGTCCGTCGTCGGAGATCGAATCCGCCTACGCCGAGCGGGTCCGCTTCCGCGCGCGCCGGCAGGCGCAATATTCGGCCCTGCGCGACAAACCCTGCGTGACCAAGGACGGCCAGCCGATCGAGCTCCTGATCAACGCCGGCCTGACCATCGACCTGCCGCATATCGATGACACCGGCAGCGCCGGCATCGGCCTGTTCCGGACCGAACTGCAGTTCATGGTGAGCCCGAACCTGCCGCGCTCCAGCGACCAGCTCGCGCTCTATCGCACCGTGCTCGATGCGGCGGGATCGAAGCCCGTCACCTTTCGCACCCTCGACATTGGCGGCGACAAGGCACTGCCCTATATGGAGACGGTCGTCGAGGAAAATCCCGCGCTCGGCTGGCGCGCAATCCGGCTCGGCCTCGACCGCCCGGGACTGTTGCGCGGTCAGATCCGCGCGTTGCTTCGTGCAGCCGGCGGCCGCGCGCTGAAGATCATGTTCCCGATGATCTCTGATGTTGCCGAATTCGATCAGGCAAAGGCGATTGTCGAGAGGGAACTGACTTATCTGCGCCAGCACGGTCATTCGCTGCCCGAGCGCGTCGATGTCGGCACCATGATCGAGGTTCCGGCGCTGCTGTACCAGCTCGACGAGCTGTTGAAGCGGGTCGATTTCCTCTCGGTCGGATCGAACGATCTGTTCCAGTTCCTGTTCGCGGTGGATCGCGGCAACGCCAAGGTCTCGGAACGGTTCGACACCCTGTCCGCGCCGATCCTGCGCGCGCTGCGCGACATCGTGCGCAAGGCGCAGGCAAGCAGGAAGGTCGCCTCGCTGTGCGGCGAGATGGCATCGAAGCCGATCGGCGCGCTGGTGCTGATCGCGCTCGGCTACCGCTCGCTATCGCTGTCGGCGACCGCGCACGGTCCGGTGAAGGCGATGATCCTCGAGCTCGACGCGAAAAAGGCCGAAGCGATAATCAACCCGCTTCTGGACGCGCCGGCCGGCAGCGTGTCGATCCGCGAGAAGCTGACGGAATTTGCAGAAGCCGAAGGGCTCACCTTGTAGCGACGCTCTCCTCGACGGCGCCGCCCCTGCCCTTTCCGTTATTTGAGAACCATCCATGCTGCCCGAAGCCAAACTCGATGTCCTGCTCGCCCATCATGCCTCGCTCGAGGCCGAACTGCTCGGCCAGGTGAATTCGGAACGCTATGTCCAGATCACCCGCGAGCTCGCCGAGCTCAATCCGCTGATCGAGGCGGTGAAGGCCTATCGCGCCGCGCGCACCGAGCTCGCCGACACCCAGAGTCTGATCGCCGATCCCACAACCGAGCCCGACATGCGCGGCATGGCGGAGGCCGAGCTCGAGACGCTGCATGCGCGGCTTGCCGAGCTCGAGCAGAAGATCCGCATCGCGCTGTTGCCGAAGGACGCCATGGACGATCGCAACGTCGTGCTGGAAATCCGCGCCGGCACCGGTGGAGACGAAGCTTCGCTGTTCGCGGGCGACCTGTTCCGCATGTATGAACGCTTCGCCGCGCTGCAGGGCTGGAAGGTCGAGGTGATCTCGGCCAGCGAGGGCACGGTCGGCGGCTACAAGGAAATCATCGCCGAGGTGCAGGGCCGCGGCGCATTCGCGAAACTGAAATTCGAATCCGGCGTGCATCGGGTGCAGCGCGTGCCCGACACCGAGACGCAGGGGCGCATCCACACCTCCGCCGCGACGGTGGCCGTGCTGCCGGAGGTCGAGGATGTCGACGTCGACATCAAGAACGAGGACTTAAGGATCGAGACCATGCGGGCGCAGGGCGCCGGCGGTCAGCACGTCAACAAGACGGAATCGGCGATCCGCATCACCCATATCCCGACCGGCATCGTGGTGATGATGCAGGACAGCCGCTCGCAGCACAAGAACCGGGCGTCGGCGATGAACATCCTGCGCTCGCGCATCTACGATGCCGAGCGCCAGCGCGTGGAGGCGGCGCGTTCCGCCGACCGCAAGGAGAAGGTCGGCTCCGGCGACCGCAGCGAGCGCATCCGCACCTATAATTTTCCGCAAGGCCGCGTCACCGATCATCGCATCAACCTGACGCTCTACAAATTGCCGCAGGTGATATCAGGCGAAGCACTCGGCGAATTGACCGACGCGCTGACGACGGAGCACCAGGCAGCGCAACTCGCCGCGCAGGGCGCGGCGGCGTGAGGACTCCCGTAGCCCGGATGGAGCGCAGCGTAATCCGGGGCAGCGAGCCGGACTGCACGAATCCCGGATTGCGCTCCACTCCATCCGGGCTACGCGGGATCGCTCCGTCCTGTGGTTATGGGTCCCTGCTTTCGCAAGGGACGACGGTGAGGGTGTGAGCGCTTTTGTCGGTCTCAATGTCGATGCGGCGCGCCGACAACTCGGCGCACGCTTCAAATCGGCGGCGATCGATTCGGCCGAGCTCGATGCACGCATGCTCCTCGGCGCGGTGCTCAAGCTCGATCTCACCGGCATGATCACGGCAGCGAGCCGGACGCTGACCGGGAATGAAGCAGCAGAATTGGAAGCGTTCGCGCGCCGTCGCCTCGCCGGCGAGCCGGTCGCGCGCATCCTCGGGCAAAAGGAATTCTGGGGACTGCCGCTAAAACTCTCCGCCGCGACATTGGTGCCGCGGCCCGACACCGAGACCGTGGTGGAGTTCGCGATGGAAATTCTCCGCGCGGACGGAGCTTCGGAAAAACCATTGCGGATCGCCGATCTCGGCACCGGCACCGGTGCCATCCTGCTGGCGCTGCTCTCCGAGCTTGCTGCGGCCACGGGCTACGGCACCGACATCAGCACGGAGGCGCTCAAGACGGCGCGCGCCAATGCGCTGATGTTGGGCATCGGCAATCGTGCGACGTTCATCGCCTGCGACTATGCATCGGGCCTTTCCGGCCACTTCGACCTGATCGTGTCGAATCCGCCCTACATCCCATCCGCTGACATTGCCGACCTTACGGTCGAGGTACGCGAGCACGACCCGCTTGCCGCGCTCGATGGCGGCGACGATGGGCTGGATGCCTATCGCGCGCTGATCCCGCAGGCCGCCGGCCTGCTGGCCCCTGGCGCCGCCCTGGTTGTCGAATCAGGCATTGGACAGAGCGAGGCCATTGAAGCTTTGATGACGGGTGCGGGGCTCGTCCCAGCCGGTCCGCCGAGGGCAGATCTGGCGGGCATCCCACGGGCGGTGGCGGGCCGCAAATTGCCGCGATAAAGTCCTATTGGAACGCAAAAAAACCTCTTGGAATATCCCCCGGGAACGACTACGTTCCGGTCATGACATCGGTTTGGCCCCGTAACCGTTAACGGGTGAAGACCAGGGTTCTCGCCGAGAGCCCGCCGATCAAAGGTTCCAAAACGCGGGTCTGTATGAGCGCAATAGCCGGGGCTGTGCTGCTCTCGACCGCCAAGCGAACGAAAGCCTGTTATTGCGCTTGAAGACTTACGTGAGAGAACTGGGCTTGCGTGGCAAGCTGAATAATTGATCCGCAGGCCGACCGGCCGGCGGTTGGGGAACGCGTTTTGCTCAACGCGATGGTTGGCGAACTTTGGCATTGATCCGAATGGCATCGTGAGTCGGTGCGCATGAGCGCGTGCGCCAGTTGCACTGGCAACTTCCACCGCAACGGCAATTTCAACGCTGGTAACTAACGCTGGTAACTTAGGGCTGGAATAAAAGGCGAGACATGAGAAACGGTCAAAATAACAAGCGGATGCGTAACCGGAATAACAATAACAACAACAACAACCGGCGCGGTCAGAACCCGTTGACGCGAGTGTTCGAATCGAACGGACCCGACATCAAGATCCGCGGCACTGCTTCCCACGTAGCGGAAAAATACGTTCAGCTCGCGCGCGATGCGCGCTCCTCCGGCGACCCGGTCGCCGCCGAGAACTACTATCAGCACGCCGAGCATTACTTCCGCATCATCGCCGCGGCTCAGGAACAGCTTCGGCAGAATCAGCAGCAGCCCCGCATCGACAACAATAACAATGATGTGTCGACGAGCGATGAGGGCGACGAGGACGACAACTATTCGAGCTTCGGGCAGGAGCCGGGCTTCGTGCCGCAGCCGCCCTATGCGCGCGAGAATAATCAGCAGCCCTATCAGCGCGACCAGCAGCAGCCACGCGAGCATCGCGAGCGCGAGCATCGTCAGCAGCCGCAATATCAACCGCCGCCGCAGAACCAGCCGCAGCCGGTGATCGCGGACAATGGCGGCGTCGACCGTCTGCCCTCCTTCATCACCGGCGGTGCGCAGCCGCAGGTCAATGGCAATCATGAGGGCAATGGCGGCGGAGAACGCAGCGAACGTAACGAGCGCTTCCCGCGCCGCCGCCGCCGCCCGCACGGCCCGCGACCCGACGCCGCCGCGCAACCCGCGCCGAGCGAAGACGTCAATCCGGGAAATGAGTAGTTAGCCCGCGACAAGAAAGTAGCGAAAAATTTGTAGGGTGGGCAAAGCGAAGCGTGCCCACCTTTCTTGCACCGAACGTGGATGGTGGGCACGCTTCGCTTTGCCCACCCTACGAATCTACAAAACCGAATCACGCGCGCGACGACGACGGCACCAGCACCGGCTGCAGCGACGGGATGAGCCGCGCGCGCTCGCGGTGTGCGGGGATCGCGCGATAGACCTGCTTGGTCGCCTCCACGATGTGCACGCCCGCGAACGGCAATGACAGCGTCGCACCGAGGCGCTCCCAGGCCATCGCCCAGCGCAGGAACCAGCTCCCCGCGAACGGCGGCACGAACAGCGCCTCGCCCCACGCCGTCGGCGTGAACCAAGTCTGCCGCAGCAATTGCGTGATCTGCGCCCGCGAATAGGGCCGGCCGTGGCCGAAGGGCGTGGTGTCGGTGCGTGTCCATACGCCGCGGCGATTGGGTATCACCGCGATCAGCCGGCCGGACGGCGCCAGCACCCGCCACACCTCGCGCAAGAGCCGCTCCGGATCATCCGACATCTCCAGCGCATGCACGAGCAGCACGCGGTCGACCGCGGCGTCCGCGAGCGGCATCGAGAATTCGTCGACCAGGGTCGCGAGCGCCGGCCGGCCCGTCGGCCATTTCAGAACCCCCTGTGACGCCGGCATGAAAGCAATGCAGCGCTCGCAATCCTCGCGGAAGAGGCCGAGATAGGGGGTGGGATAGCCGAGCCCGAGCACACGCTGGCCCTCGGCCCCCGGCCATCGCTCGCGGATGCCGCGATTGATCAATTGGCGCGCCACGATGCCGAGGCGCTGCGAATAGAAATCGCGGAGATCAATGACGTCCATGCACCCAACCTAACACGGCGCCGTTACGCGCGTGTTCCCCAAAATTGCGTTGCCGCGCGAGCGTTAACGCCATATTTCCTGCGCATATTGGGCGTGTTACAGCATGGTCAGGAAAAGTGGGAACCGGTTTTCCGAAGAGACCATGCTCAAACAATAACGCTTGGCCGTTCGCGGGAGATACCATGACTGCGGAAATCCGTCTCTTCACCTGCCTGACCGACAATTTCGGCTATCTGATCCACGACCCCGCCACCAAGGCCACCGCCTCGATCGATGCGCCGGAAGCCGGCCCCATCATCGCGGCATTGGAGCGCGAGGGCTGGAATCTCACCGACATCCTCATCACCCATCATCATCATGACCATGTCGGCGGGGTTGCCGAACTGAAACAGAAATATGGTTGCCGCGTCGTCGCGCCGCACGACAAGACCAAGGCGATCGCCAATGTCGACCTGCGCGCCGCCAACGGCGACGTGATCAAGGTCGGCAGCCTGCTCGCGCGGGTGCTGGAGACGCCGGGCCACACGCTCGACCACATCTCCTATGTGTTCGACGGCGAGAAGGCGGTGTTTGCCGCCGACACTTTGTTCTCGATCGGCTGCGGCCGGGTGTTCGAGGGCAATTATCCGATGATGTGGGATTCGCTGCTCAAGCTGCGCGCACTGCCGGACGATTTCCGTCTCTATTGCGGCCACGAATATACCGCCGCCAATGTCAAGTTCGCGCTGACGGTGGAATCAGACAATCCGGCATTGAACGCCCGCGCCGAGGAAGTGACGCGGCTGCGCGCGGAGAACAAGCCGACGATCCCGACGCTGCTTGGCGAGGAGAAGAAAGCCAACGTGTTCCTGCGCGCCGACGAGCCGGCGGTCGCCGCCAAGCTGCACATGAAGGGCGCCGACGGAGCGCAAGTGTTCGGCGAATTGCGCGAGCGCAAGAATAAGTCGTGATGCCAAAGCCGACTGCCGCCGAGATTATCGCGAAGCTTGCGCTGAAGCCGCATCCCGAGGGCGGCCACTATCGCGAGACGTTTCGCGATAGTGAGAAGGATGCGAGCGGACGATCGCGCTCGACTGCGATCTATTTCCTGCTCGGACGCGGCGAGCGCTCGCATTGGCATCGCGTCGATGCGGTGGAGATCTGGCACTATTACGCTGGCGATGCACTGACCTTGCGGATCGCCGATGCGAGCGGACAGCGCGAGATTCGTCTCGGCCCCGATCTCACCGCCGGCGAAGTGCCGCAGGCGATCGTGCCGGCGCATGCATGGCAGGCGGCGGAGTGCACCGGCGATTGGATCCTGGTCGGATGCACCGTGGCGCCGGCGTTTGAATTTGCGAAATTCGAACTGGCACCGAAAGGCTGGGAGCCCGATTAGTTTTGTAGGGTGGGCAAAGCGAAGCGTGCCCACCCTACTTTCTCCACATGGCCTGCGCGAGCGACCATCACGCGTGATACTGGCCGCCGTTCACGGTGAGCGTCGAGCCGGTGATGAAGCCGGCGTCCTCGGCGGCGAGAAACAGCACCGCACGCGCGATCTCCTCGGGCTCACCAAGACGATTGACCGGGATCTGCGGGATCACGTTCTTCTCCAGGACGTCCTTCGGCACCGCCTGCACCATTTCGGTGTTGATATAGCCGGGCGCGATCACGTTCACGGTGATGCCGCCCTTGGCATTCTCAAGCGCGAGCGCCTTGGTGAAGCCGATGTCGCCGGCCTTGGCCGCGGAATAATTGACCTGGCCGAACTGGCCCTTCTGGCCGTTGATCGAGGAGATGTTGACGATGCGGCCGAACTTGCGGGCACGCATGCCCTCGATCACCTGGCGCGTCATGTTGAAGAGCGAGCCGAGATTGGTGTTGATCACCTCGTTCCACTGCTGCAGCGTCATCTTGTGGAATGCGGTGTCGCGGGTGATGCCGGCGTTATTGACGAGAACGTCGATCGGGCCGACCTCGGCCTCCACCTGCTTGACGCCGGCAGCGCAGGCATCGAACGAGGCGACGTCCCATTTGTAAACGGGAATGCCGGTTTCTTCCTTGAACTTTTGCGCCGCGGCATCATTGCCGCCATAGGTTGCCGCGACCTTGTACCCGGCCGCCTTCAACGCCTTGCTGATCGCAGCGCCGATGCCTCGCGTCCCACCCGTTACTAATGCAACACGTGCCATGTCCGTCTCCTCCTTCGTCATTTTTTTTCTAGGCCGACATTGTGCCGGTCTTTTGAAATTTATCTCTCTATTGAGCATGATCTTTTCGGGAAACCGGTCTCCACCTTTCCGGATCATGCTCTCAAAACGAAAATGCCCGGCGCGAGGCCGGGCATTCTCTTAACAGCTTGCACTGCGGTTGACAGACGATCTTTTCATCATTCAACCCGGCATGTTGCCTCTTGTTCAGTCGCGTGCAACGCACATCGCGATGCCCATGCCGCCGCCGATGCACAGCGTGGCGAGGCCCTTCTTGGCGTCGCGCTTCTGCATCTCGTGCAGCAGCGTCACGAGGACGCGGGCGCCGGACGCGCCGATCGGGTGACCGATCGCGATCGCGCCGCCGTTGACGTTGACCTTGGACGTATCCCAGCCGAGGTCCTTGTTGACGGCGCAGGCCTGCGCCGCGAACGCCTCGTTGGCCTCGATCAGGTCGAGATCGCCGATGCTCCAGCCGGCCTTCTTCAGTGCGCTGCGGGAAGCCGGGATCGGGCCGGTGCCCATGATCTTCGGGTCGACGCCGGCCTGGCCCCAGGAGACGATGCGCGCGAGCGGCGTCCTGCCTTCCTTGGCGGCCTGTTTGGCCGTCATCAGCACCACGGCGGCGGCGCCGTCATTGATGCCGGAAGCGCTGCCGGCGGTGACCGTGCCGTCCTTCTCGAAGGCGGGCTTGAGCTTGGCCATTGCGTCCAGCGTGGCGCCGTGGCGCGGATATTCGTCGGCGTCGACGACCACATCGCCCTTGCGGGTCTTGATGGTGACGGGGACGATCTCGTCCTTGAACCGGCCGGCCTTCTGCGCGGCTTCGGCCTTCTGCTGCGAGGCGACGGCGAACTCGTCCTGCTGGGCGCGGGTGATCTGATATTGCCGCGCCACGTTCTCGGCCGTGTTGCCCATATGGTAGCCGTTGAAGGCGTCCCACAGGCCGTCCTTGATCATGGTGTCGACGAGCTCGAGCCCGCCCATCTTGACGCCGCCGCGCAGATGCTGCGCATGCGGGGCCATGCTCATGGATTCCTGGCCGCCGGCGACCACGATGTCGGAATCGCCATTGACCAGCGCCTGATAGCCGAGCGCGACCGAGCGCAGGCCCGAGCCGCAGAGCTGGTTGACGCCCCAGGCCGGGCTTTCCACCGGGATGCCGGCGGCGATCGAGGCCTGGCGGGCCGGGTTCTGGCCCTGGGCTGCGGTCAGGATCTGACCCATGATGACTTCGGACACGCGGCCCGGCTCGACGCCCGCGCGCTCCAGCGCCGCCTTGATGGCGATGGCGCCGAGGTCATGGGCGGGAGTGTTGGCGAACGCACCGTTGAAACTGCCGACCGGGGTGCGGGCGGCGCTGACGATGACGACATCGTCTGACATGGGCATCTCCTAGAGCTTGATGTTTGGCCTGGGTAACTTGGCGGCGGGCGGGCGGCCGGACGCGGGCCTATCTTTCAGCCTCATCCTGTTAACCTCCTTGAGGCATGTCAATCGGCCAGACGGCCAAATCCTGCCGCGGCGCACTTAAATTGACCTCGTTGGACCTTTCCTGAGCAATAACTATGCTTTGGAATTAACCGTGGCGCACAAATCGTTGCCGAACTGCTTTGAAAATGCTTACCTTTGCTGCGATGCGTGTGCATCACCCCTGCAGCAATGCTGCAAAGGGTCCCCTCCTGGTGTTGATGTGTGAGCCCCATGGCAAAATCAGAACACCCGACCACGATCAAGAAGTACGCCAACCGGCGGCTCTATAATACCGGAACCAGCACTTATGTGACGCTCGAGGATCTCGCCGCGATGGTGAAAGAAGGCGAGGATTTCCTCGTCTACGACGCCAAGACCGGTGACGACATCACCCGATCGGTGTTGGCGCAGATCATCTTCGAGCAGGAGAACAAGGCCGGCCAGAATCTGTTGCCGACCACTTTCCTGCGGCAGTTGATCCGGTTCTACGGCGACAGCATGCAAATGGTGGTGCCGAAATATCTCGAGCAGTCGATCGAGACGCTGACGAAAGAGCAGGAGAAATTCCGCAAGCAAATCGCAAGCACGCTGAGCGGAACTCCCTTCGCCCCGCTCGAGGAACAGGTTCGGCGCAACATGGAGCTGTTCCAGCAGACCTTCTCCATGTTCAAGCCATTCGTGCCGCCGCGCACGGGAACCGCAACGCCCGAGCCCGAGAAAGTGCCGGAGCCGGCGCCGGATGACGACAACATCGACGACCTGCGCCGCCAGATGAAGGAGATGCAGGAGCGCCTCGAGCGGATGTCGCGCGAGACGACCACGGCGACGAAGAAGGAAGAGTAGGCTCTTCTGAAGTCGGCAATTGAGTTCGTCATTTCGGGATGCGCCGCAAGGCGCAGACCCGGAATTTATTGAATCACTTGCGCGAGCGGATGAATGGATTCTCTGATGTGCAAATTGCACATCATAGCTCGATGCTGTCGCATCGCCCCGGAATGACAGCCAACCCAAATTGACCGACTAACCCGCCGCCGGCATCGCTTTATCCGCGGTGTGCCATGGCCGCGTCGGCGAGGCCAATCCGATCAGGCGGCCCTGGATATAGTCGCAGCCCCATTCGCGCAGCATCACCGCGGACGCTTCGTCCTGCACCCATTCCGCGACTGTCTTGATGCCGAGCCGGCGCGCGAGGTCGAGCAGTGTCTGCACGAAAGCGCGGTCGTCGGCGGAATGCGCGATGTTCTGCACGAAGGCGCCATCGATCTTGACGATATCGACGCCGAGCTTGCGCAGGTTGCGGAACGAGGTGTAGCCGGCGCCGAAATCGTCGATCGCGATCCGGCTGCCGAAATTCTTCAACCGCGTGACGAAGCCGCGCACCTCGTCGAGATTGCCGATCGCCACCGTCTCCGTGATCTCGACGATCAGCCGCTCGCCGACGCCGGGATGCGCGGCCATCAGCGATTCGATTCCGGAGAGCCAGTCCGGATCCATCGTGGTATCCGGCGAGATGTTGAGGCTGAGCTGAACCTCGGGTGAAGCGGCAAGCTCGGCCACCGCAAGCTCGAGCACGCGGTGATCGACCAGCCGGATCAGGCCGAGACGCTCGGCGACCGGCACGATGTCGGGCGCCGACAATGCCCGCCCGTCCTCCTGCTGCATGCGCACCAGGCACTCGTAGAAGGCAGGCTGCCGCGACTGCACCTCGACCACCGGCTCGAACGCCACGACGATGCGACGTTCGTTCAGGGCGGTGACGATCTCGTCGGTGACGCGGATGTTGACGCGGCGCTGGGCGTCGCGCTCGACATTCGGCTTCCAAAGCAGGAACGAGCCGGCGCGGCGGCTCTTGGTGGTATCGAGCGTCTCCTGGGCGCGGTTGATCGCCTCGTCGGCGCTGCGGGCGTGGCGGGGCACGCTGACCGCGCCTATCGACGCCGTCACCGAGACGGGGCCCGACTTGGTCGGCACGATCTCCTCCCGCACGGCCGTGAGAAAACGTTCGGCGGCGACATTGGCATCGTCGACGGTGCAGTTGCGCAGGATCAGCCCGAACTTGTTGCCGGAGAAACGCCCGAGCACGTCGCCGCCGCGCAGGCGGGCGCGGATGCGCTTGCTGATCTCCGCGATCACGGCGTCAGCGACGTCGAAGCCGAAGGCGTCGTTGATGCGCGCCAGATGGTCGATGCCGATCAGCATGAAGGCGCAGGACGAACGGAAGCGTGCAGCCTCCTCGATCGCCTCGGCGAGCGCGGCGATCAGATGGGTGCGGTTGAGTTCGCCGGTGAGCGGATCGTGCCGCGACAGCTTCACGAGCTGCTCGTCGCGGGCATGACGCTCATTGTCGATCCTGATCACGCCCTGGGCGCGCACTGGCCGGCCGTCGGGTCCGGCAAACCAGCAGCCGGTTTCCTCGATCCAGATCACGGGCGCCGAGATATTGGCCCGCACGCCGTACTCAATCCGGTAAGGCATGCCCTCGCCGCTACGGAGCGGCGCGGGTTGGCCGAACGCATCGCTGCGAATGGCGCGCGATGGCTCGATCAGCCTGGAAAATGCGGCGCCGCTTGCAATCGCCTCCGCCGGGAGATCAGGGAAAACCAAGGCCACATTGTCGCTCCAGACGAGCGCATCGGAGGCAATATCCCAGACAAAGGTGACTTGGCCGAGCGAAGCCAGGATGTCGGCGGCTGGCGGGATGGAAGGCATCTGCTGTCGCCTCGTTTCAGGACACGGCCAATTCAGGACACGGCCAGTTGGATACAGGTGGACGCACGTGACAGTGGGTAAGTGATTCCGAGCCCGCAGTGTGCCTCTGTTTCCGCTCAGACCTTAGGTAAAGTTCATAAATAATCTGGAAACCACGTTTTGCCGCCATCGGGAACAAAAGCCCGTGCACCGGCATGGACCTTGCGAGTTCGAGGCCAACGGGATGGCAGCGTCCCGAAACGTGACAATCGAGCGGGATCAGCGATGCCGGAAGCCGGCGAATCAAGGCAAGTGCTGGACGGCGAGGTTTTGACCGGCGCCGCCACCGCCTCGGCTGAACTCGTCCCGGTGACCGAATCCCTGCACTCCGTGTCCAAGCAGCCGCTGCCACGGCCCGACGCGGGCTTCGTGACCCAGCTGATCGCGACTGCGGCGCTGGCGCCAGAGACTCGTCCGCTGCGGCGCGGCTCGCTGGCGGATGCGCAGATGGCCTATGGCGCCCATCCGCAGGAACGGCGCGGCGTCGCGCGCCGCACGCGCCAGATCATCTAAGAGCGTTTTCGAGCGAAGTGGAAACGGTTCGCGTAAAGAAAACGCGTCAAAACAAGAATCCGGAGCTCAGCGCTGTTCCGGTTCAGCCGGCGGATTGCGGCTTGGCTGCAGGTCCGGGGAGGTGACCGCGGGTTGCGCCTGCGTCGGCTTGGAATGATCCTGCAGCACTGATTCCGCGACCGAGGCCGCCGGCGGCACCGTGTTCGCTGACGTCGTTGAGGCTGCGGGTGGTGGAGCCGGCTGCGGGGCCGGCGCGGGAGCCGGCTGGGGAGTTGGCGCCGGCGCGGGTTGCGGCAGCGGGGCTGGCTCCGGCTCGATTTGCTGCACCC
Source organism: Bradyrhizobium sp. Leo78 (assembly GCF_059512425.1). Classification (NCBI taxonomy): domain Bacteria; kingdom Pseudomonadati; phylum Pseudomonadota; class Alphaproteobacteria; order Hyphomicrobiales; family Nitrobacteraceae; genus Bradyrhizobium; species Bradyrhizobium sp. Leo78. The sequence continues at coordinate 28,004 of NZ_JCAMOT010000002.1, forward strand.
GTGTTGCGGGCGCGATCGCCGCACGACGGCGGGTGCGAAGCGCGATCCCGGAGATGAAATCCGCCAATGCCAGCAAGGTCAGCAGAGCAAAGGTCGAGGTGCCGAATTTCGGCCACAGCACGAATTCGGCGGCTGCCGCACCGAACACGATCAGCGACAGCAAGTGATCCATCACGAATTTGGCGCCCGGCCGCGCGCCCTTGATGACTTCGAGCAACAGCAGGAGGATGCCGAGCGCCAGCAGGATGTCGCTCAGCGTTATCGGCCACTCCGCCCCCGACATCAGCGGCACCGTCACCAGCGGATCGACCAGCGATACGCCGGGCATCAGGAAGACGATGATGTTGTAGACCGCGAGCGGAATCAGCAGCAGCGGAAAACCGACCATGCGAGCGAGGCCTTAGCGAAGGAAACCAGGAGCGAAACGCCCTGAGATCGTGATTCGATCAGATTGAATCGGATCATGACCTGATTTGATTGTTTGAGCATGACTTCCGCGCAAACGCTACGCGTTTGTCGCGAGGGAAGAACCGGTGCCACTCTTCCCGGATCACGCCCGACGCGCCGAGGCGGACCGTCTGACCGCACTCATTGGTCGATTTCAGGCGGCCCAATCAATCGTGATCCCGGCCCTGCTTTCAGAGCCGGGGATCCAAATGCTCTCCGATCCCGCGGGGATCAGGATTCTTTCTTCTTCAGGACCTGCCGGCCCTTGTACATGCCGGTCTTGAGATCGAGATGGTGCGGGCGACGCAGCTCGCCGGAATCCTTGTCCTCGACATAGGTCGGCTTCTTGATCGCGTCCGCCGAACGGCGCATGCCACGGCGCGACGGCGAGGTTTTTCTTCTGGGAACAGCCATAACAGTCCTCTAGGGGTGTAGCGGAGGCATCCGTCCGAAATTAAGGACGCGCGTCAAAAGCGAGCTGCGATGCCGATAAGGCCGGGCTTATAGAGGAAGGGATGGCGTAAAGCTAGGGCCTGACGCGATTAGATTGCGGTGCGAGCCCTCCCCGTCGGCAACGGACAAAGCCCGACATGGCTGGTCGAATTTATCGGAACAAAACGTGGCCATCCGCTATCGGTTTCGGCACGCGAGGGCACCACGATCTCGTCCCGTCCAGAATAGGCCATGCGGTGCCGGCCAGCGGGTGCATCGCGCTCAGAATCCGCGGTTCTCGCTCCAGCAGCGCTGCACCGCGCTGGCGCGGGCCATATAGGTTGCGCTCAGGCGGCGCACACCAGGGCCGGGATTGCGGGCGCTGCGCTTGACCGGATTGGGCAGGATCGCCGCGAGCAGCGCTGCCTCGCGTGGCGACAAAGTCGCCGCCGAGCGGCCGAAGGCGTATTGGGAACCGGCCTCGGCCCCGAACTGGCCGGACGGGCCGAGCTCGGCGATGTTGAGATAGATTTCCAGGATCCGCTGCTTCGGCAGCACGAAATCGATCCACATGGCCAGCGGCAGCTCCAGCACCTTGCGGACCACGCTGCGGCCCGGCCACAGGAACAGGTTCTTGGCGACCTGCTGGGTGATGGTCGAGCCGCCCCGGCCCGGCTCGCCATCCTCGGCATCGTCGATCGCATCCTGCAGCGCGTCCCAGTCGATGCCGCGATGGCTGCAGAACTTCGAATCCTCCGCTCCCACCACGGAGCGGGGGAGATACGGCGAGATCGCGTTGAAATCGACCCATTGCCGGGTAACAGGCGCGCCCTTGAGGGTGCGCCAAGCCATCAGCGCCGAAACCGGCTGCCCGGATCGGTAAAGCGGTGTCAGCACGTAGGGCACGAGCAGCCCGGCCACCAGCAGCAGCAAAAGGATCCGGACAATGCGCAAATTGGAGGTTCCGGCTGAAAGCGGGTCGGCGCTGCCGGCAATATTGGCCGGTTTCAAATGAGATTCTGTAACAATTGGCGGTTTTTCCAGCGCTTTTAAGGCGCAGCCTTCGTCCCGGCGGAATTGACGAAGCCGGTGCCATCAACGATTGTCCGCCCCGAAATCCGATCTGGAGCAATTCTTAATGACGACCGGTACTGCAGAATTCGCCAAGCGGCTGGACCAGACCGCTGACGATACCGAGGCCCTGCTGGCGAAACTCTTGGCCGACACCGTGGAACAGGACGAGATCGTCCGTCCGCGGCGGCTGATCGAGGCCATGCGCTATTCGAGCCTCGGCGGCGGCAAGCGCCTGCGGCCGTTCCTGGTGGTCGAGAGTGCCGCCGTGTTCGGCGTGCCGCGCAACGCCGCGCTGATGGCGGGGGCCGCGCTCGAATGCATCCACTGCTACTCCCTGATCCATGACGACCTGCCGGCGATGGACAATAGCGATCTGCGCCGCGGCCGCCCCACCCTCCACAAGGCCTATGACGACGCGACCGCGATCCTCGCCGGCGATGCGCTGCTCACGATCGCCTTCGACATCATCACCCGCGACGAGATCCATCGCGATGCCGGCGTCAGGCTGGCGCTGACCCGGGCGCTCGCGCGCGCTTCCGGCGTCGGCGGCATGGCTGGCGGGCAGATGCTCGACCTGGCCGGCGAAGGCCGGTTCGGCGACCGCGAGCCGGTGGACGTGGCGCGGCTGCAGCAGATGAAGACCGGCGCATTGCTCCGCTTCGGCTGCATCGCCGGCGCCATCCTCGGCCAGTCCTCCGAGAAAGAATATCTGGCACTCGACGATTTCGGCCGCGCGCTCGGCGAAGCCTTCCAGATCGCCGACGACCTGCTCGACGTCGAGGGCGATGCCGCCGCGCTCGGCAAGCAGACCGGCCAGGACGCAGCGCTCGGCAAGACCACCTTCGTCACCCAGCTCGGCATCGACGGCGCCAAGCAGCGCGTCCGCGACCTGCTCGCGCGTGCCGATGCCGCTTTGTCGGTGTTCGGAGCAAAGGGCGATGTGCTGCGCGCAGCGGCGCGGTTCGTTGCCGAGCGCAGGAATTAGAGTGCCAATGGATCGGATCAGGTAGAGCGACCAAGGCGAAGCTGCGCCCCCTCTCCCGCTTGCGGGAGAGGGTTGGGGTGAGGGTGTCGCCGCGGCGAGACTCTTCGTGTGGAGAGAGCCCCCACCCGCCGCTTACGCGGCGACCTCCCCCGCGAGCGGGAGAGGTGAACGAGCTAGTGGCCTGACCGTTACAATCAAATAGAGCAACCAGGGCGGACCATGAGCAAGGAATTCGAGGAACACCTTGTTCGCTTCCGGAAACTGCCGAAGGCTGTCCGCGTGGTGTATTCGCGGCCACGCATCTTTACTTCGATCGCAGTGGGCGTCGCCGCGTTCTTCCTTTTGCCTCAGACACTGCGTCCGGTGACGCGGCTCGTAGTGAGCTGGGATATCTTCGTCGCGCTATATCTCGCCCTCGCCTTCATGATGATGCTCCAATGCAGCATCGCTTACATCAGGCGCAACGCGATCCTGCAGGATGACGGCCGGTTCCTGATCCTGCTCATCGCCGCGCTCGGCGCCTTCGCGAGCCTTGCCGCGATCATCTTCGAGCTCGGCGCCGCCAAAAGCAGCCCGGAAGCGCTGGCACTCGCGATCGTCACCATCGCGCTATCGTGGGCGCTGGTGCACACCGCCTTTTCGCTGCACTATGCGCACGAATATTATCGAGGGAAGGAACCCGGCGGTCTGCAGTTTCCGAGCGGCAAGGAGCACGTCGAGGCCGATTACTGGGATTTTGTCTACTTTTCATTTGTGATCGGCATGACCGCGCAGGTCTCCGATGTCGGCATCACCGACAGGATCATCCGCCGCACCGCGACCGTGCACGGCATCATCTCCTTCGTGTTCAACACGGCGCTGCTGGCGTTGATGGTCAATATCGCGGCGAGCGCGATCTAGCTTCGGCGCGCAACATCACGCGTCATTGCGAGTTTGGCAGCGGCCGAGGGCCGACCCCGCTTGATGAAAATAGGAGGGCGTTATTGACGCGCAGAGGCGCCTCCTCACCGCTGTCATTCCGGGGCGTCCGAAGGACGAGCCCGGAATCCATCGGGCGCCGCACTCCGCGGTGAGATGGATACCGGGCTCACGCTACGCGTGCCCCGGAATGACCGCGCGGACGATGACCGGCGGCTTGCAACTCACTTTCTTCTTAGCGGAGCGAAGCAATCCATTTCGCCGCTTGCTGAGGCATGGATTGCTTCGCTTCGCTCGCAATGACGGCTCGGCCAAGCTAATTGCAAACCTGGACATTGCCGCCGCCGCCCTCGTATGGGCCGCCTTGCGCGGTGGTGCGGAATTCGAGGTGGCAGCCGCGCGCGACCGGCCGGCAGCCGCCGCGGTCGCAGACCATTTGGCCGCCGCCACCGCCGCGGCCGCCTGAAGAGGCCATCGGCCGGGGAATGCGCACTTCCGCCCGCTCGCGCCGTGCCGGCCGATCGCCGGAATCGCGCTTGGCCATCGGCTTCTTGTCGCGCCGCTTCTCGCACGCATTGTCCTCATTGAGGAACGAGCCCGCGCCACAGACGATCCGGGTGCAGCGATCGCCATCGGCCTTGGTGCCGTGCTCGCAGATCAGCGGGCAGACGCGCGATGATTTCTGCTTGATGGCATCGAGCGTGTCGACATTGGCGACCTTGGTGTCGAGCCTGGTTCCGGCATAGCGATTGAACAGCGTCAGCGACCGCTGAGAGGCGGCGTTCCACTCGCCATCGGCGCTACCTGTCAGGCAGCCGACGCGGCGCAGCTCGGTCTGGATCGATTTGGTGACGTCGGCTTGCGGCGAGCCGGTGCTGAGCGCAGCGACACTCACCGCTTTGTCCTTGTCGACCGGCGTCGTCGCGGGCGCGGCGGCCGCCTGATCCGCGGCGATCTTGTCGGCCAGTGCCTTTTCCGCGGCCAGCCGCTTCTGCTCGGCGACCGCCGCCTGCTCCTGCGCGACCTGCTTGGCCTTTTCGGCGGCGATGCGCGCCTGTTCAGCGGCCCTGGCGTCGGCAGCCGCCTTGGCCTGCTCGGCTTTTTGGGCACCTTCGGCGGCGAGCCGGGCACGCTCCTGCTCCGCCGCCCGCGCCTTCTCCGTGGCGGCGACGCGGGCTTCCTCGGCTGTGATCTTCTCGAGCTGGAGTTTGGCGAGGCTCGCATAGAAGCCGTCGGGATATTGCGCGAGAAAGGCGTTGAGCGCGCTCTTGTTGCCGACCTGCAGCGCCAGCTCGTAATCACGGCGGATATCGGCCTGCGGATTCGGCACGGGCGCTGCCTTGGCTGGCGCCGGGACCAGCGGCACGTCCTCCCCACCGAGCGAGCCATAGACGAACGGCTCCTGGCGGTTATTGGTGGACTTCAGCACGTCGTCGCGGACGTAACCGAACGCGCGCCGCACATCGAGCCCGGGCGTCGTCAGGTGCTTTGCGAGCGCCGATGTGAAGGGGCTGTTCTTGCCGTCGCCATCGGCGGCGGTGGAACCGGCCTTGGCCGCATAGGCGATCAGCACGTTCGGGCTGGTCGGCTCGACCTTGGCGAGGCCCTGCCCGATCGCGCGCGACGCCACCGTGCGCTTCATGGTCTTGGCAAAGGGATCGTCGCGGCAGGCGTCGAGGATCACGAGCCGCAGTTTCTTGGCCGGCTCGATCGCGATCAGGACGCGGTCGAGCGAAAACGCCTCGTCATAGACGTCGGTGTCGCGTTCCAGCCTCGCATCGACCGGAATGAGGTAATTGGCGCCGTCGACCTCGATGCCATGGCCGGCGTAATAGACCACGGCGATCTCGGCATCGCGGGTACGATCGGCAAAGTCGCGCAGCGCGCGGCGGGTCTCGACCGCCGCGAGATCGCGGCGGAAGTCCACCACGTCGAAACCGGCGTCCTTCAGCATCGCCGCGATCAGCGCGCCGTCATTGACGGGGTTGGGGAGCGGCGCGACGTTCTGATAGGCCTGATTGCTGAGCACCAGCGCCACGCGCTTCTCGGCGAAGGCCGGCTGGCACATCAGAAGCAGGAACAGCGCCAAAACGAGGTGATGCAATCCCGGAAATCCAATCGATTTCATTACCGCACCTTCAAAAAACGCGGCTTTTCCATCCGACAGCAAAGCCTATCAGAAGCCGGGGCCGGATGGGGTGAGCCAAATCACGAACCATCCCGTGCCCGCCGTCCCATAACGTGTTAGTAGCCGAAGCCGAATGATGGTTCGCGTAGCCCGGGTGAAGCGAGGCATAACCCGGGAGCGCTGGTGACCGTCGATGGAGGTGTCCCGGGTTGCGCTACGCTCCACCCGGGCTACCAAAGGATGCCGGGAGGAACCAACCATGAGCCATGACCGATCGACCATTGAGGCCGTCGTGCAGAACTATTTCGACGGACTCTATGAAGGCGACGCCGAAAAGCTCGGCGCGATGTTTCACCCCTCCGCCGACCTGCGCTGGGTGGAAAAGAGCGAGCTTCAGGTGCTGACCGTGCCGGACTGGCTCGACCGGGTCCGCAAGCGGCCGTCGGCCAAGGCCGAAGGCAAGCCGCGCGAGGATTTCATCGTTACCATCGACCGCTCGGACGACTCCACCGCCTTCATCAAGGTCCGCTGCCAATTGCCGCCGCGCTATTTCACCGATTATCTGGTGGCGATGAAACTGAAGGACGGCTGGCAGATCGTCTCGAAATCCTATCGTTACGACCTGCGGGAGTAAGTCCGCCCCAGGGTTGGCGGATCGGACCGCCCTCTTTTCGATCTCGCACGGTCGAGCCGTCCACGCACATTGACCTTGCCTGCGCTTCGGGGCCAATTTGGACGGCCATGGAAGCCAGATTCCAGACCTTCGTGATCCTGCTCGCTGTGCTGGCGGGCACGGCGCTGTTGGCGCGGCGCCTCAATGTCGCGCCTGCCATCCTCTTGATGCTGGCCGGTATCGCGCTCGCGTTCGTGCCGGGCATGCCCAGCATCGAATTGCCGCCGGAATTGGTGCTGCTGCTGGTGCTGCCGCCGCTGATCTACACGGCTGCGGTGGCCATGAGTTGGCGCGAGTTCAAAAACAGCCTTCGTCCGATCGTGCTGCTCGCCGTCGGCTGCGTGATCTTCACAGCGGCGGCGGTAGCGATCGCCACTCACTACCTGATCGGGCTGCCTTGGGAGGTCGGGTTCCTGCTCGGCGCGATCGTGGCGCCGCCCGACGTGGTCGCCCCGCTTGCGATCGCGCGGCGGCTCCACATCCCCCGCCGCATCCTTGTCGTGCTGGAGGGCGAGGGGCTGGCGAATGATGCCACGGCGCTGATCCTCTACCGCTTCGCCCTCGCGGCGATCACCACCGGCGCCTTCTCGCTGCCGAAGGCCATCGGCGAATTTGCAGCCATCGTGGTCTGCGAGATCGCGTTCGGCATCGCCGTCGGATGGCTCAGCCTGCGCGCCCGCCAGCACTCGCGCGATCCGCAGGTCGAGATCACACTCTCGCTGATCACACCCTATGTGGCCTATTGGCTGCCCGAACATTTTGGCGGCTCCGGCGTGATCGCCACGGTCGCCTGCGGTCTTTACGTGAGCTGGAATGGGCCGCTCCTGATTTCTTCCGCCACCCGCCTGCAAGGCATCTTCTTCTGGGACTTGGTGATCTACCTGATCGAAGGCATCCTGTTCTTGCTCACCGGCTTCCAGATGCGCTTGCTGTACGAGAAGTCGAAGGCATTTCCGCTCGACGACATCCTCTCCACCACTGCGCTGGTGATCGCAGTCATCGTCATCGCGCGCTTTGCCTGGGTATTTCCCGCAACCTATCTGCCGCGGATCCTGAGCAAGCGCCTGCGGCAGCGCGATCCACAGCCGCCCTGGCAATGGGTATTCACGCTCGCCTTCGTCGGCGTTCGCGGCGCGGTGTCGCTCGCCGCGGCGCTGGCGCTGCCGTTTGCGCTCGCGAGCGGCGAGCCTTTTCCCTACCGCGACATGATCCTGTTCGTCGCCTTCGGCGTCATCTTCATCACGCTGGTGGGATTTGGCTTGAGCCTGCCCACGGTCGTCGGCTGGCTGAACATCACCAAGGACGGGTGCGCCGAGACTATCGCCGAGCATGAAGCAGAAATTGTCGCGAGGCGCCAGGCGCTGGCCGCCGGCCTCGCATCGCTCGATGCCATCGTTGACGAGCGCGCGCTCTCCGAGGAGGTCGTCAAGCTGCTGCGGGCGCGGCACCATATCCGCACCAGCCAGCTTCCGGCCGCGCTTGATCCCGACAAGCACGACGTCTCCGCCAACGGCACCGAGCTGACGCGGGAATTGATCGCGACCGAGCGCCAGTTCATCCACGCCCTGCTCCGCGACGGCAAGATCACCGACGAGACGCGCCGCCGGATCGAGCGCGATCTCGACCTGGAAGAGGCCAGCCTCGCGAACCGCGAATATCGGAAGATACCGTTGTAACGCGGGCTAACCTTTTTATTTGAGCATGATCTCCGCGCAAACGCTTCGCGTTTGTCGCGAGGGAAAACCGGTTTCCACTTTTCCGGATCATGCTCTACCGCGAGGCGCAGAATTCCTTCACAGCACCGACCACAGCGGCGCCGATCATGTCTTGTCGTTCCGTGGACGCCATTGCCAGCTCCTCGTCCCGATTGATGATCGAGCCGGCCTCAAGCAGGACCGCGGGCACGCGGGTCCGCATAAGCACGATGAGCTGATCGTAACGATAGACGCCCACCTTCTTGTCCAGCAATTTTCGCCGGTATCGCCCCATCACGGCCTGCGCATATTGGCGGGCATATTGCAGGCCCTGCGCCTTCATTCGATTGCCGAGCAACCGGGCAAACCTCAGACTGGTCCAGAATTTCGGATTGTCGTGAGAAACGAACAGCGAATAGCCGCTGAACCGGTCGCTGAAATGGCTCTTCGTTCCCTCGAACTCCCATTCTTCGAGAAAGGAATCAGGCACCGAGTCATGGTGGATCGATAAGGCGAGATCGGCCCCTGAATTGTTGATGGCGGCGGCGCGCTTGAACAGGCTCGGCCTTTTCGGGCCTTCGGTCACCAGGAGGCGGGTTTGCGCAAAGCCTTCCGACTTCAATTTGTCCTCGATGCGTTTCGCAAGGCGGAGATTGAAATCGAATTCCGGAATGTTGCGGGCGCTCCTCGCACCCGGCGCTTCGGCGCTATGGCCGACATCCAGGATGAGCTTGAATTTGGACCGGTCGCATTTCGAAGACGCAGTCTTTGGCGCCGCCCTGACACTCCCGCGCGACCACGCGGCATTTCGCGTGTCGGGCGACACGAGCGACAAGACGATGATCGAACTCACGATGATCGGACGGTGGCGCCACACGGCGAACATCGTAGCCCGGATGCAGCGAAGCGCAATCCGGGATCTGTCCATCCGCGTGCGAGACATCCCGGGTTTCGCTTCGCTGCACCCGGGCTACGGTTAGCCCCCTACTCCGCCGCGGCGTTCTGGCCGGGACCGCCGACGAAGCCCGTGGGATCGCCGAAGCGCTCGGTCATGACCGCCGTCAGGTCCTTCGCCTTGCTGGTCACGCAGGCGCCAGAACGGACGATGTAACGGTCCTGACGCGCAACATGCGGCGGCGCCTCGCCCTGCTGCAGCGCGCGGGCGGCGTCCATCACCAGCTTGCGAAAATGCATGATGCCGAGGTCGGTCGGCCCGAGATGCTCGCGCGTGCGGTCGGCGATCGGGCCCTGGCTGTCCTGCACCGCGGCGTCCTGCTCGGAGACGCCCTTGATGCCGGTGTAGCTCTTGGTCCTCTGCAGTTTACGATCGATCAGATAGTCGTTCGATTTGTTGCGCAGCGGCACATAGTTCTCATCGACCTCGGCGATCACACCGTTGCCGCGGTCATACGCATCGCGCTCCGCTTGCGTGATCGGGCGATGCGGATTCCAGGCGTAGGTGTAGATCCAGCAGTTGGTATCGGTGACCGGCACGAAGCTCTGGCCGAAGATGTTCTCGCCCGGCATCGCGCTCGGCGCAAAGGCGTGAACCGGCATCAGGAATTGGGCGATGCGCCAATAGATGTTGTCGGAGCCGGTGAGGCGGCCGCCTGCGATCGTTAGCCCGGCGTCGTGCGCGTTGATCTTGATCACCGGCCGCGGGTCTTCGGCGATCCAGCGCATGTGCTCGGTCGCCACACGCACCAGCGGATTGACGAAATGCTTCTTGATGTCGAGAATCTCGTTCTCTTCCTTCTCGAACGACAGATGCGCGAAGGTAAAATGCGCGGTATCGATCGAGCCTTCCAGCGCCTGCACCCAGTTGCAGTCCTGCCACTTCTTGCTGACGTAGCGATGCGACGGCGGCACCAGCGCCATCTCCAGCGCCGGCAATTCCGGCACGGCATCGGCCGGCCCCATATAGGCCCAGATCATGTCGCCCCATTCGCGCACCGGATAGGACTTGATGCGGATGTGATCCTTGGCGTTGAGATCGGGATAGGAGGTCGGCATGTCGACGCAGCGGCCGTCGGTGTCGAACTTCCAGCCGTGATAGACGCAGCGGATGCCGCACTCCTCGTTGCGGCCGAGCCAGAGATTGGCGCCGCGATGCGGGCAATATTGGTCGATGACGCCGACAACGCCGCGACTATCGCGGAAAGCGAGCAGCTCCTCGCCGAGAATGATGATCTTCTTCGGTTCGCTGTCGGGCTCGGGCAATTCCTCCGACAACAGCACCGGCAGCCAGAAGCGGCGCAACAGCTCGCCCATTCCCGTGCCCGGCCCGCTTTCGGTCAAGAACCTGTTGTCTTCCGCGCGAAGCATGGGACGTCCTCCGATTCTTGTTTTGGTTACGAGGAAGCTTGGCGCAAGCGCAGGCGTCGGTCAACGCGCACTGCTTCAACGTGTCACACATATAGATTGTGAGATTTATCACACGCAATTTCAGGTAAAAATGATAGCGACGTTCGAATTGCCATGTCCCGTTCAGGAAAGGATGCTCAGATGGCGACGTCGGAAGCCGAAGTCGAAACTGCCGTTCGTGGCGGATGCGCTCTCTTCAAGCGAATGATCGCAAACCTTGAAATCAGAATCCGCGACGAACGGCGCAGGCTCGCCGTCCTCGAAGCCAGCCTGAGGAAGGCAGAGTCTCAACCAAGGCCCGAACCGGCCCTCATCGAGCAGCTCAAGCAGTCGATCGCATCACTACAGAGCCAGATCGATGAGGATGAGATGAGCCTTGCCGACATCCGCATCGACTTCGAGATGTTCTGCACATGATAGGTTGCGGCGCGCCGTCCCGCATTTACCGTCACACCGGCCGCTCGCCTTTCACCGTGACGCGCGTGCCGGCGCGGGTATGGGGCCAGTAGTCCCACATCGCACGGTGCTGGGTGCAGCGATTGTCCCAGAAGGCGATCGCGTTCTCGGTCCAGCGGAAGCGGCACTGGAACAGCGGGTTTTCCGCGTGCTGGTAGAGATAGGCGAGGATGGCGTCGCTCTCGTCACGGGGAATGCCTGATATGTGGCGGGTGAAGCCGCGATTGACATAGAGCGCCTTCTTTCCCGTGACCGGATGCGTGCGCACCATCGGATGCTCGGCATGTGGATAGCTCGGCTTGTCGGCGACGCCGTAATTGGCGTAGAGCCCGCGATAGATCGGCTCGCCGTCATGCAGCGCGGTGAGCCCGTCGAGATAGGCCTTCATCCGATCCGACAGCGCCTCATAGGCCGCATACATATTGGCGAACAGCGTGTCGCCGCCATGCGGCGGGCACTGCCTGATGTAGAGGATCGAGCCCATCGGCGGCTCGAGATCGCAGGACACGTCCGAATGCCAGCCTTCGCCGTTGGCGCGCGGCGAATCCTTGTCGGCGTAGATCCTCATCAGCGCGGGATCCTCGCCCTCATGCGGGGCGGCGGGATGGATGTGCAATTCGCCGAACTTCCGGCCGAAGGCGAGATGGTCCTTTGGCGTGATGCGCTGGTCGCGGAAGAAGATCACGAGGTTCTCGGCAAGCGCGCGATGGATCTCATCCATCTGGCGATTGGAGCGCGCATCGTCGGAGACGAGCTGCGCGATATCGACACCGGAAATCTCCGCGCCGATGATCGGCGTCAGCTTTTCGACGCCGATGGTTTCATAGGGCTCGCTCTCGTCGGCGAGATGCTTGTAGCGGGGACCTTGCTTGCCGGACAGCGAGCTCACGGGTGTTGCTCCCAATCGTTATTGTCGGGAGCATCGTAGCCCGGATGGGGCGAAGCGCAATCGCAGGCCGCGGCTTTATCTGTCGTCCCGCGAAAGCGGGGACGACAGCGGAGAGGGGTCGTTGGACGGAGAGAACTTACTCCGCCGCGGTCACCGTGCTCGCGGGCACCGTGCTACCCCGGCCGTAGCGCTGGTCGATGTAATCGATGACCAGCGCCTTGAAGTCGGCGGCGATCGACGGACCGCGCAGGGTGCGGAACTTCTTGCCGTCAACGAAGACAGGCGCGGCCGGCGCTTCGCCGGTGCCTGGAAGCGAGATGCCGATATTGGCGTGCTTGGATTCGCCGGGACCGTTGACGATGCAGCCCATGACAGCGACGTTGAGCTGCTCGACGCCGGGATACTTCGTCTTCCAGGCCGGCATCTCGTCGCGGATGAAATCCTGGATCGAGCGCGCCAGCTCCTGGAACGTGGTCGAGGTGGTGCGGCCACAACCCGGGCAGGCCGCGACCAGCGGCACGAAGGTGCGGAAACCCATCGTCTGCAACAGTTCCTGGGCGACCTGGACTTCCAGCGTGCGGTCGCCGCCGGGCTCAGGCGTCAATGAGATGCGGATGGTGTCGCCGATGCCGTCCTGCAAGAGGATGCCGAGGGCTGCCGAGGAGGCGACGATGCCCTTCGATCCCATGCCGGCCTCGGTGAGGCCGAGATGGATCGCGTAATCCGAGCGGCGCGCCAGATCCTGATAGACCGCGATCAGATCCTGCACGGCCGAGACCTTGGCCGACAGGATGATGCGGTTCTTGGGCATGCCGAGCTCTTGCGCGCGGGCCGCTGACAATAGCGCCGACTGCACCATGGCTTCGCGCGTCACCGCGCGGGCATCGCGCGGGTTCGGCGAGGCCGTGTTCTCGTCCATCAGCTTGGTCAAGAGTTCCTGGTCGAGCGAACCCCAGTTCGCACCGATGCGCACCGGCTTGTTGTTCTTGTTAGCGATCTCGATGATGTCGGCGAACTGCGAGTCGCGCTTGTTCTTGAAGCCGACATTGCCGGGATTGATGCGGTATTTGTCGAGCGCCTCGGCGCAGGCCGGATATTCGGCGAGCAGCTTGTGGCCGATATAGTGGAAGTCACCGATCAGGGGCGTGTCGATGCCGCGCTTTCGCAGGCCATCGCGGATATGCGGGACGGCGGCGGCGGCTTCCTCGCGGTCGACCGTGATGCGGACCATTTCCGAGCCGGCGCGCGAAAGTGCTGCGACCTGGGCGATGGTGCCATCAACATCGGCGGTGTCGGTGTTGGTCATCGACTGCACGACGATCGGGGCGCCCCCGCCGACGGCGACATGGCCGACCATGACCTGGGTTGTCTGATGCCGGGGCGCTGGGCCGGCGACGTCGCTGAGAATTTCGGGCTTGTTCATGGCGTCTCGAATATCAGGTTTTGGTGACATTCACCAAGGGGGGCACGAAGGCGGGCTGGCGGTTTATTGGATCACATATTTTCTAACGGAGATTCAACAGCTTGCGCCTGAAAGCGGGATCGAGCGCAAGACCGGCGGCCGTCCGATGGGCTGACCGGTATATCGGGGGAGGATTCGGGGGATTAAAGAGCCCGCGAACACGCGAGGACGGCTTTTCATCCCCTACCGCGCGCCATACCTTGAAGCAAATACAACCCGCGGGAGGTGCAGATGGCGACAAGGGATGAGCTTATCACCACGGCGGAACTTGCCGATATCCTGCATCAGCCGGATCTTCGCCTCTTCGACTGTACGACCTATCTGGAGCCGGCGCCGGAAGGCAGCGGCGTTCCCTATATTGCGGTGCCGGGGAAAGAAACCTTCGAGGCCGGCCATATCGCCGGCGCCGATTTTCTCGACTTGCAGGGCGAATTCTCCGCTCCGAACACGGAACTGCGCTTCATGATGCCCCTCGTCGCGCAGCTCGAAACCGCCTTCGGCCGCCACGGGATCGGTCCCGACAGCCGGGTGGTGCTGTATTCGATCGGCACGCCGATGTGGGCGACGCGCTTCTGGTGGATGCTGAAATCGCTGGGCTTCGACGGCGCCTCCGTGCTCGACGGCGGCCTGGACAAGTGGAAAGCGGAAGGCCGCCCGCTCGAGACCGGCCCCGCCAAGGGCTATCCGCCTGCGACGTTTGCCGCGAAACCGCGAGCGGGTTTCTTCGTCGGCAAGGACGACGTGCTCGCCGCACGAGGGGACCAAGGCACCGTCACCGTCAATGCGCTGGGTCCACAATTCCACGCAGGCCTCGAACCCAGCCGCTACGGCCGGCCGGGACGCATTCCCGGCAGCGTCAATATGCCGGCGGCGACGTTGCTCGATCCCACGGCGAAGACGTTCATCGCGCGCGCGGACGCGGAAGCGAAATTTGCAAGCCAAGGCATCAGCAAGGACAAGCGCGTGATCGCCTATTGCGGCGGCGGCATTTCCGCGACGGTCGATTTATTCCAGCTCCATCGGCTCGGCTACGACAACCTCACCCTGTATGACGCGTCGATGGGCGAATGGGCCAAGGACGAGACGCTGCCGATCGAACGGGGATAGGCGCGGGTTCTTTACCCGTCATTGCGAGCGAAGCGAAGCAATACACGGCACGCGGAGGCATGGATTGCTTCGCTCCGCTCGCAATGACGGAGGAAAGATCTACCTCGACGCCCAGTCGTCATTCCGGGGCGATGCGAAGCATCGAGCCCGGAATCCATTTCTCCACCGCGCATGCGGCCCGATGGATTCCGGGCCTGCGCCTTCGGCGCATCCCGGAATGACAGCGGTGGCTCACGCCGGTACATTAGGATCCGGCGTCACCTTCGGATCCGGCTTGTTCACGAGATAGAGGCCGATGATCACCAACAGCGCCGCGACGCCGAATACCGGCGTCAGCGTGTCATGCATGATGACATAGGCAGCGACGACGCCGAACAGCGGCGTGATGAAAGTGAAGGCCGACAGCTTGCTGGCGGAATACATCTTCACCATCGCAAACCAGATCACGAAGGTGCAACCCACCACCCAGATCGCCTGATACGCCATCAAGGCGAGCGACAGCGGGCTGGGAAAATGGGTGATGGTTTCGCCCGCAAGCCACGAGGCGATACCCAGGATCGGAATCGACAGGGCGACCTGATAGCCGAGCGCCTTTTCCGGCGCGGCCTTGCGTAGCGCTGTCCCCTTGGCGACCAGCGTGGTGGCCGCCCAAAGCGCGCCGCCGCCGACCACCATCAGATCGCCCAGCAAGACCTTGGCGTCGACATCCGGCTGCGGCACGCCGATCGCAAGCGCGACGCCGGCAAAGCTCAAGGCGAGCCCGCTCCATTGCAAGGCGGAGAGCCGCTCGCCGAGGAACTGATGGGAGCCGAATGCGACGAAGAACGGCGCCGTATAGAGGAAGACCGACGCGCGCGAGGCCGAGGTGAACACCAGGCCGCTGAAGATCAGCACGAACTCGATGCCGAACATCAACCCGGCGACCAGGCCGGCCAGAAGCGTGCCGTCGCGCTCGAAGAATTTGACGCCGCGCAGCCAGCCCACGATCAGCATCACCGGCAACGCGCCGGCGGAGCGGAACATCGCCTGCAGCATCGGCGGAATGTCGGGCAGCGCGAGCTTGACCGCGATCTGGTTGAATCCCCAGCTCACGCACAGCATCAGCATGATCGCGACCGCGCCCGGGGTGAGCGCGCGCCCGGTTGCGGCGACGCTGGAGATGGTTTGCGTTGACATGTTGCCTCGGTTTCCGGCTTGGCGCCGTGTTATCGTTTGGAATCCGGAGCGGGGGGCTTCCGGGTTTCATGATCCGATCGGACCGGATCGGATCATGATCTCATCTCTTTCTCTGAGCATGATCTCCGCGCAAACGCTTCGCGTTTGTCGCGAGGGAAAACCGGTTTCCACTTTTCCGGATCATGCTCAAATCCAATCAGACAACGGCCCTGGTTTCTTTCTGGCAATGCGCGCAAGTGCCGGCGATCTCGACCACCGACAGCTTCGGCGCAAAGCCCGCGGCGCGCGCTGCGGCCTTCAGGCTCTGGGCCACCGGCGCCGCCGGGATTTCGCCGACTGCGCCGCAGCGATCGCAGATCAAAAACGCCACCATAGAGGTCTCGTCGTGATCATGCGCGCAGGCCAGAAACGCGTTCCGGCTTTCGATGCGGTGAACGAGGCCGTTCTCCATCAGGAAATCGAGCGCGCGGTAGACGGTGATCGGCGCCGGGCGCGGCATCGACTTGGCGAGCTCGTCGATCACCTCATAGGCGCCGAGCGGCCGGTGGCTGGACAATAGCGCCCCGAGCACCTGACGGCGGATCGGCGTGAACTTCTGCGCCCGCCGCGCGCAAACCTCCTCGGCATGCGCGATCCCTTCCGCAGTGCAGCGGCCGTGATCGTGGTCAGGTGCGGGAAATGTGGGTTTTGCCAACGTCATATGCACCGTTTTAGCAGCCTGACCGACGATCCCAAAGCCCCGGGGCTCGCCCCGTTCCCAGCCATGTTCTGGAAGCGGAGCTGCCTTCCGTTAACCGGACATGCGGAAATCATAAGCTAGCTTATTATAGCCAAAGCTTATGGAGGGGTAGATTATGCCGGGGTCCGTCGACGCGAACTTCATGTTCACGCTCGGTGAATTGTTTCGCCTGATCCGCGTCTACGCGGACAAGGAGGCCGCGCGCTACGGAATTACCCGCGCGCAGTGGGCGGTGCTGACCAAGGTCGAGCGCAGCGAGGGAATGAAGCAGACCGAGCTTGCCGAGTTGCTCGAGATGCAACCGATCACGCTGACCCGGCTGATCGACAAGCTCTGCGACAATGGCTGGATCGAGCGCCGCGGCGACGAGAACGACCGTCGCGTCAACCGGCTCTATCTGCGCAAGGCGGCGCGCCCGCTGCTCGCCAAGCTCGCCGGCCTTCGCTCCGAACTCACTGCAACCGCGCTGGAAGGCATCAGCCCCGCCGATGCCCACCGTCTGCTCGCCCAACTCGAATCTATCAAGGAAAACGTCCGCAATGCCATCCAGACCCCGGCCGGCGAATCTCCCAGAAAAGAGCAGCGCTATGGCTGATCCCGTACTGAAACTCGCGCCCGAGCAGAGGGACAATCCGGCCTCGGCTCCAGCGAAGACCGATCAGCCGCGCGGCCTGATGGCGGGCTTGCGGCACTATCGCCGTTTCCTCCTCCTGGTCGTGTTGCCGCTGTTGGTGCTGGTCGGCGGCGTCGTCTTCTATCTCAACGGCGGCCGCTATGTGTCGACCGACGACGCCTATGTCGGTGCGCAGAAGGTGCTGATCACGCCCGACATCTCCGGCAAGATCGAGAAGGTCGTGGTCAAGGAAGGCCAGCAGGTCAAGCAAGGCGACGTGCTGTTCGAGATCGACCCGGTGCCGTTCCGCCTCGCGGTGGACCAGGCCAAGGGGGCGCTCGATCAGGCACGCACGAACTATGACAACCTGGTCGCCAATATCAAAATCTACGGCCAGATGCTCGATCTGGCACAACGGGGGGTCGACCTGAAGCAGCGGGACGTCGACCGCAAGCAGTCGCTGGTGAAGAGCAATTTCGGTTCGCAGCTCGACCTCGACAATGCCGCGACGTCGCTGGTGACCGCGAGCGCGCAGGCCGAGTTCATCAAGCAGCAGATCTCCAGCTCCAAGGCGCAACTGCTCGGCGATCCCGACCTGCCGCTGGAGCAATTCCCGCCTTATGCGCAGGCCAAGGCCAAGCTCGATGAGGCCCAGCGCAACCTCGACCACACCGTGATGCGCGCGCCGATGGCGGGCACCGCCACCCAGGTCGAGCAGATCCAGCTCGGCCGCTTCATCGCCGCCGGCACGCCGGTGTTCTCCATTATCGACGTGGCGAATCCCTGGGTCGACGCCAACCCGAAGGAATCCGACTTCACCTATGTCGCGGTCGGCCAGCCGGTCGACCTCGAGGTCGACGCGTTCCCGAACCATTTGTTCAAGGGCACGGTCGGCTCGCTCTCGCCCGGTACCGGCGCGCAATTCGCGATCCTGCCGCCGCAGAACGCGACCGGCAATTTCGTCAAGGTGGTGCAGCGCGTGCCGGTCAGGATCTATTTCGACCAGAACGACAAAATGGTGCGCAAATTGAAGGCGGGGATGAGCGTCTACGCCACCATCGACACCAACCATCGCCGCACGCTGTCCGGCCTGCTCGGCCTGTCCTCGGCCGCAGCGGCCCACGAGCAGGACTAGGTCTAATGAAATCAGGTCGAGTTGGTGCGGCATCGGAACTCGCCATCTCTCCCATCGGGAGAGGTCGGATCGCATCGCAAGATGCGATCCGGGTGAGGGGTTACGCTCTCTCGTGGGACCTGATCCCCCTCACCCGCGCCTTCGGCGCGACCTCTCCCCGGCGGGGAGAGGTGGTGCCCGCGGCCCGACCGATTCAACCAACCAGCACCAGGCGATAGAACAGATGTCGACGGCGGCCCCCTCGCCCAGCATGGTGCCCGGCCTGCGCCGGAACATGGTGACGGTCTGCGCGATGACAGCGACCGTCATGCAGGCGCTGGACACCACCATCGCCAATGTCGCGCTGCCCTATATGCAGGGCACGCTGTCGGCGTCGCAGGACCAGATCAACTGGGTGCTCACGTCCTACATCGTGGCGGCCGCGATCATGACCGCGCCGGTCGGCTGGATCGCCAACCGGTTCGGGCGCAAGCGCATCTTCATCATCTGCTCCGCCGGCTTCACCGTGGCTTCCGTGCTGTGCGGCCTGGCGCAGGACATCAGCCAGATGGTGCTGTTCCGCCTGCTGCAGGGCGTGTTCGGCGCCGCGCTGGTGCCGCTGTCGCAAGCCGTGATGCTCGACTCCTACGCGCTGCACGAACGCGCCAAGGCGATGTCGATCTGGGGCATGGGCGTGATGATGGGCCCGATCATGGGCCCGTCGCTCGGCGCCTGGCTGACCGAGACCTATTCCTGGCACTGGGTGTTCTTCGTCAACCTGCCCTTCGGCGCCATCACCGTGCTCGGCCTCATCATCTTCATGGACGAGACCAAGCAGAACCTGGAACTGCGCTTTGACTGGTTCGGCTTCGGCGCGCTCGCAGTTGCGATCGGCTCGCTGCAGCTTGCGCTCGACCGCGGCGAGCAGCTCGGCTGGCTCGAATCCAACGAGATCATCGCCGAGTTCATCATCAGCGGCATCGGTTTCTATTACTTCTTCGCCCATTCGTTCACGACGTCGAAGCCGTTCATCCGGTTCGAACTGTTCAAGGACAGGAATTTCGTCGGCGGCTGCGTGTTCATGACCGTGATGGGGCTTGTGCTCTACTCGACCATGGCGCTGTCCTCGCCTTACCTGCAGAACGTGATCGGCTATCCCATCATCACCGCCGGTGTGCTGCTGGCGAGCCGCGGCTGCGGCACCTTCGTCGCGATGATGCTGGTCGGACGCATGATGCGCTTCATCGAGGCGCGCACGCTGATCATCTCCGGCCTGGCACTGACCGCCGCGTCGCTGTTCGTGATGACCGGCTGGACCGACCAGACCAGCGCAACCGAGATCGTGGTCGTGAGCATCGTCCAGGGTTTCGGCTTCGGACTGGTGTTCGTACCGCTCTCGACCGTGGCGTTCCTGAGCTTGCCCAATCACCTGCGCACTGACGGCACCTCGATGCTGACGCTGCTGCGCAACGTCGCCAGCTCGATCGGGATCTCCATCGTGATCGCGCAGCTCACGGAAGGCTCGCGGCGCATCTACGCGACGCTGTCCGAGCACATCACCCCCTTCAACCATGCACTGCAGATGCCCAATGTCAGTGGCATGATCAATCTCAACACCGACACCGGCCGCGCGATGGCGGATAAGATCGTCGCGGTGCAGGCGCAAATCATCGCGTTCGCCCACGACTACCAGCTCGTGATGGTGTTCATCCTGGCCTCGATCCCGCTTGCGATCATGATCGGTTCGACCAAGGCGGCGCTGCGGTCGCAGTCGCAGGCATCCTCGGACCATGCGGCGGTGATGGAGTAGTCGAGGCTCGCTCACGAAAGAGTTATTCCCGGCGCGGCTGCCCTGGTTGATGCGTCGACCAATCCTATCTCCCCACCGATATCACTGGAGGTTGGAACATGGCGGGTTCAGCGCTGGTCGTGGGCGCAAGCGGTATCGTCGGCAATAATCTGGTCCGGCACCTGCGTCAGCAGGAGTGGCAGGTCTACGCGCTGGCGCGCCGGCCACCAGCCAACATCGGCGTGCAGCCGGTGGCGGCGGACCTGCTGGACCCCGCATCGGTTCGCAAGGCGCTACAGGATCTGAGACCGACGGACGTGTTCATCAGCACGTGGTTGCGCCAGAACACCGAGGCCGAGAATATCAGGGTCAATTCTGCGATGGTGCGCAACCTGCTCGACGCGTTGTCGCCTGCAGGTTCGGTGAAGCATGTCGCGCTGGTGACCGGGCTGAAGCACTATCTTGGTCCGTTCGAAAGTTACGGCAAGGGCAAGCTGCCCGCCACGCCGTTTCGGGAAGACCAGCCCCGGCTCGAGATCGAGAATTTCTACTACGCCCAGGAAGACGAAGTGTTCGCGGCGGCTGGTCGCGACGGCTTTGGCTGGAGCATCCATCGGCCGCACACCATCATCGGCTATGCCGTGGGCAACGCGATGAACATGGGCGTGACGCTCGCGGTCTACGCCACCATCTGCCGCGAGACCGGACGTCCGTTCCTGTTTCCGGGCTCCGCGACGCAGTGGAATGGTCTTACCGATATGACGGATGCGCGGCTGCTCGCACGCCATCTGGAATGGGCGGCGACAACGCCGGCCGCCCGCAATCAGGCGTTCAATGTCGTCAATGGCGACGTGTTTCGCTGGAGCTGGATGTGGCAGCGGCTGGCCGACTGGTTTGGACTAAAGCCGGCGCCATTTCAGGGCGAAGGAATTCCGCTGGAGCGACAATTGGCCGATGCGGGCCCGATCTGGTCCGACATCGCCAGAAAATATCGGCTGGCCGAGCCCGATCTCGGCGTGCTCACCTCGGCCTGGCACACCGACGCCGACCTCGGTCGCCCGATCGAGGTCGTTACCGATATGAGCAAGAGCCGCAAGCTCGGCTTTCTCGATTACCAAACAACCGATGATAGCTTCTTCGATCTGTTCGCGCGTTTACGCGACGAGCGTCTCATCCCGTAAGACCGGCTACGCAAGCGCATCGAGCCGGGCGTAGCTGTCTTCCATTCCGTGCTCCATGCCGGTCGCCAGCATCGCGTCCCGCGTCGCTGCATCCGGCAGCGTCATTCGCATCGTCATCAAGGTGCCGCTGCCGTCGGGCGCGAAAATGGTCTCGACGTGATTATCCGGCGTCGGGTCCGGCAGATGCATGCGCTCGACGTGGACGATGCGGCTGAACGGCGCGAGCTCCAGATATTCGCCGGTCAGATAGAACCCGCCGCCTTCGCCATTGCTCCACTCGTAGCGGATCTTGCCGCCAGGACGGGCTTCGCTGATGCAGACCGGCATGGTCCAGCCCGGCGGACCGAGCAGCCATTTCTGCAAGAGTTCCGGCTCGGTATGGGCGCGATAGACGGCTTCTGGCGGCGCGGCGAAGCGGCGGGTGACGATGACATATCGATCGCCTTCGGTCTTCAGCGTCAGTCTGGTCATGGGAAGCCTTTCACTTCTCGGTTTTCATATCGGCCAGAACCTGGTCGAGCCGGTCGTAATTCGCGTTCAGGGCTTGCCGTAGCATCGAAAGCCACTGGTCGATCTCGGCCATGGCACCGGGCGCGAGCCGGCACGGTCGCTTGGTGCCTTCAACGCGGCGAATGATCAGGCCGGCGCTTTCCAGCACCTTGAGATGGCGGGAGATGGCGGGCTGCGTCAGCTCGAACGGCTCGACCAGTTCCATGACGGTCGCTTCGCCCAGCGCAAGGCGAGCCAGGATGGCCCGGCGAGTCGGGTCGGCGAGCGCTGAAAAGGCGGCGTCGAGGTTGGGCATATCAAGCATCCATTATATAACTGTATTATTATATAACGGAATGCTGATAGTCAAGGGCCGTGGCCCGGGTGGAGCGAAGCGCAACCCGGGACATCTGCATCAACGTTTGTGAGCGGCCCCGGGTTACGCTGGCGCTCCACCCGGGCTACGGCGCTCCAGCTGGCACGCGGCAGCGTCGGCGATCTCGGTGAGTTCATCGACGGCGAACAGCGCTTCCGAGCAATCATCGTCGCGGAAGTAGGCGCTGCGGGTGAACAACACGGGAATGCCGGCGCCCGAGGCCGCGATCAATCCGTTGCGCGAGTCCTCGATGGCTATGCAGCGGGAAGCAGGGAGCGACAGTCGCGCCAGCATCATGAGATAGACGTCGGATGCCGGCTTCTTCTCGGGCACATCGTCGCCGGCGACGATCGCCTCGAACCACTCGGCCCAGTCCTCGCCCAGCGCCACCGACAGCAGCGCATCGATATTGGCACGCGAGGTCGTCGTCGCGATCGCCAGGCGCTGGCTGCGCCATCGGGCCTTCCGGAGCAAGGCTTCCACACCAGGCCGCAGCGGGCAGCCGCCCGTTGCGATCAGTTCGGCATAACGCGCGGTTTTGATCGCGTGCAGCTCCGCGATCTCGCGAGTCGACAGCAAGGGCATGGTTCGCTTGCGCATGGCAAATGCGCGGATCCGCTCCTTGCCTCCGGCGACGCGCAGCAACCGTCCGTAGGTGGGCTGGTCCCAGTACCAGTTGAGGCCTGCGCGCGAGAACGCCTCGTTGAAGGCGCGGCGGTGCACCTCCTCGGTCTCGGCCATTGTGCCGTCGACGTCAAAGATCAGTGCGTGGGCGCGGGCAAGGAGGTCTCCGAAGGCCGCCGCCCGCACGGCTGTCAGCGTCTCGCTCATGTCTCCTTGTCCGTCGCGCCTTTCGAAAAGACTCGGCTTGCCAGCACATCGCCGGCCTCGATCGACATCACGTCGTCAGCCGTGAGCACCCGGTCCAGCCGGGAAACGATGCGGTTGGCCTGGCGGAGCCGGATACGATCCAGCGCATTGCGGATCGAGCGCGCGTTGGAGAACAGCGGCTGGGTCTTGCGCACGGCGATGTAGCGGATGAAGGCATCGCGTGCCGCCGCTGAGAACCGGTAGTTCTGCTGCTGCAGCATCAATTCGGCGATCGCGAACAGCTCGGGGTCGGAATAATCGGGGAAGTCGATGTGATGGGCGATGCGGGAACGAAAACCCGGATTGCTCTGGAAGAATTTCTCCATGCGGTCGCCATAGCCGGCGAGGATCACAACCAGATCCTCGCGCTGCTGCTCCATGATCTGCAACAGGATCTCGATCGCCTCCTGGCCGTAGTCGCGCTCATTGTCGGGGCGATAGAGGTAGTAGGCCTCGTCAATGAACAGCACGCCGCCCATCGCCTTCTTCAAGATCTCCTTCGTCTTTGGTGCGGTGTGGCCGATATATTGCCCGACCAGGTCGTCGCGAGTGACGCTGATGACGTGGCCGCGGCGCACGAAGCCGAGCCGGTGCAGGATGCTGGCCATCCGCATTGCTACCGTAGTCTTGCCGGTGCCAGGATTGCCGGTGAAGGACATATGCAGGGTCGGAAAGGTGGTAGCGAGCGCCATCTTCCGCCTGATGCGCTCCACCAGCAGCAGCGCTGCGATCTCGCGAATGCGCGTCTTCACTGGCGCCAGGCCGATCAACTCGGAATCGAGCTGGTCGAGCACGGCGCCGATGCCAAGGTCGGCGAATTCGCGGCGGAGATCGACGGCCTCCAGCGGGGCTTCGTCAGTCTGTGGCTGTGGTTGCGTCATCCTGCTCTCGTGTCGAAAAGCTCCGTCGCCGCAACCTGGCGACGACGGAGAAGTGCATCCGGACCAGGTCGGCCGAGGGAGCCACCCGCCTGGCTTGAACCGGACGCGGTTAACGGTCTGCGTAACGCTCGCCTTCAGGCCGCTCCGCCGCATAGGCATGCGTCGAATAGCGGAGGTTGCGACCGACGGATTCCTGCCGGTCGAGCCGGAAGCCGGGCTCGTTCGTGGGCCGATTGACGATGAAGGAGATGCGCACGGACTCCCATCCGTGGCTCGAATCGAAGCCGGAGATCCGGATATAGCGGTCGTCATACACGCGCCGGCATTCGCCGAGCTCCCGCATGATACCCGCGGCGTCGCGCAGATCGAACATCGGCAGGCCCCACATCTCCCAATAGGTGTTGCGGGGATGCGGATCGTCGGTGAATTCGATGTTAACAGCCCAGCCCCTGTCGAGGCAGTACTGCACCTGTGCCGTGATCTGCTCGTCGGTGAGATCGGGCAGGAAGGAGAAGCAGCCCTGGGTTATGCGCATGATGTACCCCTTTCAGACCGCGACGCTCGGCGTCGGAACGAAGTCCGGCGCATCGGTCGATTCATAGTTGAAGGTGACGTCCTTCCAGACCTCGAGCGCCTCGCGCAGCGGTGCGCAGCTTTGCGCCGCCTTGGCCAGGATCTCTGGACCTTCATGGACGTAGTCGCGCCCCTCGTTGCGGGCGAGGATCATCGCCTCCAGCGCAACGCGGTTGGCGGTGGCACCCGCCTGGATGCCCTGCGGGTGACCAATGGTGCCGCCGCCGAACTGCAGCACGACGTCCTCGCCCAGGAGGTCGAGCAGCTGATGCATCTGGCCGGCATGGATACCGCCCGACGCAACCGGCATCAGCTTGTTGAGGCTGGCCCAATTCTGGTCGAAGAACACGCCGTGCTCGAGCTGCATCGGATTGAAGTCTTCGCGGCAGATATCGTAGTAGCCGCGCGTGGTGTTCGGATCGCCCTCGAGCTTGCCGACGACCGTGCCGGCGTGAATATGATCCACGCCCGCGAGCCGCATCCATTTTGCGATGACGCGGAACGAGACGCCATGCGACCGTTGCCGGGTGTAGGTGGAATGGCCGGCGCGGTGCAGATGCAGGATCATGTCGTTCTTGCGCGCCCATTTCGCCATCGACTGGATCGCGGTGTAGCCGATCACAAGATCGATCATGACGATCGTCGAGCCGAGTTCGCGGGCGAAATCGGCGCGCTCGTACATGTCCTCCATGGTCGCCGCGGTGACGTTGAGATAGGTGCCCTTGATCTCGCCGGTCGCGGCCTGCGCGCGGTTGACCGCCTCCATGCAGTAGAGGAAGCGCTCGCGCCAGTGCATGAAGGGCTGCGAGTTGATGTTTTCGTCGTCCTTGGTGAAATCGAGCCCACCCTTCAGCGCCTCGTAGACGACGCGGCCGTAGTTGCGGCCGGAGAGGCCGAGCTTCGGCTTCACAGTCGCGCCGAGCAAGGGACGCCCGAACTTGTCGAGCCGCTCGCGCTCGACCACGATGCCGGTCGCCGGGCCCTGGAACGTCTTCACATAGGCAACGGGAAGCCGCATGTCCTCGAGCCGCAGCGCCTTCAGCGGCTTGAAGCCGAAGACGTTGCCGATGATCGACGCGGTGAGGTTCGCGATCGAGCCCGGCTCGAACAGATCGAGGTCATAGGCGATGTAGGCGAAATAGCTGCCTGGCGAACCCGGCACCGGATCGACGCGGTAGCATTTCGCGCGATATTTTTCCGCCGCCGTCAGACGATCGGTCCACACCACGGTCCAGGTCGCGGTCGAGGATTCGCCTGCTACCGCCGCGCAGGCTTCGGTCGGATCGACGCCGTCCTGCGGCGTGACGCGGAACAACGCGATGACGTCCGTGTCCTTGGGCTGGTAGTCGGGCTCCCAATAGCCCATGCGCTTATATTCGAGCACACCGGATTTGTAGCGATCCTTGCCGCGCAGGGTCATCGACTGCATGTTCATATGGTCCTCCTGAAATTGTTCCGGCGTGCCCCTCACGCTGCTTCGGTCATCGCCCCAATTTGCGGATCGAGCGCGCCGGCGCGGTAGCGCCTCGCCATCTCGGGCAGCGGAATCACCTTGATCTTTGCGGCATTGCCCGCCGTGCCGAACTGCTCGAAGCGGTCGCGGCAGAGGTCACGCAAAGCCTCCATCGCGGGTTTCAAGAATTTGCGGGGATCGAATTCGCTTTTCGATTGAGTCGCGACCTTGCGGAACGCCGCGGCCATCGCGAGCCGGCAATCGGTATCGATATTGACCTTGCGGACGCCGTGCTTGATGCCGCGGACGATCTCCTCGACCGGCACGCCCCAGGTCTGCGGCATCTCGCCGCCGAACTGGTTGAACATGTCCTGCAATGGCTGCGGCACCGAGGACGAGCCGTGCATCACCAGATGCGTATTCGGCAGCCGCTGATGTATCTCCTCCACCACGCGCATCGCGAGGATCTCGCCGTCGGGCCGCCGCGTGAACTTGTAGGCGCCATGCGAGGTGCCCATCGCGATCGCGAGCGCATCCACCTTGGTGGCGCGGACGAAATCGACCGCCTGGTCCGGATCGGTGAGGAGCTGGTCATGGCTGACCTTGCCCTCGACGCCATGGCCGTCTTCCTGCTCGCCGCCGCCATGTTCTAGCGATCCGAGCACGCCGAGCTCGCCCTCGACGGAGGCGCCGACCCAATGCGCGATGTCGACGACGCGGCGGGTAATGTCGACGTTATAGTCATAGTCGGCTGCCGTCTTGGCATCGGCCTTCAGCGAGCCGTCCATCATCACCGACGTGAAGCCATAGCGGATCGCGGTGGCGCAGGTGGATTCCTCGTTGCCATGATCGAGATGCAGGCACAGCGGCACGTCCGGATACATCTCCTCGAGCGCATCGATCATCTTCGACAGCATGATGTCACCCGTATAGGCGCGCGCGCCGCGTGAGGCCTGGATGATGACGGGCGCATCGCAGGCCGACGCCGCCTCCATGATCGCAAGGCCCTGCTCCATATTGTTGATGTTGAAAGCCGGCACGCCGTAGCCGCGCTCGGCGGCATGATCCAGCAGTTGCCTCAAGGTTATCCGCGCCATGCTTATTTCCTTTCGTTTGCCTGCTGGATCACGCGCCTGGCCGCAGCCGCGACGGCGGCCGGCGTAATGCCGAACTCGCGGTAGAGCACCTCAGCGGGCGCGGAGGCGCCGAAACCGTTCATGCCGACGAACTCGCCATCATCGCCAAGCCAGCGCGCCCAATCGCCCTCGATCGCGGCCTCGACGCCGACACGTGGCGCATCGCCCAGCACCTTGGCCTGGTAGTCGCGCGGCTGCTTCCGGAACAGATCGAAGCACGGGGCGGAAACGACGGCGGCGCGGATATTCTCACTTCCGAGCAGCTTGGCCGCTTCGAGCGCGATCGAGACTTCCGAGCCGGTTGCAATCAGCGTGACGTCACGGCCTCCATCCGGCTCGATCGCCACATAGGCGCCAAGCGCGACGTGGTTGCTGTCGGTCGCGTCGCGGAAGGCGGGCAGCGCCTGCCGCGACAGGCACAGGATCGACGGCGAGGTCTCGGCTTGCAGCGCGCAGTCCCAGGCTTCCGCGGTCTCGATTGGATCGGCAGGGCGGAACACCAGCAGATTGGGAATTGCACGGAGCGCGGCGAGATGCTCGACCGGCTGGTGCGTCGGACCGTCCTCGCCCAGCCCGATCGAATCGTGCGTCATGACGTGGATGACGCGGACGCCCATCAGCGCAGCGAGCCGGATCGCGGGGCGGCTATAGTCGGCGAACGCGAGGAATGTTCCGCCGTAGGGGACGAAGCCGCCGTGCAACGCGATGCCGTTCATCGCCGCCGCCATGGCATGCTCGCGGACGCCATAATGGATATAGCTGCCGTGCAGCCAGCCCGACCGCACTGGCACCTGTGATTTCGCCAGCGTGAGATTGGAGTGCGTCAGGTCGGCCGAGCCGCCGAGCAGGTTTGGCAGCGCTTCGGCGATCACATCGATCACCTGCTGCGACGCCTGCCGTGTCGCAAGCTTGGGACGCTCGGCCGCGAAACGCTCCTTCAGCTTCGCCATCGCCTCGGTATAGGCGCCGGGCAGCTTTTTGTTCAGCGCATCGTGGAACGGCGACCTGCCGCCGCCATTGCAGGCGCTCCGTGAACGCTCGATCCAGGCGCGGCGCGCCGCCCGGCCGCGTGCGCCGATCTCGCGCCATTCGGCAAGCACGGCTGGCGGAACTTCAAATGGCTCGTAGCGCCAATCGAGCGCTGCCCGCGTTTTGGCGACCTCGTCCGATCCGAGCGGTGCACCGTGAACCTTCTCGCTGCCTTCCCGGTTCGGCGCGCCGAAGCCGATCACGGTCTGGCAGGCGATCAGCGACGGCAGGTCACTCTTCCTGGCTTCATCGATCGCCCTCGCAACCGCTTGCGGATCATGGCCGTCGATCCGGCAGGCCGACCAGCCGGAGGCCCTGAAACGCGCGAGCTGATGGTCGGAACAGGACAGTGACGTCGCGCCGTCGATCGAGATCCGGTTGTCGTCGAACAGCACGATCAGCCGGTTCAACCGCAAATGCCCGGCGAGCGAGATCGCCTCGTGGCTGATGCCTTCCATCAGACAGCCATCGCCGGCGATGACATAGGTGAAGTGGTCGACGAGTTCGTCGCCGAACCGCGCATTCATCAATCGCTCGGCGAGCGCCATGCCGACGGCGGTCGCGATGCCCTGCCCGAGCGGGCCGGTCGTCGTCTCCACGCCGGGCGTGTGGCCATATTCGGGATGGCCTGGAGTCGCCGATCCCCACTGGCGGAAGGCCTTGAGCTGATCCAGCGTGACGCCTTCATAGCCGGTCAGATGCAGCAGCGCGTAGAGCAGCATCGAGCCATGGCCGGCCGAGAGCACGAAACGGTCGCGGTCGGGCCAGGCCGGATCATCGGGGTCGAATTTGAGGAAGCGCGAAAACAGCACGGTCGCAACATCGGCCATGCCCATCGGCATGCCGGGATGCCCGGACTTCGCCTTCTCCACGGCATCGATGGCGAGGAAGCGGATGGCGTTCGCCATCTCGGCATGGCTGACTTGGGTGCGGCTGGCCACAGACGCAAGTGCGGTCATATCGTTCGCCTCTTTCGTTCCATCAGTTGCAGAATCAGCGGGGTGAGGATGAGCTGCATCGCCAGGTCGAGTTTGGCGCCGTGGATCACGATCGAATTGGCGCGCGACATAAAGCTGTGCGGGATCATCGAGAGCAGATAGGGAAAATCGATGCCACGCGGATTCTTCAGCCGGATCACGACCATCGATTCGTCCGGCGTCGGGATCCAGCGCGCGATGAACGGGTTCGACGTGTCGACCGTCGGCACGCGCTGGAAGTTGATGTCGGTCTCGGTGAACTGCGGGCAGATGTAGTTCACATAATCAGGCATGCGCCGCAGGATGGTGTCGGTCACTGCCTCCGTGGAATAGCCGCGGTGGCTGCGATCGCGATGCAGCTTCTGGATCCATTCGAGATTGATGACGGGGACGACGCCGATCTTGAGGTCGGCATATTTGGCAACATTCACCTTCTCGGTGACGACGGCGCCATGCAGGCCCTCATAGAACAGCAGATCGGAACTCTCCGGCAACGACTCCCACTTGGTGAAAGTGCCGGGATCGCCGCCGTAGAGCCGCGCCTCCTGCTCGTCGTGCACATAGTGCCGCGTCGTCCCAGTGCCGGACTCGCTATAGTCGCGGAACAGTTTTTCGAGTTCCTCGAACAAATTGGTTTCGGGGCTGAAATGGCTGAAATGCTTGTTGCCGCGCTCGGCCTCCTCAACCATCTTGCTGCGCATCTCGGCGCGATCGTAACGGTGGAAGGCATCGCCTTCGACATAGGCGGCGCTGACATTCTCGCGCCGGAAGATGTTCTCGAAGGTCTTCCTGACCGATGTCGTTCCGGCGCCGGAAGAACCTGTGACCGATATGATGGGGTGACGCCGCGACATGCCGGCCTCCTTCAGCGAAACAGTCCGCGGCGCGCGAACAACGGCGCGTCGGCGTTTTCGAACAGCGGCTCGACACCTTCGTGCATCATATCGATGTCGCGCACGGTGCGCGGCGATCCCATGATCAAGGGCACCCGCTGGTGCGGCGTCCGCGCCGAAAGTTCGAGAATGCGGGCGCGCCCGCTGGAGGCGGCGCCATCAGCCCATTCCATGATCAGCGCCACGGGATGGGCTTCGTAGAGCAGGCGCAGGCGGCCTTCGCGGTAGGCCGGGCGCGCATCGGCTGGATAGAGAAACACGCCGCCACGGACCAGGATGCGGTAGGCTTCCGCCACCAATGAGCCGATCCAGCGCATGTTGAAGTCGCGGCCGCGCTCGCCATTGGCGCCGGCGAGGCATTCGTCGATATAGCCGCGCACCGCGCCGCTCCAGTGCCGGCGATTGGAGGCGTTGATCGCGAACTCCGGCGTATCGGGCGGAATCCGGATACCGCGCCC
Organism: Bradyrhizobium sp. Leo78; assembly: GCF_059512425.1. Lineage (NCBI taxonomy): Bacteria > Pseudomonadati > Pseudomonadota > Alphaproteobacteria > Hyphomicrobiales > Nitrobacteraceae > Bradyrhizobium > Bradyrhizobium sp. Leo78. The sequence continues at coordinate 58,380 of NZ_JCAMOT010000002.1, forward strand.
GGTCAGCACGAATTCGCGCCGCGGCGGATACAGGGTGAAGACGTCGACGCGCTGGTCCAGCGCCAGCACCAGCACGGTCTGCGGGCCGTAGATGAAACAGCCGGCGGCAATCTGCGCGGTGCCGGGCTCGAAGAAGGTCGAGAGGATGTCGCGCGCCTTGGGCCGGATGGAAAAGATGGTGCCGACCGAGATGTTGTTCGCAAGGTTGGCCGAGCCGTCGAGCGGATCGATCGCGACACAGAGCGGCGCCTCGGCGTCGAGCGTCTCCGGCAGTTCCACTTCCTCCGAGAGCACGGCCGCCACCGGCGCTGTACGCAGGGCGTCGCGCATCAGGCGATCTGCGACAACATCGATGTCCTTTTGGGTGTCGCCGGCCGGATTGACCGCACCGTCACGGCCGGTGATGCCGACCAACGGGCCCGAGGCGATGATGCCTGCGAGTTCGACCGCGGCCGCGGCCAGCGCCTCGACCACCGCCACGGCTGCCGCGCGGAGGGTGTCCTGACGCGCGGGGTCGTCGAGATAGGCATGCAATGCAGGAAGATGATCCACGGCCGCTCTCCCGTTCACCGAGCCCTCTCGACGGGGCTTCGCTTGAAGCGGCTCCGGAGCGGAGTCGCTGTCGCCACTATCAACACGCGGATTGCAGAATTAGTGAAATTTTAATATCTTAAGTGTGGCCAAAGTATTTTTTATGGAGATACTCATGCCGGGACATTTCTCGCGCGACCTCACCATTCGTCAGCTGCGCGCGTTGACCGCCGTGCATGCGGCCGGCTCGATCACGGGCGCGGCCAACCGGCTCAACCTTACCCAGCCGGCGGTCACCCTGCAGCTTCGCAACCTGCAGGATCTTGCCGGCCTGCCGCTGATCCAGCGCACTGTTGAAGGCATGGCGTTAACGGATGCCGGCCGCACCGTTCTCGCGCTGGTCGAGCGTATCGAATCCGCGCTCGCCGACTGCGAGCAGTCGCTCGACATGATCGCGGGCAAGAACGGCGGGCGCGTCGCGATGGGCGCAGTCAGCACCGCCAAATATTTTGTGCCGTTCGCGATCGCGGCGTTCTCGCAACGCTTCCCGAAGATCGACGTGACGCTCAGAATCGGCAATCGCGAGGACATCCGCGATGCGCTACGCGGCTACGACCTCGATATCGCCGTGATGGGGCAGCCGCCAGCGGACATCGAGGTCGAGATGCGCCCGCTCGGCAGGCATCCGCACGTGATCATCGCCGCCGCCGATCATCGGCTCAATGGAAAGAAGCGCGTCGCCGCTACCGATCTTGCTGGCGAGACCTTCATCACCCGCGAGCACGGCTCCGGCACGCGGCTGCTGATGGAGCAGTTCTTCCAGAAGCATCGGATCGAGCCCAAGGTCGGCATGGCCATGGACAGCAACGAGACCATCAAGCAGGCGGTGATGGCCGGGCTCGGCATCGCCTTCATCTCACAGCACACCGTCTTCCACGAGTTGGAGGAAGGACGGCTGGTCGTGCTCAAGGTCGCGGGCCTGCCGGTGATGCGCCAATGGCACGCGATCCGCCGCGCCGACAAGATCCTGCTGCCGCCGGCGCAGGCGATGCTGGAGTTCCTCGGAAAGGAGGGATCGCGCTATTTGCCGAATGTGCGGTGAGGCCTGCCGCGCAACCCAGCCGTCATACGCGGGCTTGACCCGCGTATCCATCCATCTTCGCAAACGACTCGTTGGAGATGGATGGACGGGTCAAGCCCGGCCATGACGAGAGAATGCTGAGGCGTGACCTTAGACGTCGAAGAACACGGTCTCGTTGTCGCCCTGCAGGTGGATGTCGAGCACATAGGCCGGATTGGCAGCGCCCGCCTTGCGCTTGGCGATCAATGTCGCGCGGCGATCGGCCGGCACCAGCGCCAGCACGGGGTCGTCGGCGTTGGCCGTCTCATCATCGAAATAGATCCGCGTGTAGAGATGCAGCAGCATGCCGCGCGCATACACCGCGAGCAGGATGTGCGGCGCCTGCGGCTTGCCGTCGGGGTCGGGCACTTGCCCCGGCTTGATGGTGTCGAAGGAATAGCCGCCCTTGGCATCGGTGCCGACGCGGCCAAATCCCTTGAACGAGCTGTTCGGCAGCGCGCGGGCATCTTGCGGATCGGAGAACCGGCCCTGTGCGTCGGCCTGCCAGATCTCCAGCATGCAGTCCGGCACCGGCACGCCGTCGCCGTCGAACACCGTGCCTTCGACGCGGATGCGCTCGCCGGAAACGTCAGGGGTGATCAGATTGTTGGTGAAGGCGTCGTTCCACGCGTACTCGCCGTTCGGCGTCAGGCCGTATTTGAAATACGGGCCGACCGTCTGCGATGGTGTGATGCCGTCCGGCCGCTGCTCGCTCACTGTTTATTCTCCATCGGCGTCGCGTTCCTGCCGCGCAAGACAATGTTGAAGCGGTAGCACAGCGCCCATTCCGGCTGGGTGTTCTCAAGGTCGAACGAGGAGATCATCCGCGCGCGCGCCTTCTCGTCCGTTACCGAGTTGAAGATCGGATCGAACGGAAACAAGGGATCGCCCGGGAAATACATCTGCGTCACCAGGCGCGAGATGAAGGCATGGCCGAACACCGAGAAATGGATGTGGGCCGGGCGCCAGGCGTTGTGGTGATTGCCCCACGGGTAGGCGCCGGGCTTGATGGTGACGAACCTGTAATAGCCGCTCGCATCGGTCTGCGCGCGGCCGGCGCCGGTGAAGTTCGGATCGAGCGGCGCCGGATGCTGGTCGACGACATGGACGTAGCGGCCGCAGGCATTGGCTTGCCACAACTCCACCAGCGCGTGGGGCACGCCGCGGCCGTCCTCGTCGAGCACATGGCCGTGCACGATGATGCGTTCGCCAAGCGGCTCGCCCTTGTGCTGAATGGTGAGGTCGTGATCGTTCTCGCGCACTGTTTCGTGGCCATAGACCGGACCGGTCAGTTCGGAGAGCGTTTGCCGGATCGGGATCAACGGCTTTTGCGGCGAGCGCTTGACCGTCGAGCGATAACCCGGCGACAGCCGCGGCGGATGCGCCGCGAGCGATTGCAGCGGATAGAGCAAGGTCATGATGATTTCCTCCCTGGCGCTCCTTGCCGGTGAGCCAGCCGTCAGATCATTATAGGATATAACTAATCCGGAAAAGCGCTGTTTTGCTTTTCCGTCCCTCGTCCCGTCATTGCGAGCGCAGCGAAGCAATCCATTTCGCCATTTGCCGAGGCATGGATTGCTTGGTCGCGGAGCCTGTCATCGGGCCCGCCAAAGGCGGGACCCGTTGGCTCCTCGCAATGACGGAGAGAGGTCAGTTCAACTTCTCGATCGCCGCTGCAACGCCCTGGCCGACGCCGACGCACATGGTTGCCAAGGCAAGCTTCCCGCCCCGCTTTTCCATGCCATGCACCGCTGTCAAGACGAGCCGCGCGCCGCTCATGCCAAGCGGATGGCCGAGCGCGATCGCGCCGCCATGCGGGTTCACGAAGTCGGCATCCTCCTTGACCCCGAGCTGGCGCAGGCAGGCTATGCCCTGCGAGGCGAAGGCCTCATTGAGTTCGATCAAATCGAAATCAGTGATCTTGAGGCCGAGCCGCTCCATCAATTTGCGCGTCGCCGGCACCGGGCCGATGCCCATGATGCGCGGCGGCACCGCGGCCGAGGCGAGCCCGAGGATGCGCGCCCGCGGCGTCAATCCGTGCTTCTTCACGGCGGCCTCGGAGGCAAGGATCATCGCGGCGGCGCCGTCATTGACGCCGGAGGCGTTGCCGGCCGTCACCGTGCCGGGGTTGCGCACTACCGGCTTCAGCTTGGCGAGGCCTTCCAGCGTCGTCTCCGGACGTGGATGCTCGTCCTTGTCAACGGTAATGGGGCCCGCCTTGCCACCCGGCGCGGAGACCGGGGTGATCTCCTCGGCGAAATAGCCGGCCGCGATTGCGGCACCGGCGCGCTGCTGCGAGCGGATCGCGAACGCATCCTGGTCGGCGCGCGAAACCTGGAATTCCTCGGCGACGTTCTCGCCGGTCTCCGGCATCGCATCGACGCCATACTGCGCTTTCATCAGGGGATTGATGAAGCGCCAGCCGATCGTGGTGTCGAAGATTTCGGCCGAGCGCGAGAACGCTTCCGCCGCCTTGCCCATCACGAATGGCGCCCGCGTCATCGATTCGACACCGCCAGCAATCGCGAAATCGATCTCGCCGGCGCGGATGGCGCGGCCGGCCGCGCCGACCGCGTCGAGACCGGAGGCGCAAAGCCGGTTCAGCGTCTGGCCGGGAATCGACTCAGGCATGCCCGCGAGCAGCAGCGCCATGCGCGCAACATTGCGGTTGTCCTCGCCGGCCTGGTTGGCGCAGCCGAAAAAGACCTCATCCACCTGCGACCAGTCTAGGTTCGGATGCTTGGCCATCAGCGCCTTGATCGGGGTGGCAGCGAGATCGTCGGTGCGCACCTTGGCGAGTGAGCCGCCGAAGCGACCGATCGGGGTCCGGACGGCATCGCAGATATACACATCACGCATTGATTTCTCTCCCTGATTGCCGCGGACTTGCGCGCTAGGCTTGGATTGATGGCGAGTTTTAGGAGCGGGTTAGCAGGAGGTCAATTGAGGCGGACGCGTCCCTCGCCCGCGTTGAAATGAGGTCGGGGGCGTGGAGAGGGTGGAAAACCCAATATCGCGGGGCAAAGCGGTGGGACGGGAGAGCGAAATTTTGTAGTTTCCGCCCCCTCATGACCGTCCAGCAGCCCATTCCCGTTCCATCCGAGGCGACACCGAGTGCGGAAACGCCCGCGCGCATCACGCCGATGATGGAACAGTACCTCGAAATCAAGTCCGCCAATCAGGGCCTGCTCCTGTTCTATCGAATGGGCGATTTCTACGAACTGTTCTTCGAGGACGCCGAGATCGCTTCAAAGACACTCGGCATTGTCCTGACCAAGCGCGGCAAGCATCAGGGTATGGACATCCCGATGTGCGGGGTGCCGGTGGAACGCGCCGAGGATTACCTGCACCGATTGATCGCGGCGGGCCACCGCGTCGCCGTGTGCGAGCAGAGCGAGGATCCGGCAACGGCGCGCGCCCGCGGCAACAAGAGCGTGGTGAAGCGCGACGTGGTGCGGCTGGTGACGCCGGGCACGCTGACCGAGGACACGCTACTCGATGCCCGCACCAACAATTACCTGCTCGCGCTCGCCCGCGCCCGCGGCTCGTCCGGCGGCGACCGCATTGGGCTGGCCTGGATCGATATTTCGACTTCCGAATTCATGGTAACGGAGTGCTCTGTCGCCGAGCTTCCGGCGACGCTGGCGCGCATCAATCCAAATGAAGCCATCGTCACCGACGCGCTCTACAGCGACGTCGAGTTCGGGCCAGTGTTGCGCGAATTGCCGGCGGTGACGCCGCTTACTCGTGACGTCTTCGACGGCGCCACCGCCGAGCGGCGGCTGTGCGACTATTTCGCGGTCGCGACCATGGACGGCCTCGCCGCGATGTCGCGATTGGAAGCAACGGCCGCCGCGGCCGCCGTTACCTATATCGACCGCACGCAGGTGGGCAAACGCCCGCCGCTGTCACCACCCGCGCGCGAGGCGGTCGGCACCACCATGGCGATCGACCCGGCGACGCGCGCCAATCTCGAATTGACACGCACCTTGGCCGGCGAACGCCGCGGCTCGCTGCTCGATGCGATCGATTGCACTGTGACCGCCGCCGGCTCACGCCTGCTGGCACAGCGGCTCGCGGCGCCGCTCACCGACAGCACTACGATCACGCGGCGGCTCGATGCCATCTCGGCCTTCGTCGCCGATAGTGCGGCACGTGAGGATATCCGCAGCGTGCTGCGCGCGGCGCCGGACATGTCGCGCGCGTTGGCACGGCTGTCGGTCGGCCGCGGCGGCCCGCGCGATCTCGCTGGGCTCCGCGACGGCATCCTGGCCGCCGATCAGGCCTTGGTGCGGCTGGCGCAGCTCGACCAGCCGCCGGCGGAAATCGTGGCCGTGATGGAGGCGCTGCGCCGTCCGTCGCGGGACTTGGCGCATGAGTTCGAGCGTGGGCTCGCCGAGCAATTGCCGCTGATCAAGCGCGACGGCGGTTTCGTCCGCGAAGGCTATGAGGCCGCGCTCGACGAGAGCCGCAACCTGCGCGACGCCTCGCGCCTCGTCGTCGCTTCGATGCAGGCGCGCTACGCCGAGGACACCGGCGTCAAGGCGCTCAAGATCCGCCATAACAACGTGCTCGGCTATTTCGTCGAGGTGACCGCGCAACACGGCGACAAATTGATGACGCCGCCCTTGAACGCGACCTTCATCCATCGCCAGACGCTTGCCGGCCAGGTCCGCTTCACCACCTCCGAACTCGGCGAGATCGAAGCCAAGATCGCCAATGCCGGCGACCGCTCGCTCAATCTCGAGCTCGAGATATTCGACCGGCTCTCTGCCATGGCACTCGCCGCAAGCGACGATCTGCGCGCCGCCGCGCTCGCCTTCGCACTGCTCGATGTCGCGACCGCGCTGGCAAAGCTCGCGGTCGACGAGAATTATGTGCGGCCCGAGGTCGATCATTCCCTGGGCTTTGCGATCGAAGGCGGCCGCCATCCGGTGGTCGAGCAGGCCTTGAAGCGCGACGGCCAGCCGTTCATCGCCAACGCCTGCGACCTGTCGCCAGGGCCGGCGCAGAAATCCGGACAGCTCTGGCTGCTCACCGGTCCGAACATGGCCGGCAAATCGACCTTCCTGCGCCAGAATGCGCTGATCGCGCTGCTCGCCCAGATCGGCAGCTATGTGCCGGCATCACGAGCGCGGATCGGCATCATCGATCGCCTGTTCTCCCGCGTCGGCGCGGCTGATGATCTCGCGCGCGGACGCTCGACCTTCATGGTCGAGATGGTCGAGACGGCGGCGATCCTCAACCAGGCCAGCGAGCGTTCGCTCGTGATCCTGGATGAGATCGGCCGCGGCACGGCCACCTTCGACGGTCTGTCGATCGCCTGGGCCGCGATCGAGCATCTGCACGAGAACAACCGCTGCCGTACGCTGTTCGCGACGCATTATCACGAGCTCACCGCGCTCTCGGCAAGACTGCCGCGGCTGTTCAACGCCACGGTGCGGGTGAAGGAATGGCAGGGCAATGTCGTGTTCCTGCACGAGGTGCTGCCGGGCTCGGCTGACCGCTCCTACGGCATCCAGGTAGCCAAGCTCGCAGGTCTGCCGCCGGCGGTGATCAGCCGCGCAAAGTCCGTGCTGGCGAAACTGGAGGCGCAGGACCGCGGCCAGACCGCGCGCGCGTTGGTCGATGACCTCCCACTGTTCGCCGTCCCCTCCCGCGCCGCCGCGGAAGCAGCACCGCCGAGCGAAGCGGAGCTTTTGGTGGAAGCAGTGAAAGCGCTGCATCCGGACGAGATGTCGCCACGCGAGGCGCTGGAGGCGCTCTATACGCTGAAAGCAAAACTGCCGAAGCGTTAGACACTGCCGTAGGGTGGGCAAAGCGCAGCGTGCCCACCCTCCACGTTCGGTGCAAGAAAGGTGGGCACGCTACGCTTTGCCCACCCTACGTTCGAAGCAATCGTCGCCGGCCATGCCACCACAGGCCGAGATTCCAATTCACACAGGTGGCGAGCGCAAGACTCAGGCCGATCGCCGAGCCGAACTGCAGCGCGGCGAGGTGGAGCACCGCGACCGCAAGCCCAAATCCCATCAGGCCCCAGGCGCCGTTGGCGATCACGGCGGCCGTCGGCGGGCCGCCGATGCGCGGATGCAGGATCAGCATCATCGACGTGAACACCACCGGAAACAGCGCGATGATGCCGCTGACACGCGGGCCGACCCAGCCTGAGGACGTCACCACGATCGCGACCAATGTCGCGACCAGCGAGGCGCGCAGCGGGATGTCGTACCAGCGGCGGGTGATCAGCGGCATCTTCTTCACATGGCGATAGCGCTGCAACAGCGGCACGCAGATCGCAAAGGTGATGACGTTCACGATCAGCCCGGCGGCAAGCGTCCAGTGGAACTGGCGGAAGATGGACGCGAGCAGGAGCCATACCGCGACGGCGGCGACCGTGCTGAGCAGCGCACTATGGCGCTGTGCCAGCACGACATAGGTCAGTCCAAGATAGATCGTCGCCGCGTTGATGGGCAGGCTGGCGAGCGCGCCCTCGGCGATGAACGCCGCATCATGGTCGAGCGCGAGGAAGACATAGGATGGCCCCGCCGAGATCGGCAGCGTTGCCACCAGCGCGCCGATCACTGGCCCCGAACGCTCGGTGATGATGGAGGCGGTCACGACAAAGGCGGCGGTGGTCGCCATGCGCAATAGCAGCGTCAGCAGGAAGATGAATTCGGGGGGCATCGGCGCCGAAGAATTTATTGCAGGATCGCCGTAGCGACGGCCGCTTTCACCTCTCCCATAGGGAGAGGTCGATTTGCGCAGCAAATCGGGTGAGGGTTCAGGTCCCTCGAGGAAGCGAAGCCCCTCACCCGCGCCTTCGGCGCGACCTCTCCCTATGGGAGAGGTAAGACAAGACATCACGCCCGCTTCAGCGAGACCGCGACCTCCGGGCCGTGCCTGATGGTCTGGTAGACCACGCAATAGCGTTCGGTCAGCTTCAAGAGGAGGTCGAGCTTGTCCTGCGGCGCGTCGGTGTCGACCTCGAAGCGCAGGCGGATCTCGGCGAAGCCGACCGGGGCCTCCTTGTCGACACCGAGCGTGCCGCGGAAATCGAGATCGCCCTCGGCGAACACGTTGCCGCTCTTGAGCGGCACTTCGATCGCGGTCGCCACTGATTTCAAGGTCACGCCGGCGCAGGCGACCAGCGCCTCGAGCAGCATGTCGCCGGAACAGAGTTCCAGCCCGGAGCCGCCGGTCGCCGGATGGAGGCCCGCGACCGCGAGCGCGCGGCCGGTTTCGACCTTGCAGGCGATGCCTTCGCTCTCGATCGAGCCCTTGGCTTTCAGGGTGATGACGGCGGTGGCGGGATCGGCCTTGTAGCGTTCCTTGATCGGGGCTTGCAGCGCGCGGAGCTCGGTGGCGTCCATTGTTGTTCTCCCGGATTTTCTGCCTCCGGGTGTACTGCCTTATCGCACCGCTGTCACCACCACATCGCCTCGCCTGCATTCGCGGCCGCCTCGCTGTCAGGCACGTTGCGGTCGAGCGAACGATCGAGCGCCGTCAGCACGCGGCGCTTGAAATTGTCGAAATGTGCCGAACTTCGGTCGCGCGGCCGCGCCAGGTTGATCGCGATCTCCTCGAACAGCCGGCCCGGCCGCGGCCGCATCACCAGCACGCGGTCCGCCAGCACCACGGCCTCGTCGACGTCATGCGTCACCAGGATCAGCGTCGGGCGAGTGTCGGCCCAGAGGTCGAGCAAATGATCCTGCAGGTCGCGCCGGGTGAAGGCGTCGAGCGCGGAGAACGGCTCGTCCAAGAGCAGCACCTCCGGCTGCGGCACCAAAGCGCGCGCGATCGCCACCCGCTGCGCCTGCCCGCCGGAAAGCTCGCGCGGCCAGGCATTGGCCTTGTCAGTGAGGCCGACACGGGCCAGCGCGCGGGTGACCTTTTCACGCCGCGCATCGGCTGGCAGGTCGGAAAGACCGAAACCGATATTGTCGGCGACGCTGAGCCATGGCAGCAGCCGCGGCTCCTGGAAGATGATGCCGATCTTGGCGTGCGGCGCGGTGATGGTGTCGCCATCGAGCGTCACCGTGCCCGACGTGGCGCGATCGAGCCCGGCGATGGCGCGGAGCAGCGTCGACTTGCCGCAACCGGAGCCGCCGATGATGGCGATGATTTCGCCCGGCTTGATCTCGGCAGAGAAGCGCGACAGTGCATGGACCCCGTTGGGATAGGTCTTGCCGACCTTGTCGAGCGCGAGCATCAGGCGGCTCCGCGCTCGCGGCCGAAGGCGTCCTGCCAGCGCAGGAGCGGCGCGGTGGCGAGCTCGATCAGCCAGTCGGTGGTCTTGCCGAGGATCGCGAAGATCACGATCGCGGCGACGATCTGCGCCGGCTTGCCGAGCTGCTGGCCGTCGATCAGGAGATAGCCGAGCCCCTCGGAGGCGCCCATGAACTCGGCGGCAACCACGAACATCCAGCCGAGACCAAGGCCGACGCGGAGCGCCACCACGTAAGCCGGCAAGACCGCCGGCAACAGGATGCGCCGGATCATCGCCGGGCCCGAGAGGCGGAAGATGCGGCCGACCTCGACGATCTTGCGATCGACCGAGAGGATCGCGCCCATCACGCCGAGATAGACCGGGAAGAACACGCCGACCGCGATCAGCGCGACCTTCGAGGTTTCGAAAATGCCGAGCCAGAGGATGAACAGCGGCACCCAGGCAATCGAGGGGATCGCCCGCAGCGCCTGCACGGTCGGATCGAGCAGCCGCCGCGCCAGTCCCCAATAGCCGGAGACGGCGCCGAGCAGCGTGCCGGCGACGACGCCGAGCGCAAAGCCCGCGGCAACGCGAGAGAGCGTCGTGATGATGTGCCGCGACAGCTCGCCGCTTTTCGCCAGTTCCACGATCGTGGCGAAGACTTTCGTCGGCGGCGGCACCAGCCGGCCGTTGGAATAACCGAGCCAGACCGCGAGCTCCCAGCCGACGGCGAGACCCGCTGGCAGCAGCAGCCCGAGCGCGGGCCGCACAAAACGCGACAGCCGCACCGCCGCAGGCGGCATGGCGGCGTCGGGTTGTTCCAGCACTGGCACTTCAATGGTCATCGCCACGGCAAGAACCCTTTCCCGCGCCAGATTGCAAGGTGGGTCTCACCCCACTTTGTCCCGCGAAAGCGGGGATCCATAACCACAGGAGCCGGTGGTAAGGCAGGGCTGGGGCCCCAACGTCGCGCCACATCGAACATTCGTGGTTGGGTCCCGGGTCGCGCTTCGCTTGCCCGGGACGACAGCTCAAATCGTCGAGGCTTCGTAGCCCGAGTTTCGCTGAGCTCCACCCGGGCTACGGATCGTCAATTCGTCGGCAGAGGGACTTGGTCGTCGATCAGCGAATTCAGCACCGCCTTCACGTCGACCTTGGCATCGACCACGCCGGCCTGCTGCAGCGCGAGCCCTGCGGCGAGGATCGAATCGCGCTGCGGGGCGCCGATCCGGCTGTGGGTCAACTCGGTGCGCTCCTTGAGCTGCTTGTCGACCACGGCCTCCGGCAGCTTGGTTACGGCAATGAAGGTCTTCTTCAGCTCGTCGTAATTCGCCAGCGAATATTTGCGGGCCTCTTCGTAAGTAGCGAGCACGCGGCGCACGACGTCCGGGTGGTCCTTCAGGAACTGCTCGCGCACATTAAGGATGCCCCAGGTGTTGGCGTCCGCCTTGCGGAAGAACAATTTTGCGCCGTCCTCGACTTCGGCCTGCGCCATCATCGGATCGAGGCCGGCCCAGGCGTCGACATCGCCGCGGATCAGCGCGGTCTTGCCGTCGGCGTGCTGGAGCAGCACCGGCGTGATGTCCTTTTCAGAGAGGCCGGCATCAAGTAGTGCCCGCACCAGGAAGATGTGCGGATCGGTACCGCGGGTCACCGCGACGCGCTTGCCCTTGAGGTCGGCGACCGAGGCGATCTTGGAATCCTTGCCCGTGACCAGCGCGGTCCATTCGGGACGCGAATAGACATAGATCGACTTGATCGGGTTGCCGTTGATCTTGGCGACCAGCGCGGCCGAGCCCGCCGTCGAACCCAAATCGATCGATCCCGCGTTGAGGAATTCGAGCGCCTTGTTGGAGCCGGCGGATTGCACCCAGACGATGCTGATGCCGTCCTTGGCGAACTCCTTTTCCAGGAGCCCTTTCTGCTTCAGGACCAGCGAGACCGGATTGTAGGTCGCCCAGTCGATGCGTATCTCCTTGAGCGGCTCCGCCGCAAAACTTGCCGCGGGCGCAAGCGCCAAACCTGCAATCATCGCAGCCACAGTGCGCCGTGAAATCCGGACCATCCTCAGCCTCCAGGTACTGGAAAATCTTGTTAAAACGTCATTTCATCTCAATGAGTTAGGCCGCAAGGTCAATGAGAAAATCCGGATCCTGAAGGCGGCCGCGCGAGAATGAATTTGCCCAAATCAACTGGAATTCAGCACAGAGTGATCGCGGGGCCACAATGTCCCGTGACAGCACAGGCGCCGTCCTTTATCGGGATAGACCATGGATAGTGTCGTGGCCGAACCCCGCCCGGAAGTGGATGACCGTTTCGATACCGCGCGGATCACCGCCGCGGTCGACGCGCTCGCCGAGAAACACGCGGGACGCGAGGACCAATTCCGCTCGGCCATGGCGCAACTGCTCAAGGCGGAATTGATCGCGGCACGCGCCACGGCACAGGCCGTACTGCTCAAGGACCGCCACGGCCGACGCTGCGCGGAGCGGCTCTGCATCGTGCAGGACGAGATCATCCGCATCCTCTATGCGGCGGCGACCAAGCATCTCTATCACTCGCCGATCCCCTCCGGCGAGGAGCGCATGGCGGTCGTCGCCACCGGCGGCTATGGCCGCGGCCTGATGGCGCCGGAATCCGACATCGATCTGTTGTTCATCCTGCCCTACAAGCAGACCGCCTGGGGCGAGCAGGTCGCCGAAGCGATCCTTTATTGCCTGTGGGACATGGGACTGAAGGTCGGCCACGCCACGCGGTCGGTCGACGAATCGATCCGCCAGGCGCGCGGCGACATGACGATCCGCACCGCCATCCTGGAGACGCGGTTCCTGACCGGCGACCGGCCGCTCTATGACGAACTGGTCGACCGATTCGACAAGGACGTCGTGCAGGGCACCGCTGCCGAATTTGTCACCGCCAAGCTGGCCGAGCGCGAGGAGCGGCACCGCCGCGCCGGACAGTCGCGCTATCTGGTCGAGCCCAATGTCAAGGACGGCAAGGGCGGCCTGCGCGACCTGCACACGCTGTTCTGGATCGCGAAATACGTCTACCGCGTGCGCGAGACCGATGAATTGCTCGAACGCGGCGTGTTCGACGCGCAGGAATACCGCACCTTCCGCCGCTGCGCCGATTTCCTGTGGTCGGTGCGCTGCAACATCCATTTCTTCGCCGGCCGCGCCGAGGAGCGGCTGTCGTTCGACGTCCAGCGCGAGATCGCGGTCAGGCTCGGCTACACCTCGCATCCCGGGATGCAGGACGTCGAGCGCTTCATGAAGCATTACTTCCTGATCGCCAAGGACGTCGGCGACCTCACGGCGATCCTGTGCGCCAAGCTGGAGGAAGAGCAGAAAAAGCCGGCGCCGGTGCTGAGCCGCATGGTGGCGCGCCTGCGGCCCGGCAGCACCAAGCGGCGCGTGCCCGAGAGCGACGACTTCATCGTCGACAACAACCGCATCAACCTGGCCGCGCCCGACGTCTTCAAGCACGATCCGGTCAACCTGATCCGCATCTTCCGCCTGGCGCAGAAGAACAACCTCGCCTTCCACCCCGACGCGATGCGCACCGTGACGCGCTCGCTGAAGCTCGTGAACACACAGCTTCGCGAAGACGCGGAAGCCAATCGGCTGTTCATGGAGATCCTGACCTCAGACAATGCCGAGATCGTGCTGCGGCGAATGAACGAGACCGGCGTGCTCGGTCACTTCATCCGCGCCTTCGGCAAGATCGTGTCGATGATGCAGTTCAACATGTACCACCACTACACGGTGGACGAGCATCTGATCCGCTGCATCGGCTTCCTGCAGGAGATCGAGCGCGGCGGCAATGACGAGTTCATTGTCGCCAGCGACCTGTTCCGCAAGATCCGCCCCGAGCATCGCCCGGTGCTCTATATCGCGACCCTTTTGCACGATATCGCCAAAGGCCGGCCCGAGGATCATTCGGTCGCCGGCGCGAAGGTGGCGCGACGGCTATGCCCCCGGCTCGGCTTCAGCAACGCCGACACCGAGCTCGTCGCATGGCTGATCGAGGACCACCTGACGATGTCGACGGTCGCGCAGTCGCGCGATCTCTCCGACCGCAAGACGATCGAGAATTTTGCCGCCGTCGTGCAATCGGTCGAGCAGATGAAGCTGCTGACGATCCTCACCACCGCCGACATCCGCGGCGTCGGCCCCGGGGTGTGGAACGGCTGGAAGGCGCAACTCCTGCGCACGCTCTATTACGAGACCGAGCCGGTGTTGACCGGCGGCTTCTCGGAAGTGAACCGTGCCCGCCGCATCGCGGTGGCGCAGGCCGAATTCCGGGCCGCCTTCACCGAATGGCCGGAGGCGGAGCTCAACGCCTATATCGAGCGGCACTATCCGGCGTACTGGCTCAAGGTCGAATTGCCGCGCAAGATCCGCCAGGCGCGCTTCATCCGCGCCAGCGAGCAGGCCGGGCACAAGCTTGCGATCAATGTCGGATTCGACGAGGCGCGCGGCGTCACCGAACTGACGATCTGGGCGACCGACCATCCCTGGCTATTGTCGATCATCGCCGGTGCCTGCGCTTCCGCTGGCGCCAATATCGTCGACGCCCAGATCTACACCACGACCGACGGCCGCGCGCTCGACACCATCGCGATCTCCCGCGAATACGACCGCGACGAGGATGAAGGCCGCCGCGCCACCCGGATCGGCGAGATGATCGAGGACGTGCTGGAAGGCAAATTGCGCCTGCCCGAGGCGATGGCACGCCGCGCCGTCCATCGCAGCAGCGGCAACAAGGTGAAGGCGTTCACCGTCGAGCCCGAAGTGACGATCAACAACCAGTGGTCGGACCGCTACACCGTGATCGAGGTTTCCGGCCTCGACCGGCCCGGCCTGCTGTACCAGCTCACCACCGCGATCTCGAAGCTCAACCTCAATATCGCCTCCGCCCATGTCGCGACCTTCGGCGAGCGCGCCCGCGACGTGTTCTATGTCACCGACCTCCTGGGCGCGCAGATCACTGCGCCGACCCGGCAGGCCGCGATCAAGAGTGCGCTGTTGCACCTGCTGGCCGACGAGAACGCGGCCGCCCAGCCGGCGGCCTGAACCTTCGCCGTGATTTTACGGAACCAGCAACCGGCTGACAGTTAAGCCTTTTATCCGATCAGCCAGCTTCAGGGTTGCCGCCTCAACGCCGCTGCCTTACCTAGAGCCTTGGTAAACCGTGGCTCTAGCCTTTTGTTTCGACGCGTTTTCTGGCGCGAACCGGTATCCACCCTCGGATCAAGTCCGGGGGCATGCTTCGCGCGAAAACGCTATGGTAGGCTCATGAAATTCCTCGATGAAGCAAAGGTCTATATTCGCTCCGGCGACGGCGGCAACGGCTGCGTCGCGTTCCGGCGCGAGAAGTTCATCGAGTTCGGCGGGCCCTCCGGCGGCAATGGCGGGCGCGGCGGCGACGTCATCATCGAGGCGGTCGACGGGCTGAACACGCTGATCGACTACCGCTACCAGCAGCATTTCAAGGCGCAAAAGGGCACCAATGGCATGGGCAAGGACCGCCATGGCGCCAATGGCAAGCCGATCGTGCTGAAGGTGCCGGTGGGAACCCAGGTGTTCGACGAGGACCGCGAGACGCTGATCTACGATTTCACCAAGCTCGGCGAGAAATTCGTGCTGGCCGAGGGGGGCAATGGCGGTTTCGGCAACGCGCATTTCAAGTCGTCCACCAACCGCGCCCCCCGCAATGCCAATCCCGGCCTGCCCGGCGAGGAACGCTGGATCTGGCTCCGCCTGAAACTGATCGCCGATGCGGGCCTGGTCGGACTGCCGAATGCCGGCAAATCGACCTTCCTGTCCGTGGTCAGCGCCGCCAAGCCGAAGATCGCGGACTATCCCTTCACCACGCTGCACCCGCAGCTCGGCGTCGTCAGCGCGCAGGGCCGCGAATTCGTGCTCGCCGACATCCCCGGGCTGATCGAGGGCGCGCATGAAGGCGCTGGCCTCGGCGACCGCTTCTTGGGCCATGTCGAGCGCTGCCGCGTGCTGTTGCACCTGATCGACGCCACCTGCGAGCATGCCGGCAAGGCCTACAAGACGGTACGTACCGAGCTCGAGGCCTATGAGGGCCATCTCGCCGAGAAGATCGAGATCGTCGCGCTGAACAAGATCGACGCGGTCGCGCCGGACGAATTGAAGAAGCAGAAGGACCGGCTGAAACGGGCGGCAAAGAAGACGCCGCTGCTCGTCTCCGCCGCCACCGGCGAGGGCATTCCGGACGCGTTGAAGGCGCTGGTCGAGGTGATCGGCGAGGCGCCGGTGTCGGCCAAGGCCAAAGGCGGCACTGATGCCGAACCCTGGGCGCAACCGACGCCGCAGGGTTGATTCCAACGCTCTTTCCCGAGCGCCGCTTTCAAAGTAAGGGGTGGTGCGCATCCCTCCGCTGCTCTACTCCGACCGAACCCATGAAACGCCCCGCGCTCAATCGCTTTCGCCGTATCGTCGTCAAGGTCGGCTCATCGCTCCTGATCGATTCCGAGGCGGGCGAGGTCAAGTCGTCGTGGCTGTCTGCGCTCGCCGCCGACATCGCCAAGCTGCACCGGGAAGGCCGGGAGGTGTTGATCGTCTCCTCCGGTTCGATCGCGCTCGGACGTAGCCAGTTGAAACTGCCGCGCGGGCCCCTCAAGCTCGAGGAGAGCCAGGGTGCAGCCGCCGTCGGGCAGATCGCGCTGGCACGGATCTGGTCGGAAGTGCTTGGCGATCACGGGATTCGCGCCGGACAGATCCTGGTCACGCTGCAGGATACCGAGGAGCGCCGCCGCTATCTCAATGCGCGCTCGACGATCGCCAAGCTCCTGGAATGGCGCGCGGTGCCCGTGATCAACGAGAACGACACGGTCGCCACCAACGAGATCCGCTATGGCGACAATGACCGCCTCGCTGCCCGCGTCGCTACGATGGCGAGCGCCGATCTCCTCGTCCTGCTGTCCGACATCGACGGCCTCTATGACGCGCCGCCAGCCGGCAACCCCAACGCAAAACTGATCCCGGTGGTCGAAAGCATCAGCGCGGAGATAGAGGCGGTGGCGGGCGAGGCTGGATCCGAGCTGTCGCGCGGCGGCATGCGCACCAAGATCGAAGCGGCCAAGATCGCGACCACCGGCGGCACGCACATGCTGATCGCCTCCGGCAAGATCGAGCATCCGTTGCAGGCGATCGCGGACGGCGGGCGCTGCACCTGGTTCCTGACGCCGGCCAACCCGATCACAGCGCGTAAACGCTGGATCGCCGGCTCGCTGGAACCGAAGGGCACGCTGACCATCGACGCCGGCGCGGTAGCCGCGCTACGCGCCGGAAAGAGCCTGTTGCCGGCCGGCGTGATCCGGATCGACGGCCAGTTCGCCCGCGGCGACGCGGTGATCGTCCGTGGCCCCGATACCCATGAGATCGGCCGCGGCCTCGTCGCCTACGACGCAGAGGAGGCCGACAAGATCAAGGGCCGCTCCTCCCCCGACGTGATGGCCATCCTAGGCATCAGCGGCCGGGCGGAGATGATCCACCGCGACGATCTGGTGGTCGGCCCTGCAGGGGTTATTCCGGCCAAATAGGCCATTGGCCGAGCTCCTGCGGACTTCCCGGCGATTGGTGAAACCGACCCGGTTCGACCTGCCATGCCGGTTCCTCGCCTCGCCAAGGCCCCGATTTCCGTGCTAGACCATGGTCTTAACAGAACGCTGGGACACTCCATGACTGCGCCGCTGAAGGCGATCGACGGTAACGCCGATCTGCCGACCCTCATGAATGAACTCGCGACACAAGCGCGTGCCGCTGCGCGCGTGCTGGCGCTCGCGCCGCCCGAGCAGAAGAACAGGGCCCTTGCCGCGATCGAGCGTGCCATCCGCGAGAATGCACCGACCATCCTTGCCGCCAATGCCGAGGATGTCGCCGAGGCGCGCGCGAGCGGTGCGACCTCGGCATTCGTCGACCGCTTGACGCTGACGCAGGCGCGCATCGAGGCGATGGCCGATGGCGTCGCCACCGTGCGCAACATTCCCGATCCGGTCGGCGCCGTCACCGAGAGCTGGCGGCGGCCGAACGGCATGACCATCGAACGCGTCCGTGTGCCGCTCGGCGTCATCGCCGTGATCTTCGAAAGCCGCCCCAATGTCGCGGCCGACGCCGGCGTGCTGTGCCTGAAATCCGGCAACGCCGTGATCCTGCGCGGCGGTTCCGACAGTTTCCGCTCCTGCCGCGCGATCCATGAGTGCCTGGCGCAGGGCCTGCGCGAGGCGGGTCTGCCGGAAGCCGTGATCACGCTGGTGCCGACCCGCGATCGCGCCGCGGTTGGGCTATTGCTCACCGGGTTGAACGGCGGCGTCGATGTGATCGTGCCGCGCGGCGGCAAGAGCCTGGTCGCGCGGGTGGAAGCCGAAGCGCGCGTGCCGGTGTTCGCCCATCTGGAGGGCGTCAACCACGTTTATGTCGACCGCTCGGCCAATCTGGAGATGGCGAAGTCGATCGTGCTGAACGCCAAAATGCGGCGTCCCGGCGTCTGCGGCGCGGCCGAGACGCTTCTGGTCGACCGCGCCGGCGCCTCCGCCAGCCTGAAGCCGCTGGTCGAAATGCTGATCGATGCCGGCTGCGAGGTGCGCGGTGACGAGACGGTGCAACGCGTCGATGCCCGCGTGAAGCCGGCAGCCGAGGAAGACTGGGACACCGAATATGAGGACGCGATCATCGCGGCTCGAATCGTCGACGGCGTCGATGAAGCGATCGCGCATATCCACCAGCACAGCTCGCGGCATACCGATGCCGTCGTGACGGATGATAAGGCTGTTGCGGAGAAATTCCTCAACGAGGTCGACTCCGCGATCGTGCTGCACAACGCCTCGACCCAGTTCGCCGACGGCGGCGAGTTCGGCTTCGGCGCGGAGATCGGGATAGCCACCGGCAAATTCCACGCCCGCGGGCCGGTCGGCGCCGAGCAACTGACGAGCTTCAAGTATCGCATCCACGGCACCGGACAGACGCGGCCGTGAAGCCAAACTTGTGATCCCATTGAAGCCCGCCCAGATCGCGTCGCCATCGGTCGCGCAGGCGCTTCCGTTCTACACCAACGGAATGCGCATCGGCCTGCTTGGCGGCTCCTTCAATCCGCCGCATGCCGCGCATCGCGCGATCAGTCAGTTCGCGCTCAAGCGGCTGCAGCTCGACCGCGTCTGGTGGCTGCTCACGCCTGGCAACCCGCTCAAGAATCACGACGGCCTGCATGCGCTCGCCGAGCGCGCTGCAGCCGCACTGAAAGTGGCCGACGATCCTCGTATCGATGTGAGCTGTCTCGAAGCTGTCATCGGCACGCGCTACACTGTTGACACGATCATCCATTTGCGGCGCCGCGTCTCCGGCGTGCATTTTGTCTGGATCATGGGCGCCGATAACCTCGCGCAGTTCCACCGTTGGAAAGACTGGCGGCGCATCGCCTCCGATGTGCCGATCGCCGTGATCGACCGTCCGCCACAAAGTTTCCGCGCGCTCGCCGCGCCCGCCGCACAGGCGCTCGCCCGCTATCGTCTGCCCGAGAATCAGGCGCCCCGGCTGGCGGACCAACAGGCGCCAGCCTGGGTCTTTCTCACTGGCATGAAATCCAATCTGTCTTCGACCGGCCTTCGGAACCCTGATGGGAGCTGGAGGACGGTCTAGCGCATGATCGAGGTGGATCATGCGGCAAGTGGCGTGGGGCTTACTGGAATATTGAAACCCTTAACCCCACATGCGTAGTATAGGCGGCGGGCACCGAGATTCGGCGTTCGCGATACAGTGAAAGGAATGGTCCCTGGCCACACCTGTATTGTCCAAGTCTGTTTTACCCAAGGCAGCCAACAAGGCAGCAAAACCTGCGCGTAAAACATCGACCCCGACTGCGGCCTTGAAGGCGCAAGGCGACGCCGACAAGACCCTGAATATGATCCTCTCCCGCCTCGACGATATGAAGGCGGAAGAAACGGTCACCATCGACCTTCGCGGCAAATCAGCATACTCCGACTACATGGTCATCACCTCGGGCCGGGCCAACCGGCACGTCGGTGCGATCGCGGAGAACGTCACGAAAGCCCTGAAGGAAAACGGCATCAGCAAAATCCATGTCGAAGGCTTGCCCAATTGCGACTGGGTGCTGATCGATTCCGGCGATGTGATCGTGCACGTGTTCAGGCCCGAGGTGCGCGAGTTCTACAATCTCGAGCGGTTGTGGACGCAAAGCCCGGTCGCGGCGGTCTAGATCTCTGAGCCGATGCAAATCGGCCGATGCGCATGCTAACATGCGTTAATGCGGTTACTTGTCATCGCGATCGGCCGATTGAAGCAGGGCCCGGAGCGGGAACTGGCGGAGCGCTATCGCGAGCGCTTCGACGATATCGGTCGCAAGCTCGGCTTCCGCGGCCTGGACGTTCATGAAATTTCGGAAAGCCGCGCGCGAGACGCAGCAACAAGGATGGCCGAGGAAGCCGCGGCGATCTCGGCGCTGATCCCGGAAAAACACCTGCTCGTGGCGCTGGATGAGCGCGGCGAGAACGTCGACAGCGCGGCTTTTGCCGGGTATCTCGGGCGCTGGCGGGACCAATCGGTCGCCAACACTATTTTCGTCATCGGCGGCGCCGACGGACTTTCGCCTGATTTGCAGCGCAAGGCCAAGCTGCGCGTCGCATTCGGCGCGGCGACTTGGCCGCACCAGATGGTCCGGGTCATGCTTCTGGAACAGATTTATCGGGCGGCGACCATTTTGGCCGGCCACCCCTATCATCGCGCGTGAACCGTCAAGAGAAAGCGCTGAACAATCCGATGCCGTCGCTGCGCGACCTTCACCGTTATCCCGACGCCGCGCACCGCGGCCGGTATCCGGCATCCTGGCTTCCCCTTCCGGTCGTGTTGCTGTCGGCAACCCTTGCCACAGCCGCGATCGCGCAAACACCGCCGCAACAGCAACAGACCGCGGCAACCGCGCCTTCGCCCGATATCATCAAGCAGCGGGAGCAGGAGCTTGAGGCCGCCCGCGAACAGCAACGAAAAGCCACCGAGCTGCAGGAGAAATTGAAGGCCGACATTGCCGCGATCGGTCAGGACCGCAGCAAGCTCAACCAGCAGATCATCGACATTGCGGGCCAAGTGCGCGGCGTCGAAGGCCGGATCGTCGATGCGGAGGCGCGGCTGCGCCCGCTCGACGGCCGCGAGCAGGAGATCCGCGCCTCGCTCGATTCCCGCCGCGCCGAGATCATCGAGGTGCTGGCGGCGCTGCAACGTGCCGGCCGGCGCACGCCGCCGGCGCTCCTGGTGCGGCCAGAAGACGCACTGCAGTCGCTGCGGACCGCGATGCTGCTCGGTGCGGTCGTACCTGAATTGCGGGGGCGCGCGGAAAAGCTGACCGCCGACCTCGGCGAGCTGGTTGCGCTGCGCAAAACCATCGCCAGCGAGCGCGATGCAATGGCGCGCGACCGCGACAAGCTCAGGGAAGACCAGGTCCGGCTCGCGGCGCTGGTCGAGGAGCGGCAACGCCAGCAGAGCGCGATCGAAAAGGACATGGCAGCGGAAGGCGCGCGGGCCATCGCCCTGTCCAAGCAGGTCGACGACCTGCAGGGCCTGATCGCCAAGATGGAACAGGATCTGAAGAGCGCCGCGAAAGCGGCCGCCACCGCCAACCTCCAGGGCACGCCCGCCGCCCCGAACGGCAAGCCAAATCTGGGCGCTTTGAAGGATTCGGCGCGGCTGAGGCCGGCGGTCGCCTTTGCCTCGGCCAAGGGCCTGTTCGCCTACCCTGTTAACGGTACCAGGATTCGTGATTTTGGCGGGTCTGACGGTGCTGGCGGCGTGCAAAAAGGCATTTCTTTGGCAGCGCTGCCCGGTGCCCAGGTCACAACCCCGTGTGACGGCTGGGTCGTCTATGCCGGACCCTTCCGAAGCTACGGTCAACTCTTGATCCTCAACGCCGGGGGCGGGTATCATGTTTTGATCGCCGGGATGGAGCGTATTTCGGTAAACATCGGCCAGTTTGTACTTACGGGGGAGCCGGTCGCGACCATGGGGTCTACGTCCCAGGTTGCCTCTATTTTCGCTACAAACGCGAGCCAACCCGTGCTCTATGTCGAGTTCCGTAAGGACGGCACTCCAATCGATCCAGGCCCATGGTGGGCCGCAAATGAAGGCGAAAAGGTTCGCGGATGATGCGCAAGACTTCTGTAGTTCTCCTCAGCGCCGCATGCGGTGCAGCGTTGACGCTGTTCGTTACCCAACCGCGCGCCGTGCTGATGGGATCAAGCGCGCGCGCCGCGACCTCGGATACCTACCGCCAGCTCAATCTGTTCGGCGACGTGTTCGAGCGCGTGCGCAGCGACTATGTCGAGAAGCCCGATGACAGCAAGCTCGTGGAATCCGCCATCAGCGGCATGCTGGCCGGGCTCGATCCGCACTCGAGCTACATGGACGCCAAGAGCTTCCGCGACATGCAGGTGCAGACGCGCGGCGAGTTCGGCGGCCTCGGCATCGAGGTCACGATGGAAGACGGGCTGATCAAGGTCGTCTCCCCGATCGACGATACCCCCGCGTCGAAGGCCGGCATCATGGCCAACGACATCATCACCACCCTCGACGACGAAGCCGTGCAGGGTCTGACCCTCAACCAGGCCGTCGAGAAGATGCGCGGGCCTGTCAACACCAAGATCCGGCTGAAGATCGTCCGGAAGGGCCAGGACAATCCGATCGAGGTCACGCTGGTGCGTGACAACATCCGCGTCCGCTCGGTGCGCGCCCGCGTCGAGGCCGACGACATCGCCTATATCCGCATCACCACCTTCAACGAGCAGACCACCGAGGGCCTGAAGAAGGAGATCGCCAATCTCTCGAACCAGATCGGCGACAAGTTGAAGGGCTACATCATCGATCTCCGCAACAATCCCGGCGGTCTGCTGGAGGAAGCCGTGACGGTCTCCGACGCCTTCCTGGAGCGCGGCGAGATCGTCTCGACCCGCGGCCGCAATGCCGAGGAAACCCAGCGCCGCGCCGCCCATGCGGGCGACCTGACCAAGGGCAAGCCGGTCATCGTGCTGATCAACGGCGGCTCGGCCTCGGCCTCAGAAATCGTCGCCGGCGCGTTGCAGGACCACAAGCGGGCGACGCTGGTCGGCACCCGCTCCTTCGGCAAGGGTTCGGTCCAGACCATCATCCCGCTCGGCAGCGGCAATGGCGCGTTGCGGCTGACCACCGCGCGCTACTACACGCCGTCAGGCAAGTCGATCCAGGCCAAGGGCATCGTGCCGGATATCGAGGTGCTGCAGGATGTGCCGGATGAACTGAAGGCCCGCACCGACACCAAGGGTGAGGCCTCGCTGCGCGGCCATCTGAAATCCGACGGCGACGAGAAGACCGGCTCGCAGTCCTACGTGCCGCCGGACGCCAAGGACGACAAGGCACTCAAGCTGGCCGACGACCTCCTGCATGGCATCAAGTCCACCGCCAGCTCGGCGCCGCCGCCCGGCGGTGACAAGGCTGCGGTCGACAACAAGCAAGGCAGCAAGGCCGCGAACTGATCGGCCATCGCGAATTCAGACCAAGGGCGGCCCCTTCGGCCGCCCTTTTCATTTTGAGAGTCCTGTAGCCCCGTTGGCTCCACCCGAGCTACGGGTGTCCGGCGTCCTCCGAGAAGCGGCTGTGCTATCGTCGGCGGAGCTGATTCGGGGGGTTCATGGCAGAGGCGGCCGACGAACTGAGCGCACCGCTCGGACAGGAAACCGTGGCCAAAAAACGCCGGCTCCAGGTGCCATTCACGGCCACGCAGGCGCTGGCGGTGATGCTCGGCCTGATCCTGGTCACTTTCGCCGGCATCGCCTTGTTCAACGATGATCCGCTCGGCGGCGAGCCGATCGCCCATATCGCCTTGCGCAAGGCGCCGGTGGCGGAGGAAAAACCCGCAGCGGCCGGCCCTGCCGCCGAGCCCATGGCGAAATCGCCGCCCAGGCAGGCTGCCGGCGAGAGCAAGACGGTCACCATCATCGACGGCTCGAGCGGCGCGCGGCATGACGTCGTCGTCAGCGGCGATGCCGCCGACAAGGCCGAGTCCGACGCCGCGCCAGGGCCGATGACCGGCATAGACCAGCGCCTCCTGGAAAAATCGCGCTATGGCATGATCCCTGTGGTCGCCGACGGCTTGAGGCCGTTTACGGTCTATGCGGCCGATGCCGACCGCGCCAAGGCGGCAAAAACACCCGTGGTGGCGATCGTGGTCGGCGGGCTCGGCGTCGGCGCCGCCAAAACCACCGACGCCATCATGAAACTGCCGCCGGCGGTGACGCTGGCCTTCACGCCCTATGGCGCCGACCCGACCAAGCTTGCCGAACGGGCGCGTGCGCAGCGCCACGAGATCCTGCTGCAGGTCCCGATGGAGCCGTTCGACTACCCGGACAATGACCCGGGCCCCCAAACGCTGCTGACGACCCTGAACGCGGAACAGAATCTCGACCGGCTTTATTGGCACTTCAGCCGCATCCAGGGCTATGCCGGCATCGCCAATTTCATGGGCGCCCGTTTCGTGGCGACCGATCCGGTGATGCAGCCGATCATGCGTGAAGCAGCCAAGCGCGGCTTGAGCTATTTCGACGACGGCGCCACGCCACGCAGCGTCGCGGCCTCGCTCGCCGCCGGCCAGGCGCTGCCCTTTGCCAAGGCCGATTTCACCATCGATGCGGTTCCGACGTCGGTGGAGATCGACCGGGTGCTGGTCAAGCTCGAGACGCTCGCCAAGGAACGCGGCGTCGCGGTCGGCGTGGCCTCGGCGCTGCCGATTTCGATCGAGCGCCTCGCGGCCTGGACCAAGACGCTGGAGGCGCGCGGTATCCTGCTTGTGCCATTGACAACCGCGATGCTGAAATCAAAATCGGGCTAGAACTTCAACCTGATGGCGCGACTTCGGACTTCCGGACCCGCCCGTCTTCCAGATCATGATCCGCCAGGTGAATCGGGTCATGGTCTCGTCTTTTTGTTGGAGCGTGATCTTCCCACGCAAACGCTTTACGTTTGTCGCGAGGGAGAAACGATTTCCGACTGGTTCCGGATCACGCTCTGGGAGTCCTGATCGAATGACGCGTTACGAGGAACTGCCCTACCGGACCTGCGTCGGCGTGATGCTGCTCAACCGAGACGGGCTGGTCTTTATCGGACGCCGCGCCGGCGGCATCGAGCATGTCGACGACACCCACATCTGGCAGATGCCGCAAGGCGGCGTGGATCCCGGTGAAGACGTCTGGGACGCCGCCAAGCGCGAGCTCTACGAGGAGACCAGCGTCCGATCGGTCGAGAAACTCGGCGAGGTCGAGGACTGGCTGATTTACGATATTCCGCGCACGGTCGCAGGGCGCGCCTGGAAGGGCCGCTATCGCGGCCAGCGCCAGAAATGGTTCGCGGTTCGCTTCACCGGCAAGGACAATGAGATCGACGTGGAACATCCCGGCGGCGGCCACAAGGCCGAGTTCTCGAACTGGCGCTGGGAGCCGATGAAGAATCTCCCCGAATTGATCGTGCCGTTCAAGCGGCCGGTGTATGAGCGCGTCGTGCAGGAGTTTTCCAGGCTCGCGGGCCGATAGGAATGTCCGAGGAAAAACTATACCGCCCCAATGTCGGGATCGCGCTGTTCAACACGTCCGGCCACGTGCTGATCGGCCACAGATTCAGGGACGATGGTCCGGAAATCATCCTTCCCGGGCTTGAATGGCAGATGCCGCAGGGCGGCATCGATGCTGGCGAGGAACCGCGCCAGACGGTGATGCGTGAACTCTGGGAGGAGACGGGCGCCGTTTCCGCCGACTATCTCGGCGAGACCGATTGGGTCACTTATGAATTCCCGCCCTACAATGGACCGCCGCATCGTCTCGGCAAATTCCACGGACAGCGGCAAAAATGGTTCGCGCTGCGATTCACCGGGCGCGACGAGGAAATCGACCCGCTGACACCGCGCAACGGACAACCGGCCGAATTCGACGCCTGGCGCTGGGAGCGGCTCGACCGCGTCCCCGATCTCGTCGTGCCGTTCCGCCGCGAAGTGTACCGGCATGTCGCCCGCAGCTTTGCCGCCTTTGCGCAAGCGCGCTGAGACCGGATTGCAGAACCTCACCTCGTCTAAAGCGCGATGAGATGAGGATGAATCATTATCGCGCTTTAGGTTATTGTTTGAGCATGATCTTTTCGGAAAACCGCTTCACACTTTTCCGGATCATGCGCTAGGTGAACGCATTACTCGGATAGCGGGAACTCGGCGACATCAAGGATGCTGCCGATGCCATGCCGCAAGCGGCGCACGGCGCTGTCTTCGCTCGCGAGACCGAACGCCAGCATGGAGCGTCCGGTCACGGCGTAGACGTGGCCGAACGGAAAGCTTGGCAGTTGCCCCTCCGGCTGGTTGGTGTCGATCAACCCCTGCCAGTGCTGTCCTTCCGGAACTTCCGGCAGCGTAAAGTTCACGACGTCATAATGGGCGTTGTAGATCAACAGCAGGGTTGCGTCCGATCCGCGACGTTTGATTCCGGTTTCCTGGGCGCGACCATCAAGCAGCATCCCGAAGCAGCGCACATTGCCATCCTGCCACTGCTCGACGGTCATTTCTTCGCCCGACGGGGCAAGCCAGGTCACGTCCTTGACGTCGAGCTCCTCATTGTGGGTGCCGATCAGGAAACGGCTCCGATAAAGGATCGGAAACGCCTTGCGCATCGCGATCAGCTTTCGCGTGAATTCGCGCAAGGCACGTCCTTCAGGCGATATCTTCATCCAATCGAGCCAGGTGGTCTCGTTGTCCTGCGCATAGGCGTTGTTGTTGCCCTTCTGGCTGTGACCGAATTCGTCGCCGGCGAGCAGCATCGGCGTGCCGTGCGACAGGACCATCGTGGCAAGGAAATTGCGCTTCTGCCGCTCGCGTAACGCGACAATCTCCGCATCCGATGTTGGACCTTCGACGCCGTGATTCCACGAGTGATTGTTGGAATGGCCGTCCTGGTTTTTCTCGCCATTGGCCTCGTTGTGCTTGTCGTCGTAGGAGACGAGATCGTTGAGGGTGAAGCCGTCATGGGCGGTAACGAAGTTGACGCTCGCCCACGGTTTGCGGCCGCGCTTGTTGAACAGGTCTCCCGACCCGGTAGTGCGCTTGACGAAATCAGCGACCTGCCCGGCATCCCCTTTCCAGAAGCGTCGCGCCGTATCGCGGAATTTGTCGTTCCATTCCGCCCAGCCCGGCGCGAACTGGCCGACCTGGTAGCCGCCGGGGCCGATGTCCCATGGCTCCGCGATCAGCTTGACGCTGGAGAGCACCGGGTCCTGCCGACAGGCATCGAGGAAGCTGCCGCCTTCATCGAAGCCGTAGGGTTCGCGCGCGAGAATGGTGGCAAGATCGAAACGAAAGCCGTCGACGCGCATCTCCGTTGCCCAGTAGCGAAGAGAGTCGGCGACCATCTGCAGCACGCGCTGGTGCGATAGATTGACGGTGTTCCCGGTGCCGGTATCGTTGATGTAGTAGCGCTTCTGATCGGGCAGCAGCCGATAGTAGTTCGCGTTATCAATGCCCTTGAAGGACAGCGTCGGTCCGAGTTCGTTGCCTTCGGCGGTGTGGTTATAGACCACGTCGAGGATCACCTCGATGCCGTGGGCATGGAATTGGTTGACCATCTCCTTGAACTCGGTCGCCAAGCCAGTCCGCAGGTAGCGCGGATCCGGAGCGAAGAAAGCGAGCGAGTTGTAGCCCCAATAATTGCGCAGGCCTCTGTCGACCAGATAGCTGTCGTCGACGAAAGCATGAATCGGCAACAGCTCCGCGCTGGTGACGCCGAGCGAGCGCAGATACGCTGATACGTTCGGGCAGGCGAGGCCCGCGAACGTGCCGCGATCGGCTTCCGGCACCAATGGATGCAGCTTGGTGAAGCCCTTCACATGCATCTCGTAGATGATGGTGCGCTCCCACGGCGTCGCGGGCTTGCGGTCACGTCCCCAGGTGAAAGCGGGATCGATCACCCGGCACTTCTGCACCAGATGGATATTGTCGCGGTCATCAAACGATTTGTCCTTGTCGGCATCGCCGATCTTGTAGCCGAACAGTTCGGGACCCCATTGCAACTGCCCGACCAATTGCCGGGCGTAAGGGTCGATCACCAGCTTGTTCGGATTGAAGCGATGGCCGGCGTCGGGTTCGTAGGGACCATGGACGCGATAGCCATAGACCAATCCTGGCCGCGCGGTCGGCAGATAGCCGTGCCAGACTTCGTCGGTATATTCGGGAAGCTCGATCCGCTCGACCTCGGTTTGGCCGGCGTCATCGAACAGGCATAGCTCCACCTTGGTGGCATGCGCTGAAAACAGCGCGAAGTTGACACCCAGGCCGTCCCAGGTGGCGCCCAGGGGAAACGGCCTGCCTTCGCGAACAGCGGAGCGCCGCAGCAACTGGGCTGCCTGCGCGAGCTCACGACCTGCGGCTGATCTATCCATCAGAAGGCCTGCCCTTCGGTGACATAAACGCCTGCACCTCACCATCGTTCCTCTGGTCGGGCGGCTCGGCTCACCCGATCTCCGCCGCCCGAACGGGTTCCCGGCCTCCTGGTCCTGTGACATCATGCAGCAGAGCAACCCTCTCGGCCCAGGCCGGACGGCCGAGGCCGCGCGGAAGGCCGCTTAGAGTACGATCCGGAAAAGCGGATACCGCTTTCCCGAAAATATCGATGCTCAGACAAGGACGAGAGAACGCAGTTGATCCATCAAGGGGAGAGGAGAAAACGTCATGGCCGCGAAAGACGTGAAGTTCTCAACCGAGGCCCGCGAGCGCATGTTGCGTGGTGTAGATCTGCTGGCGAATGCGGTCAGGGTGACGCTCGGACCGAAGGGCCGCAACGTCGTGCTGGAAAAATCCTTTGGCGCGCCGCGCATCACCAAGGATGGCGTCACCGTCGCCAAGGAGATCGAGCTCGAGGACAAGTTCGAGAACATGGGCGCACAGATGGTGCGGGAAGTCGCGTCCAAAACCAGCGACATCGCGGGTGACGGCACAACCACCGCCACTGTGCTCGCACAGGCAATCGTCAGGGAGGGCGCCAAATCGGTCGCCGCTGGCATGAATCCGATGGACCTGAAGCGCGGCATCGACCTCGCGGTCGAAGCGATCGTCGCTGACCTCAAGACCCATGCCAGGAAGATCACCTCCAATGATGAGATCGCCCAGGTCGGCACCATCTCCGCCAACGGAGATGCCGAGATCGGCCGCTTCCTTGCCGATGCCATGCAAAAGGTCGGCAATGAAGGCGTGATCACGGTCGAGGAGGCGAAGAGTCTCAACACCGAGCTGGAAGTGGTCGAGGGCATGCAGTTCGACCGCGGCTATGTCTCGCCCTATTTCGTCACCAATGCGGAGAAGATGAAGGTCGAGCTCGAAGAGCCCTATGTCCTGACCAATGAGAAGAAGCTGACCACGCTGCAGTCGATGTTGCCGCTGCTGGAAGCGGTGGTGCAGTCCGGCGAGCCGCTGCTCATCGTCGCGGAGGACATCGAGGGCGAGGCGCTGGCGACGCTCGTCGTCAACAAGCTGCGCGGCGGCCTGAAGGTCGCCGCGGTGAAGGCGCCGGGTTTCGGCGATCGCCGCAAGGCGATGCTCGAGGATATCGCCATCCTCACCGGCGGCACCGCGATCTCCGAAGATCTCGGCATCAAGCTCGAGAATGTCACGCTGAACATGCTCGGCCGTGCCAAGAAGGTCGTGATCGAGAAGGAGAGCACGACCATCGTCGATGGCGCCGGCGCCAAGAAGGACATCGAGGCACGCACTGCCCAGATCAGGACGCAGATCGACGAAACCACTTCTGACTATGATCGCGAGAAGCTTCAGGAGCGGCTCGCCAAGCTCGCCGGCGGCGTCGCCGTGATCCGGGTCGGCGGCGCGACCGAAATCGAGGTGAAGGAGCGCAAGGACCGGGTCGAGGACGCGCTGCACGCCACCCGCGCAGCCGTCGAGGAAGGCATCCTTCCCGGCGGCGGCGTGGCGCTGCTGCGTGCCTTGAAGGCGCTGGACAAGATCAAGACCACCAATGCCGACCAGAAGGCGGGCGTCGATATCGTCCGTCGTGCCTTGCAGATACCGGCGCGCCAGATCGTCGAGAATGCCGGCGAGGACGGTTCACTGGTGGTCGGCAAGCTCCTGGAGCGCGGCGACTACAATTGGGGCTTCAATGCCGCGACCGGCGAGTACGAGGACCTGGTGCGCGCCGGCGTGATCGATCCGGCGAAGGTGGTTCGCACCGCATTGCAGGACGCGGCATCCGTTGCCTCGCTCCTGATCACGACGGAAGCATTGGTCGCCGACAAGCCGAAGAAGTCCGAGCAGACGCCCACCCCGCCGCCGATGGACTTCTGATCGACAACAAGGGCGGCCCGCGGATAATGCCGCCGGTCGCCTTACGCGATTGGCGAACTTTCCTGAGTGGCCGGAAAATTTCGGACACCCCTCTTGAAAGTTCGCGCCGGTTTTCTAATTCGATTTTGCCGCCAAGAAAGGTGGTGCCGGATGCCAGCTTGGGTCCGGCGAACTGGGCGGCGGACAGTGTCCGACGCTCCTTCGTATCCATCTTGCTCTGAGGAGGACTTGGTTATGAGGACCTTTGACTTCTCGCCCCTGTGGCGCTCCACAGTCGGCTTTGACCATCTTGCGGATTTGCTCGATGCGAGCCTACGGCAGTCCGCCGACGACAACTATCCCCCTTACAATATCGAGCGGTCCGGCGAGGACAGCTATCGGATCTCGCTGGCAGTTGCCGGCTTTGGCGTGAATGACATCACCGTCACCGCCGAGCAGGACATGCTCACGATCGAAGGCAGGAAACCTGAGGGCCCGGCGCGCGATTATCTCTACCAGGGCATCGCCGCGCGACCGTTCCGGCGGGTATTCAGCCTCGCTGACCATGTGCAGGTTAGGCAGGCCTCCATCAAGGATGGCCTCTTGATCGTCGATCTCGTCCGCGAGGTGCCGGAATCGATGAAGCCGCGACGCATCCCGATCGCGGGTACGGGCTCCCAAGCAATCGAGCAGAAGCAGGCGGCCTGACTTTGCCTGATGCTTGACGAGGACACGCGTGGGCCAAGCCGCCCGCGCGGGAGATCGTAGCTGAGACAAGGAGGATAAGATGGCTTTTCGTGATCTCATTCCCTGGTCGAAGAACCAGGAGCTTGCGCCGACGCGCGAGAATTTCGATCCTTTCATCACGCTTCACCGCGAGATGAACCGGCTGTTCGACGACGTGTTCCGCGGTTTCGGCTCCTTCGGTCCCATCAGCAGCCCGCTGTTGGAAGGCCGCTTCGGTTGGCCGAAGATCGAGCTCAGCGAAACCGACAAGGAGCTTACCGTCTCAGCAGAGCTTCCGGGCATGACGGAGAAGGACGTTCAGGTCGAGATCGCCAATGGCGTGCTGACGCTCCGGGGCGAGAAGAAAGCCGAGCGGACGGACAACGGAAAGTACTTCTCCGAACGCTACTACGGCGCGTTCGGGCGGCGGATCGCCCTTGATGGTGTTGCCGAAGACAAGGCGCAAGCTTCCTTCCGCGACGGCGTATTGACGATCACGCTGCCGAAATCGGAGGAAGCGCGCGAGAGCGTCAAACGCATCCCGATCGGCAAGCAGTAGCATGAAAGGCGGCGCATCCGGCGCCGCCTTTCAACTCAAACGGTTCCTTGGAAAGGAGCGTAAAGGAGACACTTCGATGAGCGAGACCAACGTTAGCGCCGCCACACACCCCCTCTTCCACCCCGCCGCCCATTACGACTCACCCGTCCAGGTCCTGCCGGACCCGCGGCTATCCCGATCCGAGAAGCGCGTCATCCTATCGTCCTGGGCATCCGACATGTTCGCGGTGGAATCCAGCCCCAGCCTGCGCGACATCCCGGGGATCGACCACAGCATTCGCCTGGCCGATATCCTTTCCGCGCCGCGGCAGCTAGATGACGACGACGATCCGCCGCCACGCGGCGGCGCTGCGCTGCCGCGGCCTTCGCGAACCAATCTCTCCCATGAGGCCCCGCCTTGTTGACGCCAACTATTTTGGCTTTGGCATGTGTCAATCAGGCGTCCGCGCTGCTGGCGATGCCATGGTTCGCATGGCAGCGGGATTTGCTTTCTCGCGACATCTTGCGCGCCGGATTCCAGCTGGACCGATAGAGAGAGCGGACGTGAAGCGAGCAATATCGACTGCATTCGGCGCCGTGCTCGGCGCGCTCATCATGATCGTGCCGGCGGCAGGTCAGGTTCCGAATCTGAAAACCGGGGGCACGGTGCCGACGCTGGCGCCCCTGGTACGCGAAGTGACTCCCGCGGTCGTCAATATCTCCGTGCGTGGCAAAATCCGCGAGGACAACCCGCTTTATCGCGATCCGCTGTTCCGCGAATTCTTCGATGTCCCGAAGCAACTCGAGAAGGAGATCAGCGCAACCGGCTCCGGCGTCATCGTCGACGGTGAGCGGGGCTACATCCTGACCAACAATCACGTGGTGGATCAGGTCTCGGCGGTCCAGATCACAACCAAGGACGGTCGTCAGTTCTCTGCCAAGGTAATGGGCCGCGATCCCGCGACCGATATCGCGGTCCTGAAAATCCACTCCCCGACCGCACTCAAGGCAATTGCACTGGGCGACAGCGATGCGCTTGAAGTCGGCGATTTCGTCATTGCCATCGGCAACCCCTTCGGCCTCGGCCAGACCGTGACATCGGGGCTTGTAAGCGCGCTCGGCCGCACCGGGCTGGGCAAACAGGGCTATGAGGATTTCATCCAGACCGACGCCGCGATCAACCCCGGCAACTCCGGCGGCGCGCTGATCAATCTGAAGGGCGAACTGATCGGCATCAACTCGGCGATCATTTCGCCGGCCGGCGGCAATGTCGGCATCGGCTTTGCGATCCCGATCAACATGGCACGCCGCGTGATGGACCAAATCGTCGAGAACGGCGAGGTCGTGCGCGGCCGGATCGGTGTCTCGCTGCAGGATATGCATCCCTCGACGGACGGCGGACGCAGCGAGGGGGCCAGGATCGCCGACATCAGTCCGGGATCGCCTGCGGAGGCCGCCGGTCTGCGCAAGGGCGATGTCGTGCTGCGAGCCGACGATCGTCCGATCCGCAGCGCTGCGCAGCTCCGTAACCGTGTCGGCCTCGCTCGCATCGGGGAGCAGGTCAGGCTGACAATCGAGCGCGGCGGCGGAACCCAGAATGTCACGGTCGCAGTGGCGCCGATGGTGGACGCCAATGCTGCGGTTTCAAGCAGGACGAGGCGCCGTTAGAGCGTTTTCGAGCGAAGTGGATACCGATTCGCGTGAAGAACGCGTCAAAACAAGAATCTAGAGCTTCGGTTCTGATCCAATCAGAACCGAAGCTCTAAGCCCGCGCAATGTTTGGAATTCGGCATCGAAAAACCCTCGTCCGCCACGATGTGACGGACGAAGGTCGTTCAAGTTTTTGTTCGGCCCCGGCGCGGTGCACCGGGGCCTAGTGCATAGCCGTCGCGTTGAGGATGTTCTCGATGCTCTTGAAGTGGTCGAGCCGCTCGATCTCGCGGTCGAGCTCCGAGCCGTGCTTCTCTTTCAGGTTCTCTTCCATCTCGGCGATGGTTTCCCTGAACT
This sequence comes from Bradyrhizobium sp. Leo78, assembly GCF_059512425.1. Classification (NCBI taxonomy): domain Bacteria; kingdom Pseudomonadati; phylum Pseudomonadota; class Alphaproteobacteria; order Hyphomicrobiales; family Nitrobacteraceae; genus Bradyrhizobium; species Bradyrhizobium sp. Leo78. Next base: position 91,871 of record NZ_JCAMOT010000002.1, read on the forward strand.
CGGCGCGATCGACTTCCTGGATCGAGGTCGCGACATCAGCGAGCACGGTCAGGCGATTGTCGGAGACCTCGGCAAGACCGCCGAGCACCACCATCTTCTGATGCGCCCCGCCGGTCGTGATGGTCAGGATACCCGGACGGATCGCCGCCACGACCGATGCGTGACCGGCGAGCACGCCGAAATCGCCTTCCACGCCGGGAACATCGACCTGATCGACCTCGCCGGAGAAAGCGAGCGCTTCGGGGGAGACGAGGTCGAAGTGGAAGGTGGCCATGGTCTTTCCGTTCTTTCCGCTGTCACCCGCGGGCGTGACCCGCGGGTCCATCGATCAAAGAGTTCTGCCTTGATGGAGTGCCGGGCCAAGCCCGGCAATGACGAGTGTACTCAAGCTGCTTCGGCAGCCAGCTTCTTGCCCTTCTCGACCGCCTCTTCGATGGTGCCGACCATGTAGAAGGCAGCCTCCGGCAGGTGGTCGTACTTGCCTTCGCACAAGCCGCGGAAGCCCTTGATGGTGTCGGCGAGCTCGACGAACTTGCCCGGCGAACCGGTGAAGACTTCGGCGACATGGAAGGGCTGCGACAGGAAGCGCTCGATCTTGCGGGCGCGGGCCACCGTCAGCTTGTCCTCTTCCGAAAGCTCGTCCATGCCGAGGATGGCGATGATGTCCTGCAGCGACTTATAGCGCTGCAGCACCTGCTGCACCATGCGCGCAGTGTTGTAATGCTCCTCGCCGACGACCAGCGGCGACAGCATGCGGGAGGTCGAGTCGAGCGGGTCCACCGCCGGATAGATGCCCTTCTCCGAGATCGCACGCGACAGCACGGTGGTGGCGTCCAAGTGGGCGAAGGAGGTCGCCGGCGCCGGGTCGGTCAGGTCGTCGGCCGGCACGTAGATCGCCTGCACCGAAGTGATCGAGCCCTTCTGGGTGGTGGTGATGCGCTCCTGCAGCGCGCCCATGTCGGTCGCAAGCGTCGGCTGGTAACCCACCGCCGACGGGATGCGGCCGAGCAGCGCCGACACTTCGGAGCCGGCCTGCGTGAAGCGGAAGATGTTGTCGACGAAGAACAGCACGTCCTGACCCTGGTCGCGGAAGTGCTCGGCCACCGTGAGGCCGGTGAGGCCGACGCGCGCGCGTGCGCCCGGCGGTTCGTTCATCTGGCCGAACACGAGCGCGCATTTCGACTGTACGCTCGGATCGGGATTGCGCGGGTCCGCGTTGACCTTGGACTCGATGAACTCGTGATAGAGGTCATTGCCTTCGCGGGTACGCTCGCCGACGCCGGCGAACACCGAGTAACCGCCGTGCGCTTTCGCAACGTTATTGATCAGTTCCTGAATCAGCACGGTCTTGCCGACGCCGGCGCCGCCGAACAGGCCGATCTTGCCGCCCTTGGCGTAAGGCGCGAGCAAATCCACGACCTTGATGCCGGTGACGAGAATTTCCGCCTCGGTGGACTGGTCGGTATAGGTCGGCGCTTCCTGGTGGATCGCGCGAACGCCTTCGGCCTTGATCGGGCCGGCCTCGTCGATCGGCTCGCCGATGACGTTGATGATGCGGCCGAGCGTACCGACGCCGACCGGCACCCGGATCGGCTCGCCGGTATCGGTCACTTCCTGGCCGCGCACCAGACCCTCGGTCGTATCCATCGCGATCGTCCGCACGGTGGATTCGCCGAGATGCTGCGCCACCTCGAGCACGAGACGGCTGCCGCCGTTCTTGGTTTCCAGCGAGTTGAGAATCGCCGGCAGGTGGCCCTCGAACTGGACGTCGACGACGGCGCCCATAACCTGGGTGACGCGACCGATCTGGTTGGCTGCTGTAGCCATTTACTCTGTCTCCTTCGATCCGAATTTCCAGATCATGATCCGACGGGTCGGATCATGATCGCATCTTTTTTTGCGCATGATCTCTTCGGAAAACCGGTCCCCACTTTTCCGGATCATGCTTTAAACCACGGTCAGCTTGACCGGGATATTACCTTTGGTGGCCTTCGAATACGGGCACACCGTGTGAGCTTCCTCGACCAGCGCCTGGACCTTGGCCTTATCAGCGCCTGGGATTGAAACCTTGAGTTCGACGGCGAGCGAAAAGCCGCCATCGGTATTGAGCGTCACGTCGGCCGTGACCTTTGCCGCCTGGCCGTCGACGCCATGGTTCTTGGCGACCACGAGGATGGCCTGGCCAAAGCAGGCCGAATAGCCCAGCGCAAAAAGCTGCTCGGGATTGTGGCCATCGCCGGCGCCGCCCAATTCCTTCGGCAGCGCCATTGCGAGCGCCAGCCCGCCGTTGTCGAGCACGGAGCGGCCGTTGCGTCCGCCCTTGGTGGTAGCCGATGTGACGTAAGCCATTTCGCGCTCCCTTGGTTAGACCGCCTCGGCGCCGGAAATGATTTCGATCAGTTCCTTGGTGATCATCGCCTGACGGGTTCGGTTGTAGACCAGCGTCTGCTTGCGGATCATTTCACCGGCGTTGCGCGTCGCGTTGTCCATCGCGCTCATCTGCGCGCCGTAGAACGAGGCGTTGTTTTCCAGGAGTGCACGGAATACCTGCACGGCGAGGTTACGCGGCAACAGGCTGGTGAGGATCTCGTCCTCCTCCGGCTCGTACTCGTAGGCGGTCGCCGGGCCGCCGTTTGCGGCCGGCGTTTCCACCACCAGCGGAATGACCTGCTGCGCGGTCGGGACTTGCGCGATCACCGATTTGAACTGCGAATAGAACAGCGTGCAGACGTCGAATTCGCTGGCGTCGAAGCGCGCCAGAACTTTCTTGGCGATGTCCTCGGCATTGACGAAGCCGAGCTGCCGCACCGCGCGGAGGTCGACATGCTCGACGATCTGCCGTTCGAACAGGCGGCGAAGCTGCTCATAGCCCTTGCGGCCGACGCAGAAGAATTTGACTTCCTTGCCCTGACCGAGCAGCGACAGCGCGTGCTCGCGCGCGAGCCGCACGATCGCGGAGTTGAACGCGCCGCAAAGGCCACGTTCGCCGGTGCAGACCAGGAGCAGATGCACCTGGTCCCTGCCCGTCCCGGCGAGCAGCGCCGGCGCGCCGGGCGAGCCGGCGGCGGCGCTGGCGATATTGCCGATCACAGCGCCCATCTTGTCTGCATAGGGCCGAGCGGCCTCGGCCGCGGTCTGCGCGCGGCGCAGCTTTGACGCCGCCACCATCTGCATGGCCTTGGTGATCTTCTGCGTCGCCTTGGTCGAGGCGATGCGGACCCGCATGTCTTTTAGTGACGCCATTCTTCGTCCACCCCGGCGATCCGATCGCTAGCCTATCCCATTGTTCTGCCCGGCTCCGGCGCCGGGCATCCGCATCTTGGCGACCGGGAGCAGCAGCGCGAAGACCAGCTCCGCGCTTTGTCCGGCCGCGACGACGTTTAGGCAAACGTCTTGGCGAAACCTTCGACCACGTTCTTCAGCTTGGCGGCAACGTCGTCGTTGAGGTCGCGGCTATCGCGGATCGCGTCGAGGATGCCGGCATTCTTGCCACGCAGCAGCGACAGCAGGCCGTCCTCGAAGGCGCGCACCTTGTTGAGCGGCAGCGGATCGAGATAGCCGTTGGTGCCGGCCCAGATCACGCAGACCTGTTCTTCCATCTTCAACGGCGAGAACTGCGGCTGCTTCAATAGCTCCGTCAGGCGCGAGCCGCGGTTGAGCAGGCGCTGGGTCGAGGCGTCGAGGTCGGAGCCGAACTGCGCGAACGCTGCCATTTCGCGGTACTGCGCGAGCTCGCCCTTGATCTTGCCGGCGACCTTCTTCATCGCCTTGGTCTGCGCCGACGATCCGACGCGCGACACCGACAGACCGACGTTCACCGCGGGACGGATGCCCTGGAAGAACAGGTCGGTTTCCAGGAAGATCTGGCCGTCGGTAATCGAGATCACGTTGGTCGGGATGTAGGCCGACACGTCGTTGGCCTGGGTTTCGATCACCGGCAGCGCGGTCAGCGAGCCCAAACCGTGCTCCTTGTTGAGCTTGGCGGCGCGCTCGAGCAGGCGGGAGTGCAGATAGAACACGTCGCCCGGATAGGCTTCGCGGCCCGGCGGGCGGCGCAGCAGCAGCGACATCTGGCGATAGGCGACGGCCTGCTTCGACAGGTCGTCATAGATGATGACGGCGTGCATGCCGTTGTCACGGAAAAATTCGCCCATCGTGCAGGCGGTGAACGGCGCGATGTACTGCATCGGCGCTGGATCGGACGCGGTGGCCGCGACGACGATCGAATATTCCAGCGCGCCCTGCTCTTCCAGCACCTTCACGAACTGGGCAACGGTGGAACGCTTCTGGCCGATCGCGACGTAGACGCAATACAGCTTGATGTTCTCGTCCGGCTGCGCGTTGAGCGGCTTCTGATTGAGAATGGTGTCGAGCGCGATCGCGGTCTTGCCGGTCTGACGGTCGCCTATGATCAACTCGCGCTGGCCGCGGCCGATCGGGATCAGCGCATCGATCGCCTTGAGGCCGGTCGCCATCGGCTCGTTCACCGACTTACGCGGAATGATGCCGGGCGCCTTGACGTCAACGCGCATGCGCTTGTCAGCCTGGATCGGACCCTTGCCATCGATCGGATTACCGAGCGCATCGACGACGCGGCCGAGCAGGCCTTTGCCGACCGGCGTGTCGACGATGGCGCGGGTGCGCTTGACGGTCTGACCTTCCTTGATCTCGCGGTCGGCGCCGAAGATCACGATGCCGACGTTATCGGTTTCGAGGTTGAGCGCCATGCCGCGGGTGCCGTTCTCGAACTCGACCATTTCACCGGCCTGGACATTGTCCAGCCCGTAGACGCGGGCGATACCGTCACCGACCGACAGCACCTGGCCGACTTCGGTGACCTCGGCCTCCTGGCCGAAATTCTTGATCTGGTCCTTGAGGATCGCGGAAATTTCCGCGGCGCGGATGTCCATCAGCCTGCCTCTTTCATCGCGTGCTTGATCGAATTGAGTTTGGTGCGAAGCGAGCTATCCACCATGCGGCTACCGACCTTGACCACAAGGCCGCCGATGATGGAGGGATCGATCTTCACGTTGAGCGCGACGTCCTTGCCCGTCACCGACTTCAGTGCGGCCTTCAGCGCGTCGAGATTCTTGTCATTGAGCGCTTCCGCGACGGTGACTTCGGCGGTCGCCTCGCCCTTGAAGTTCGCCACCAGCGCGTTGTAGGCGCGGATCACGTCCGCGATCGCAAACAAGCGGCGATTGGAGGTGAGCACTTTCAGGAACTTGGCGGTGATGCCGGAGATACCGGCCTTGTCGAGCACCGCGGAGAGCGCCTTCAATTGCGCTTCGGCGGAGAACACCGGACTGCGAACGAGGCGCTTCAGATCGGCGCTCTCATTCAGAAGGGCATTGAATTTATCGAGATCGGACTTCACGGCATCGACGGACTTTTCGTCGCGAGCCAGATCGAACAGGGCCGTTGCGTAACGACCGGCAACTCCCGAAACGGACGGATCTTCAGCAGCCACAGACGCGCTCTTTTTTGCTGTCAAATTCGCAAGGGAAAAACCGTCGCCGCTGCAGCGGCGCCTAGCGATCCAAGCCCTTGGAATTCAAGCGGGACTTCGATTTTCGACCGACACGCGGAGTGCCGGGATCGTTAAAATCGCGGCTTTGCTAGCATGGCAGGCGCGCAGGTGCAACACGACGTCACATCTAGGTGATGCCTTGTCGCACGGCTCCGGCACAGCGCCGCGAGGACCCCGCCGGCGAAATTCTGCGTGCAGGAATTTCGATCGAGAGACAGGGAGGCGACCCATCGTTCCATCGGCAATCGCATGCCTGCCCGGAGTTCGGGCCCGGGAACAAAATGGCCAGCCGCTCTCTATTCCGTGATTACTTGCGGAAATGTTTCCTAAACGTAAATCAACAGTAATCGTAAGTATTCACTGGGTTAAAAATTAGTTAGAGCGAAAGACTAGTGAAAGCTGTCCGGCAGCACCCCGGCAGTAACAAGATATTTCAGTCTGATACATTCCGAATTTACTGCCCAATTCATGCCTCATTGCGAAATCACACGGCCTTGGTCGACGAAGGGACGGGGGTTCCATTTGCCACGTATGTGGCAATACTGTTTGAGGGTCTTGAATGTTGAAATACAAGAAGCCGGCTCGGGGCAACGCAACCCGGCCGTCGCGCGCGGCGCTGGCTGTCGTCGCCGCAACTTTCCTGGTTGGTGGAAGCATCACCGAAGCGTCGGCTAAATCCCGGCACCACCATCATCGCCATCACCATCACCAGGCCCGTACCGCAACCGACGCGGCGTCGCGCGATGCCAATGCGGCGTTTGCGCCCGGCACCGGCGGGCGGAGCTTCTCGGGCATGGCGTCCTTTTACGGCAACGAGTCCGGCAGCCGCACCGCGTCCGGTCAGCGCTTCAACCAGAACGCCATGACCGCGGCCCACCGCAGCCTGCCGTTCGGCACCAAGCTGCGCGTGACCCATGGCGGCCGCAGCGTGGTCGTCACCATCAACGACCGCGGCCCGTTCATCCGTGGCCGCGTGCTTGATCTCTCCACGGGCGCCGCCCGTGCCATTGGCCTGACTGGTGCCGGCGTCGGCCGTGTCACCGCCGAGGTCGTCTCCTAAAGGCGCCCTTCAGGCGCCGTTTCCGACCAGTTTCGGTAAGCGTTGCGTAGAGTACGGCCGCGGAACTTTCCGCGCACCGATGAGAGCCTGCCGTCAGAAATGACGGCAGGCTTTTTCATGAGTTCGCCGCCGTCATTCCGGGGCACGCGTAGCGCGAGCCCGGAATCCATCGCGCCACCTGCGCGCGCGGTCCGATGGATTCTCTGATGTGCAATTGCACATCATAGCTCGCGACTTCGTCGCGCCCCGGAATGACGGCGAGAGGGCTACAAAAAGCTCTGCGGATCGACGTCGACCTCGAGCTTGAGGTTGCCCGTGGTCTTCGGCCCGGCCGCCAGCCATTCGCGCAAGTACTGCGACAGATCGACCGAACGCAGCGACTTCACCAGCAGGCGGAAGCGGTAGCGGCCCTTGATGACCGCAAGCGGCGCCTCCGCCGGGCCGAGCACCTGGATGCGCTCGTCGAGCGGCGCGACCGAGGCCAGCTTGCGCCCAAAGCCCTCCGCCGTGGGCCGATCGCCCGCCGAGATGATCAGGCTCGCCAATCGCCCGAACGGCGGATAGCCGGTGCGCTCGCGCGATTCGATCTCGCTGGCGTAGAACGCCTCGCGGTCGCTCGCGACCAGCGCCTTCATCACGGGATGCTCGGGCTGATGGGTCTGCAGATACCCGACGCCGCGGCCCTGCTCGCGGCCGGCGCGCCCGATCACCTGGTTGAGGAGCTGGAACGTACGCTCGGCCGCACGCGGATCGCCATTGCCGAGGCCGAGATCGGCATCGACCACGCCGACCAGATTGAGGCGCGGGAAGTTGTGGCCTTTCGCCACAAGCTGCGTGCCGATGATGATGTCGACCCGGCCTTCGGCGATCTCGTTCAGTTCGCTGCGCATGGTCTCGATCGAGGTGATGAGGTCGCTGGAGAGCACCATGGTGCGCGCGCCGGGAAACAGCGCCGCAGCCTCTTCCTGCAGCCGCTCCACGCCCGGGCCGACCGCCACCAGCGATTCCTCCGCCGCGCAATGTGGGCAGATGTTCGGGCGCGGCATCGAGAAACCGCAATGGTGGCAGACCAGGCGCTGGCGGAAGCGGTGATCGACCAGCCAGGCATCGCAGATGGTGCAGGCAAAGCGGTGTCCGCAGGCGCGGCACAGCGTCAGCGGCGCATAGCCGCGGCGATTGAGAAACAAAAGCGCCTGCTCGCGCCGTTCCACCGCGTAGCGGATCTGCTCGGCGAGCCGCGGCGAGATGAAGCGGCCACGCGAGGGCGGCTCGCGCCGCAAATCGATGGCCTCGATCTGCGGCATGTGCTGGCCGCCGAAGCGCGAAGGCAGCGCAATGCGCTGATAACGCCCCTTGCGCGCATTGACCTCGCTTTCGATCGATGGCGTGGCGGAGGCGAGCACGATCGGGATCTTGGCGATATGCGCGCGCACCACGGCCATGTCGCGGGCATGGTAATGCGCGCCATCGTCCTGCTTATAGGCCTGGTCGTGCTCTTCATCGACGATGATGAGCCCGAGATCGGCATAGGGCAGGAACAGCGCCGAGCGCGCGCCGACCACCACCGGCGCCTCGCCGCCCGAGATCGCCGCCCAATTGCGGGCGCGGGTGCGCGGCGAGAGCTCGGAATGCCATTCCAGCGGACGCACGCCAAAGCGCTGCGCGAAGCGATCGAGGAACTGGCCAGTCAGCGCGATCTCCGGCATCAGGATCAACGACTGCCTGTTACGGCGGATATTTTCGGCGATCGCCTCGAAATACACCTCGGTCTTGCCCGATCCTGTGACGCCATCGAGCAGGGCCACATGAAAACTGCCGCTCGCCGCCAGCGTCCGCATCGCATCGGCGGCGGCGCGTTGCTGGCCCGAGAAGTCCGGCTGCGCGTAATCCGGATCGGGCATGGGCGGCGCTGGTGGCGGCGGCATCGGCTCGACCGTCAGCGTGCCCTCATCGACGAGGCCGTCGATCACGCCACTGCTCACGCCGGCTTCCCTTGCCGCTTCCGACTTGCCATGCAAGAGGCGGTCGGAGAGCAATTCGATCACCCGATGCCGCGCCGGCGTCATTCGCCGCGGCGGCTCGCCAACCAGCCGTACGCCCAGGCGCATCCGCTCGGGGCCGAGATTTTCGCCCATCCGCAGCGTCATCCGCAGCACCATGCCGCGGGCGGACAGCGTGTAATTGGCCACCCAATCGACGAGCGCGCGCAGCTCCGGTTTCAGCGGCGGCACGTCGAGCTTCTCGCTGACATCCTTCAGCCGGTTGTGCAGCCGCGGATCGGGCTTGGCGTTTTCCGCCCAGACCACCGCCATCACCTCGCGCGCACCGAGCGGTACCGCGACGACATCGCCGGCCTTCAGATCCATGCCGCGCGGCACGCGATAGGAATAGGTCTGGTCGAGCGCGACCGGGACCAGTACATCGACCATGGAGGTCGGCGTGAGCGAGGAAGCGTGGCTGCGCGCGGTGTCCATTCAGGAGATCGTAAGTTCCGATTGCAGGTGAGGTTAGAGCCGCTGGCGCAAGTTAGCGAACGGTAAACGAAAGCGATGCGATATAATGGCTTAAACCATCGCCTCCAAGATCGCCTCCAAGACAGGTCCGTCAAGACAGGTCCATAAGACAGGTCCATGGCCAAAGCGCTTCCCGCCGTTCCCGTGATCGAACTCGACTGCGCCGACGAAACCGTCACGCAGGAGATGGCGCACTGGCTATCGCATCTGCGTGCCGAACGGCGATTGTCGCCGAAAACGCTGGAGGCCTATGCCCGCGACGTCCGCCAATGCCTCGCCTTTCTTGCCCAGCACTGGGGCACGCGGGTAACGCTGCAAGGTTTTGCGGCCCTCGAGGCCACCGATATCAGGGCGTTCATGGCGATGCGCCGCGCCGACGATGTCGCCGGACGCTCGCTGATGCGGGCCCTGGCTGGCCTGCGCTCGTTCGGCCGATTCCTCGAGCGCGAAGGCAAGGGCAAGGTCGGCGCCCTCTCCGCGATCCGCGCGCCCAAGGTTGCAAAGAGCCTGCCGAAGCCGATCCACGTGGCGGCGGCAAAACGCTTCGCCGATGCCGACGAGCGCGCCGGCGAGGAACGCAAGACCTGGATCCTGGTACGTGATGCGGCGGTGATGGCACTGCTCTATGGCTCGGGCCTGCGCATCTCCGAGGCGCTCGGCTTGAAACGTCGCGACGTGCCGAAACCCGGCGAAGGCGACGTACTGGTCGTGACCGGCAAAGGCAACAAGACCCGCATGGTGCCGGTGCTGCAAAACGTGTTGCAGCTCATTGCCGACTACGCGGCGACCTGCCCGCATCCGCTGCCGCCCACCGGCCCGATGTTCGTCGGGGCCCGCGGCGGCCCGTTGAGCCCGCGCATCATCCAGCTCGCCATGGAGCGGCTGCGCGGCGCGCTCGGCCTGCCCGACAGCGCCACCCCGCACGCGCTGCGGCATTCGTTCGCGACCCACCTGCTCAGCCGCGGTGGCGATTTGCGCGCGATCCAGGAATTGCTCGGCCACGCCTCGCTCTCGACCACGCAAATCTATACCGGCATCGATTCGGAACGACTGCTCGAGGTCTATCGCTCCGCGCATCCGCGGGGCTGACTTCGCTCACGTATTGACGCGTTTTTCCTCGTGTGAGGGGCGATGCCGGGTTCATCCTGACACGCTCGCGTCACATCCGCTTGGCACTTGCGTAAGCGATGTCGTTTCGGCAATCGTGACGGCGGGTCATATCGGAGAGGGGAATCATGAGCGCACATGAGAGTATGGAGCATGCGGAGCACGCCGAGCATGCATCCGGCGAGAACAAGAAGATCGCGCTGTTGATTGCCGTGATCGCGCTGTTCCTGGCGCTCTCGGAGACGCTGGGCAAGGGGGCGCAGACCGAATCGATCAGCAAGAACGTCGAGGCGTCGAACCTGTGGGCGTTCTTCCAGGCCAAGAGCATCCGCCGCACCGCGGTGCAGACGGCCGCCGAGCAGGGCAAGCTGACCCTTGCCACCACCACAGACGATGCCATCAGGGCGACGATCCAAAAGCAGCTCGATGACTGGCAGAAAACGGCGGCGCGCTATCGCTCCGAACCCGAGACCGGCGAAGGCACCGAGCAGCTCGCCGAACGCGCCAAACATGCCGAGCACCAGCGCGACGAGGCGACGGCAAAATACCACCACTTCGAGATCGCCTCCGCCGCCTTCCAGATCGCGATCGTGCTGGCATCGGCGACCATCATCACCGGCATCATCGCGCTGGCCTGGATTTCAGGCCTGCTGACGCTCGCCGGCATCGTCATCACCGCGCTGGGCCTGTACTCGCCGCATTTGCTGCATCTGCATTGAGTCACTGATTGCCGCGCCGACTTCACCTCTCCCGAAGGGAGAGGTCGCGCCGCAGGCGCGGGTGAGGGGTTACGGTCCCTCGATGCAGCAAATCCCCTCACTCGAATTGCTGCGCAATTCGACCTCTCCCTAAGGGAGAGGTGAACCGAGCCCGCGGCTAGGGTTTGCGACGAGTCGTCACCGCGCTTGCTGTACGCTCCTGCGGAAGCGGGCGATCAGCCGGATCGTTCGCGCCGACCAGCCGTTGCCGTCGCCGCGCAGGGTCTCCACAATGCGCAGCTTGATCGGATCGATCAGCGCGACGGCTTTCGCGCGCATCCTCAGCACGAAATCATAGAGCGCCTCGAACCAGCGCATCTCCAGAAGCTTCGGGCGGGTCACGTCGAAGATGAAAGCGGTGACGCCGACGCCGAGAAACTTCGCGAACAGGAGGGTGCCGATCGCGCTCAGCCAATGTTCGTGGGCGAGCAGCCAAAGGCCCACCAGCTTGAGCGGAAACAACGGGATCACCGGCACGATGAACACGATCAGCGTCATTGCCGGCGACAACGAATCGACCCGATCGGCAAGCCACTGCTTGAACGCGCGCAGCGGGATCAGCGCCACCACGCGCGCCACGATCGGCTCAAGGTGATCCCAAAGCCACGCCTCGATCAGGAAGATGATCGCAAGCAGGACCCAGAAAGGCTGAAGCAAGCGGCGCAGCATCTGTTGTCTCGACCCCGGCCAGATTTTACCTTCGAGCATAATCCTTTACGGACCCTGCTCAGGCCGGGCGTCGATCACATATGGATGGCCCGCTTGCCGACCGCAAGCGCAGCTTCCTTGATCGCCTCGGAGCGGGTCGGATGGGCGTGGCAGGTGCGCGCCAGATCCTCGGCGGAGCCGCCGAATTCCATGAGAACCGCGGCTTCATGGATCATTTCGCCGGCTTCGCGGCCGATGATGTGCACGCCAAGCACCCGATCGGTTTTCGCATCTGCGAGAATCTTGACGAATCCTTCCGTGGTCTGGTTGACCTTGGAGCGGCCGTTGGCGGTGAACGGAAATTTCCCGACGGTATAGGCAATGCCGGCCTGCTTGAGCTCTTCCTCGGTCTTGCCGACGGAAGAAACTTCCGGCGTGGTATACACGACTCCTGGGATAACATCGTAGTTCACATGGCCGGCCTGGCCTGCGATGATCTCGGCAACCGCCACGCCTTCATCTTCGGCCTTGTGCGCCAGCATCGGCCCGGCAACGACGTCCCCGATCGCATAGATGCCTTTCACGGTGGTCGCGAAATGCGGGTCGATCTGCACCCGGCCGCGATTGTCGAGCGCGACGCCCGCTTCCTTCAGGCCGAGGCCATCGGTAAAGGGCACGCGGCCGATCGCAACCAGCACCACGTCGGCTTCAATCGTTTCCGAAGCCCCGCCCGCGGCGGGCTCGACCTTGGCCAATAGAGTCTTGCCCGAGGTATCCACGGCGGTCACCTTGGTGCCGAGCTTGAACGCAAAGCCCTGCTTTTCAAGGATGCGCTGGAACTGCTTGGCGATCTCGCCATCCATGCCGGGCAGGATGCGGTCGAGGAATTCGACCACCATGACCTCCGCGCCGAGGCGCTTCCACACCGAGCCGAGTTCGAGTCCGATCACGCCCGCACCGATGATCAAGAGCCTTTCCGGCACCTTCTCCAGCGACAGCGCGCCGGTTGACGACACGATGCGCTTTTCGTCGATCTCGATGCCCTTCAGCCGCGCGATATCGGAGCCGGTGGCAATGACGATGTTCTTGGTCTCGACCGTCTGCGTGCTGCCATTGGCGGAGACCTCGACCTTGCCCGCGCCAAGAATCTTGCCAGCGCCCTTCAGCACGTCGATCTTGTTCTTCTTCATCAGGAAGTCGACGCCCTTGACGTTGCCGTCGATGCCCTGCTGCTTGAAGTTCATCATCGATGGCAGATCGAGTTTCGGCGCCGATACGCTGACGCCCATCTTGGCGAAGGAATGCGCGGCTTCCTCAAACATCTCGGAGGCGTGCAACAGTGCCTTGGACGGCATGCAGCCAACGTTGAGACAGGTGCCGCCAAGCGTCGGGTTCTTCTCGACCACCGCGACCTTCATGCCAAGTTGCGCCGCGCGCACCGCGCAGACATATCCACCGGGCCCGGTGCCGATGACGACGAGATCATAAGAAGCCATTTCGAAGATCCTGCTGCTGAAGTCCGTGACAGGTATTAGCGGCCGCCTGAGACATCAAGGATGGCGCTTGTCACATATGAAGCCTCGTCCGACATTAGCCAGACGATGGCGTTGGCGATTTCCTCCGCGGTGCCGACGCGCTTCATCGGCACCATGTGAGCGAGGCGATGGGCACGATCGGGCTCACCGCCGGAGGCGTGGATTTCGGTATCGATCAGGCCCGGGCGGATCCCGGCGACGCGGATGCCTTCGGCCGCGACTTCATGACCAAGGCCGATGGTGAAGGAGTCGATCGCGCCTTTCGAGGCGGCGTAGTCAACGTAAGTGTTGGGCGAGCCGAGCTTGGCCGCGACCGACGACAGGTTGACAATGACGCCGCCCTGTCCGCCATTGCGTGTCGACATTCGCTTCACCGCCTCGCGCGCGCACAGAATGCTGCCGGTGACGTTGACCGCCATCATGCGCTCGATGCGCTCGGCCGACATGTCCTCGACCCGGATCGACGGACCGACGATGCCGGCATTGTTGACGAGCGCGCCGAGCGCGCCGAATTCGTCGGCCGCCTTGAACAGCGCAAGAATGTCGGCCTCGCTGCCGACATCGCATTTCACCGCGATCGCCTTGCCGTTGCTGGCCTCGATTGCGGAGACGACTTCGTTGGCCGCCGCCTGGTTGCTGGCGTAGCCGACAACGACGCGAAAGCCTCGCGCCGCCGCGGCGATGGCGGTAGCGCGACCGATGCCGCGGCTGCCGCCGGTGATGACAACGACCTTGTCCGTCACATTCGCCCCTGAACGTTCATGCGACACCGGTCACGACGCCCGAGAAATTCGGGCGCCGCACGAAAGCAAGCTCAGAGATCCAGCACCAGCCGCGCCGGGTCTTCCAGGCTTTCCTTGACGCGCACCAGGAAGGTCACGGCTTCCTTGCCGTCGATCACGCGGTGATCGTAGGACAGCGCCAGATACATCATCGGGCGGATCTCGATCTTGCCGCCGATCACGACGGGGCGCTCCTGGATCTTGTGCATGCCGAGGATACCGGACTGCGGCGCGTTCAGGATCGGCGTCGACATCAGCGAACCATAGATGCCGCCATTGGTGATGGTGAAGGTGCCGCCCTGCATCTCCTCGATCTTGAGCTGGCCATCGCGGGCCCTGCGGCCGTAATCGGCGATTCCCTTCTCGATCTCCGCGATCGACTTGGTGTCGCAATCCCGCACCACCGGCACGACCAGGCCCTTGTCGGTGCCGACGGCGATGCCGACGTGGTAGTAGTTCTTGTAGATCAGGTCGGTGCCATCGATCTCGGCGTTCGCCGCCGGAATCTCCTTCAAGGCCTGCACGCAGGCCTTGGTGAAGAAGCCCATGAAACCAAGCTTGACGCCATGCTTCTTCTCGAACGCGTCCTTGTACTGGGAGCGCAGCGCCATGACGTGGCTCATGTCGACCTCGTTGAAGGTCGTCAGCATCGCCGCCGTGTTCTGCACATCCTTCAGCCGCCGCGCGATGGTCTGGCGCAGCCGCGTCATCTTCACGCGCTCTTCGCGCGCGGCATCGTCCGCCGGCGACGGCGCCCGCACCTGCACCGAAGCCGCCGGCTGAAAGACCGGCGTCGGCGCGGAAGCCGCGCGCTCGATCGCCGCCAGCATGTCGCCCTTGGTCACACGGCCATCCTTGCCGGAGCCCGGCACGGTGGAGGCATCGATCCCGCTTTCAACCGAGAGCTTGCGCACCGACGGTGCCAGCGGCGTATCCGCAGGGAGTGCCTTCGGTGCTGACGGCGCGGGCGCTGCGGCAGCCGGGGGAGGCGGCGGCGGTGCAGCCGCGGGCTTGGCCGGCGCCGGCGCAGCGGCCGGCTTGGCGGCAGCGCCAGCGGCGCCATCAGTGATCTGGCCGAGCAGCGCGCCGACCGCGACGGTTTCGCCGTCCTTGGCGATGATTTCGCCCAGTGTGCCGGCGGAAGGCGCCGGCACCTCGATCGTAACCTTGTCGGTCTCGAGCTCAACCAAGGGTTCATCGACGGCAACGGCATCGCCGGCCTTCTTGAACCAGCGGCCGATGGTGGCCTCGGTCACGGATTCGCCTAGCGTCGGAACGCGAATTTCAGTCATGGTCTCGTTTCCTTAAAACAACCTGTGCGGTCATAAACTCTAGCTGTCATCCTCCGCGAAAGAGGAGGATCCAATAGCCCGCGGCGGCTGCAATCAAGCAGCGGCAGCGCGGGTTACTGAATGCCTCGCTTCCGCGGGGCATGACGGATCGAATGTCAGTTCAACGCCTCGTCCAGGAACGCCTTGAGCTGCGCGAGATGCTTCGACATCAAGCCCGTGGCGGTCGCCGCAGCGGCCGCGCGGCCGGCGTAGCGCGGACGCCTGTTCGGCGCATGGATCTGGTTCAGCACCCACTCGAGATAAGGCTCGATGAAGTGCCAGGCACCCATGTTGCGCGGCTCTTCCTGGCACCACACGATCTCGGCGCCCTTGAAGCGGCCAAGCTCCTGCACCAGCGCCTTCAACGGCACCGGATAGAGCTGCTCGATGCGCAGCAGATAGATGTCGTCGATGCCACGCTTCTCCCGCTCTTCGTAGAGGTCGTAATAGACCTTGCCGGAGCACAGGATGACGCGGCGGATCTTGGCGTCCGGCTGCAGCTTGATCTTTTCATCCGGCAGCATCTGGGCGTCATCGTAGAGGATGCGGTGGAAGGTCGTACCCTTGGCCAGCTCCTCGAGCCGCGAGACGGCGCGCTTGTGCCGCAGCAGCGACTTCGGCGTCATCATGATCAACGGCTTGCGGATCTCGCGGTGCAACTGCCGCCGCAGCACGTGGAAATGGTTGGCCGGCGTGGTCGGATAGACCACCTGCATGTTGTCCTCGGCGCACATCTGCAGGTAGCGCTCGAGACGGGCCGAAGAATGTTCCGGACCCTGCCCTTCGTAGCCATGCGGCAGCATGCAGACGAGGCCGGACATGCGCAGCCATTTGCGCTCACCCGACGAGATGAACTGGTCGAACACCACCTGGGCGCCGTTGGCGAAGTCGCCGAACTGCGCCTCCCAGATCGCCAGCGCATTCGGCTCGGCGAGCGAATAGCCGTATTCGAAGCCGAGCACCGCTTCTTCCGACAACAGCGAGTTGATGACCTCGTAGTGTCCCTGGTCACCGCCGAGATGGTTGAACGGCGTGTAGCGGCTCTCGTCCTCCTGGTCGATCAAGACCGAGTGGCGCTGCGAGAAGGTGCCGCGCTCGGAATCCTGGCCGGACAGGCGGACGTGATGGCCTTCCTCCAGCAGCGAGCAGAATGCCAGCGCCTCAGCGGTCGCCCAGTCGATGCCGACACCGCTGTCGATTGCCTTCGCACGGTTATCGAGGAAGCGCTGGATGGTGCGGTGGACGCGGAAGCCATCCGGCACCTTGGTGATCTTGCGGCCGATGTCCTTGAGCACGGCGGCATCGACGCCGGTGACACCCCGGCGCGCGTCCTCCTCCTGGTCCGCGATCTTGAAGCCGGCCCATTTGCCGTCGAGCCAGTCGGCCTTGTTCGGCTTATAGCTGGCGCCGGCCTCGAATTCAGCATCGAGCCGGGCGCGCCAGTCGGACTTGGCCTTCTCGACCTCGCCCTCGGTGACAACACCCTCGGCGATCAGCCGCTTGGCATAGATATCCAGCGTGGACGGATGCGAGGCGATCTTCTTGTACATCACCGGCTGGGTGAAAGCCGGCTCGTCGCCCTCGTTGTGGCCATGCCTGCGGTAGCAGAACATGTCGATGACCACGGGCTTGTGGAACTTCTGGCGGAACTCGATCGCGACCTTGGCCGCGAACACCACCGCTTCCGGATCGTCGCCGTTCACATGGAAGATCGGCGCGTCGATCATCTTCGCCACGTCGGACGGATAGGGCGAAGAGCGCGAGTAGCGCGGATAGGTGGTGAAGCCGATCTGGTTGTTGACGATGAAGTGCAGCGAGCCGCCGGTGCGATACCCCTTCAGGTCGGACAGGCTGAAGCATTCCGCCACCACGCCCTGGCCGGCGAACGCCGCGTCGCCATGCATCAAGAGCGGCAGCACGGAAATACGCATGTCCGGCGGATCGCCATGCTGGTCCTGCTTGGCGCGCACTTTGCCGAGCACCACGGGGTCGACGATCTCGAGATGCGAGGGGTTCGCGGTCAATGACAGATGGATGCTGTTGCCATCGAACTCGCGATCCGAGGAAGCACCGAGGTGGTACTTCACGTCGCCGGAGCCTTCGACGGCGTCGGGATTGGCCGAACCGCCCTTGAATTCGTGGAACAGCGCGCGATGCGGCTTGCCCATCACCTGGGTCAGCACGTTGAGGCGGCCGCGATGCGGCATGCCGACCACGATCTCCTTCACACCGAGATTGCCGCCGCGCTTGATGATCTGCTCCAGCGCCGGAATCAGCGATTCGCCGCCATCGAGGCCGAAACGCTTGGTGCCGGTGAACTTGACGTCACAGAATTTCTCGAAGCCCTCGGTCTCGATCAGCTTGTTCAGGATCGCGCGGCGCCCCTCAGGGGTGAAGCTGATCTCCTTGTCCGGCCCCTCGATGCGCTCCTGAATCCACGCCTTCTGCGCGGCATTGGAGATATGCATGAACTCGACGCCAAGCGTCTGGCAGTAGGTGCGCTCGCAGATCGCGACGATTTCGCGCAAGGTGCCGTATTCGAGCCCGAGCACGTGGTCGAGGAAGATCTTGCGGTCGAAATCGGCTTCCGTGAACCCGTAGGTGCGCGGATCGAGCTCTTCGCGGTCGCGCGGCGCCTCGATGCCGAGCGGGTCGAGCTTGGCGTGGAAGTGGCCGCGCATGCGGTAGGCGCGGATCAACATCAATGCCCGCACCGAATCACGTGTCGCCTGGTTGACGTCGGCTGGCGAGAGTTCGGCGCCCTTGGCCTGCGCCTTGGCGGCGATCTTGTTGCCGACGGTCTTCTCGACCTGCGCCCAATTGCCGTCCAGCGCCGAGGTCAGGTCGTCACGCGGCGTTGCCGGCCAGTTGGGACGGCTCCAGGACGGCCCTTCGGCGTTCTTCTGGACGTCCGCCGGGGTGTCCTTCAGGCTCTTGAAGAAATCCTGCCAGTCGGTGTCGACCGACGCCGGGTCCTGCTCGTAGCGGGCGTAGAGATCGTCAATGTAGGTGGCGTTGGTGCCCTGCAAAAAGGAGGAAAGGGCAAAAGCGGCGTTCGCGTCCTGGCGAGACATGATAGCGTCCTGGTGATTTTCGGTTCGCGCGCAAGTGACGGCGCAAGCAGCCGGCCCGGAAGGCCGGCTGGCTGAGATTAGGATGGTTTACCCTATCTAATCCTAAACTTCGCGCCGAAAAGAACCAAGGACTGAATCAAGACTTCAATTTTTCGGCAAGGGTATGCCCGAGGCGTGCGGGTGACGGAGAAACGGTGATTCCGGCCGCTTCCATGGCCGCGGTCTTGGAACCGGCGTCGCCCTTGCCGCCGGAGATGATCGCACCGGCATGACCCATGCGGCGGCCGGGAGGGGCGGTAACGCCGGCGATGAAGCCGACCATCGGCTTCTTGCGGCCCCGCTTGGCCTCGTCCTTGATGAACTGGGCGGCATCCTCCTCGGCCGAGCCGCCAATCTCGCCGATCATGATGATCGACTTGGTAGCGTCGTCCTTCAGGAACATTTCCAGTACATCGATGAATTCGGTGCCCTTGACCGGGTCGCCGCCGATGCCGACAGCCGTGGTCTGGCCGAGCCCCTCCTGCGAGGTCTGGAACACGGCCTCGTAGGTCAACGTGCCCGAGCGCGAAACGATCCCGACGCTGCCGGGCCGGAAGATGTTGGCCGGCATGATCCCGATCTTGCACTCGCCGGCGGTCATGACGCCCGGGCAGTTCGGCCCGATCAGCCGCGACTTCGAGCCTGACAGCGAGCGCTTGACGCGCACCATGTCGAGCACCGGGATGCCCTCGGTGATGCAGACGATCAGCGGGATCTCCGCATCGATCGCCTCGCAGATCGCGTCCGCCGCGCCCGGCGGCGGCACATAGATCACCGACGCATCGGCGCCGGTCTTCTCGCGTGCCTCGCGCACGGTGTCGAACACCGGCAGTCCGAGATGGGTCGAGCCGCCTTTGCCGGGCGACGTGCCGCCGACCATCTTGGTTCCGTAGGCGATCGCCGCTTCCGAATGGAAAGTGCCGTTCTTGCCGGTGAAACCCTGGCAGATGACCTTGGTGTTGTTGTCGATCAGGATGGACATGTCTTCAGATGCTTTCGCGAAACGCCGGTGACAGGTTAGTTGTTTGAGCCGGATCAGGCTTAGTGGACACGCCGATACACGCCGGTGAGCACGTCTGCCCATCCTTCCGCGTCGGGCGAGAACTGGATCTTCATGGTGTAGCTGTTGTCGTCGACGACCTCGTAGAGGTGACGCGCGTTGCCGCGCAGCGAGCCGCGAACGAGCGTCAGCGTCTTGCCGACCCAGCTTCCGGACGCGGGCGACGGCGGGTAGTAGCCGAGCGAATCGTGCCAGAACAATTTGTAGAGCCGGTCGTCACGGTCATAGGTGAACAGGGCATGGGTAGCGAATATCTCATGGCCGTCGCGCGTCTGGCGCGAGTCCTGGATCAGGTAAAAGCCGTTGAGATCGATGCGCGCCACCACATGCGAGGTGGCGGGACCGCCCGGGTTCCAGCGCGACGGGTAGACCACCTCCTCGCCGGCCCATTCACCCGCGAAGACTCCGAGCTTCTTGTGCTCCGGAAGCGGTGACGGTGCGGCGAGATGGTCCTGAGCCATTGCTAGCCTCCCTTGACGGCATTCACGATTTTCTGCGCGGCGTCATCGAGATTGTCAGCGGGCAGGACATTGAGACCGCTATTGTTGATGATCTTCTTGCCCTGCTCGACATTGGTCCCTTCGAGCCGCACCACCAACGGCACCTTCAGGCCGACCTGCTTGACCGCAGCGACGACACCCTCGGCAATCACATCGCATTTCATGATGCCGCCGAAGATGTTGACCAGGATGCCCTTCACATTGGGGTCCGCGGTGATGATCTTGAACGCCGCGGCCACCTTGTCGACACTAGCACCGCCGCCGACGTCGAGGAAGTTCGCGGGCTCCATGCCATAGAGCTTGATGATGTCCATGGTCGCCATGGCAAGCCCGGCGCCGTTGACCATGCAGCCGATGGTGCCGTCGAGCGCAACATAGTTGAGGTCGTATTTCGACGCCTCGATCTCCTTGGCATCCTCCTCGGTCTCGTCGCGCAGCGCCGCGACGTCGGGATGGCGGAACATGGCGTTATCGTCGAAGGACACCTTGGCGTCGAGCACGCGGAGCTGCGCCTGCTTGGTGACGACGAGCGGATTGATCTCCAGCATCGCCATGTCCTTGGCCGTGAACGCGGCATAAAGCTGGCTTACGAGCTTTTCCGCCTGCTTGGCGAGATCGCCGGAAAGGTTCAGCGCCTTCGCGACGGTGCGGCCGTGATGCGGCATGATGCCGGTGGCCGGATCGACCGAGAAGGTAATGATCTTCTCCGGGGTCGAGTGCGCGACGTCCTCGATGTTGACGCCGCCTTCGGTCGAAACCACGAACGAGACCTCAGAGGTCTCGCGGTTGACCAGGATCGAAAGATAGAACTCCTTGTCGATCTCGGAGCCTTCCTCGATGTAGAGGCGGTTGACCTGCTTGCCATGCGCCCCGGTCTGCACCGTCACGAGCGTCGCGCCGAGCATCTGCTTGGCGAACGCAGCAACCTCGGCCGCCGACTTGGCGATGCGGACGCCACCCTTGTCGCCGGCGGAGGCCTCCTTGAACTTGCCTTTGCCGCGGCCGCCGGCGTGGATCTGGCTCTTCACCACCCAGATCGGGCCGGGAAGCGTCTTGGCCGCCACCTCGGCATCCTCAGGCTTCAGCACGGGTACGCCGCGCGAGATCGGCACGCCGAAGTCGTGCAGCAATGCCTTGGCCTGATATTCGTGGATATTCATCGGGACGCTCCCCAAAACCCTCTACGGCGAAGTTCTACAGTTCACCTTGGTAGTTGGCATACCACATACCAAAAGAACTGCAACCTAGAAACGCTTTCGGCCCCGATCGGGGCCGAAAACTGAACGAAATCAATGACCGAGCAGATCGGGCGCGATCTTCTTGCAGGCGTCGACCAGACCCTGCACGGCGCCGACCGACTTGTCGAACGCCTCGCGGTCCTTGCCGGCCAGCTCGATCTCGACCACGCGCTCGACGCCCTTGGAGCCGATCACCACGGGCACGCCGACATACATATCCTTCACGCCGTATTCCCCGTTGAGGTAGGCGGCGCAAGGCAGCACGCGCTTCTTGTCCTTCAGATAGCTCTCGGCCATCGTGATCGCGGATGCCGCCGGCGCATAGAAGGCCGACCCGGTCTTCAGGAGGTTGACGATCTCGGCGCCGCCATTGCGGGTGCGGTCGACGATCTCGTCGATGCGCGCCTGCGAGGTCCAGCCCATCTTGACCAGATCGGGCAGCGGGATGCCTGCGACCGTGGAGTAGCGCGTCAGCGGCACCATGGTGTCGCCATGACCGCCAAGCACGAAGGCGGTGACGTCCTCAACACTGACGTTGAACTCGTCGGCGAGGAAATAGCGGAAGCGCGCCGAATCGAGCACGCCGGCCATGCCGACAACTTTCTTGCTCGGCATGCCGGAGGCCTTCTGCAGCGCCCAGACCATGGCGTCGAGCGGGTTGGTGATGCAGATGACGAAGGCATCGGGGGCATACTTCTTGATGCCGGCGCCGACCTGCTCCATCACCTTCAAGTTGATGCTCAAGAGGTCATCGCGGCTCATGCCAGGCTTGCGCGGCACGCCGGCGGTGACGATGCAGACCTTGGCGCCATCGAGCGCCTCGTAGGAATTGGCGCCGACCAACTTGGAATCGAAGCCGTCGACCGGCGAGGACTGCGCGATATCAAGCGCCTTGCCCTGCGGCACGCCCTCGGCGATGTCGAACAGCACGACGTCGCCAAGCTCTTTCAGGCCGATCATGTGAGCCAGCGTTCCGCCGATCTGGCCGGAGCCAATCAAAGCAATCTTGTCGCGCGCCATGGGAAATCTGTCCTTTGAGCACAAAGAGGAGGATGGATAGCAGATCGGATCGCTGGTTATCCCTTTCGAATGATCCATTCAAGTCGCGGCCATGCCCAATTGTCGGGCCGGCCGCGCATTCGCATCAGAGGCATACCAGCGTGCCCCCCGTCATTCCGGGGCATCGCGCAGCGATGAACCCGGAATCTCGCGCGGCCATCTCAAGATTCCAGGTTCGCGCTGACGCGCGGCCCCGGAATGACGAGTGAGGCGCTACGTCTCCACCAGCCCCGTGCTCGCGCCGCTGGCCGTGGAATCCTTTCGCTTCCCGTGCGGAAGCGCCAGATAGGAGGCCGAGCTCATTTCGATCAGGCGCGAGGACGTGCGCTTGAATTCGTTGGCCTCGACACCTTCGGTCGCGAGGTAAAGCGACACCGGGTTGGCTTGGGCAGAGGCCATCAGTTTCACGGCATTGTCATAGAGCGTATCAATCAGCGAGATGAAGCGCTTGGCAGCGTTCCGATCGGCCAGATCCATCACCGGGATCCGATCGATCAGAATGGTGTGATAATCGTGCGCGAGTCTCAGATAGTCGGAGGCAGCCAATGGCCTCTCGCAAATCTCGGCAAAGCTAAAACGCGCCACGCCATGCGACGAGCAGGGCACCTGCAGGATGCGACCCTTGATCGGAATGTCGCGCGGCTTGCAGGGCGCATTGCCGGTCATCCTGGCCCAGGCCGTATTCAGCGCGGCCTCCGCCTCCTCATCGGCCGGCACCAGCCACATCTTCCCGCCGGCAAGTTTTTCCAGACGGAAATCGGTGCGCGCATCGAGCCGCAGCACGTCCATATGCTCGGAGATCTGCGCGATGAAGGGCAGGAATAATGCGCGGTTGAGGCCGCCTTTGTAGAGATCTTCCGGCGCGACATTGGAGGTCGCGACCACGACGGTGCCGAGTTCGAACATTTTGGCGAACAGCCGCCCCAGGATCATCGCATCCGCGATGTCGGTGACGTGGAATTCGTCGAAGCAGAGCAGCCACGCTTCATCGAAGATCGCCTGCGCGGTGAGCGCGATCACGTCGGCATCGGCGATCTCGCCGCGCGCGATCTGCTGCCGGTAGCCGTAGATCCGCTCGTGCGCCTCGGCCATGAATTCGTGAAAATGGGCGCGGCGCTTGTGCTCGATCGGACACTGCTGGAAGAACAGGTCCATCAGCATGGTCTTGCCGCGGCCGACCTCGCCATGGACGTACAGCCCGTGCGGCGGCTCGTTCTTGTCGCCGCCGAACAGCCGGCCGAACAGGCCCTGCTTGCGCGAGGGCTTATAGCTTGCAAGGCGGTCCTCGAGCGCGCCGAAAGCGTCGGCGACGCGAGCCTGCTCCGGGTCGGCTTCGATCGCCCCGGAGTCAACGAGAGCCTGATAATGCGCGCGGAAGGAACTCGGCGAGGTGGAGAGCATGCCCCTTTCCGCCCTATGGGACGAAAAATTGCAAGCCGTGAATGACGCCGGGGCTATGACAAATTCTAACGGCGGTCATGCCCCGGTGGTTGGCCCGGAGGAATCCCCACGTCGCCATCTACGCCCTGACCGGCGCTCACGCGCTCAGCGCGTATGAATCCTCGACCACATAGGGTCCGCCGCCGGTGGAGGCGCGCGAGGAGAACAGCACGAAGCGCGAAGCCAGGAAGGTGCGGCTCGGGAAGTAGCCGCGCACCGAGAGATAGTCGGCGACGTCCTGGCTCGAAGCGTCATGCAACCGCGCCAGCGTGACATGCGGCGTGAATTTGCGCCCTTCCGGATCGAGCCCGATCCGCTGCATCAAGCGCTCAAGCTCGGCCTGCAGCTCGATCAGCGGCTTGCTCGGCTCGACGGAGGCAACCACCGCTCGCGGCTTGCGTCCGCCGAAGCTGGACAGCCCCTGCAGCTTGACCTCGAACGGCTTGCGGTTGATCCGCAGCAGCATCGACGCGATCTCGTTGGCAGAGATGCCGTCGATATCGCCGATGAAGCGCAAGGTGACGTGATAGTTTTCGGGATCGATCCAGCGTGCGCCTGGAAGGCCGCCACGCAAGCCGGAAAGGGTCTGGCCGATCTCGGCCGGGATTTCCAGTCCAGTGAACAGACGCGGCATCGCAAGATCCTCGATGCAGAGCGTGAGCTCGAAGAGCCCTCGCTGAGAATAGCCCGGCAGCGAATCACCGGTGATTATTTCTAGCCGACTTATATGACTCTGCGAAGCATGCGACATTAACAGCTCGTAAACCTACGGAAAAACCGCAAGCCAGGCTTGTCCACTGCCTGCTTTTCAACTCCGCTGCCCAGAGATCGTGCCAACAAATGCCTCTACGGTGGGCAGCATATTTTTTACGATGATGTCGATGCCATCAGCGGTCGGATGCATGCCGTCGGCCTGGTTGAGCTTCGCATCGGCCGCGACACCCTCAAGAAAGAACGGGTAAAGCGGCACGCCGAAAGATTTCGAAAGCTCCGGATAGATCGCATTGAAGCGCGCCGCATAGTCGCTTCCGTAGTTGGGCGGCGCAAGCATGCCGCAGATGAGCACCGCCACTCCGCGCGCCTTCAGCCGCGACAGGATGTCGGACAGAGCGGCACGGGTCACCGCAGGATCGGTGCCGCGCAGCCCGTCGTTGGCTCCGAGTTCGAGGATGACGGCGTCGGTTCCCTCGGGCACTGACCAGTCGAGCCGCTCGCGACCGCCGGAGGCGGTGTCGCCGGACACCCCGGCATTGATCATGTCGACCCTTATCCCCTTGGTCTCCAAAGCCTTTTGCAGTTTCGCGGGGAACGCGGCGTTGGCCGGAAGACCAAGCCCGGCGCTTAAGGAATCGCCCAATACCACCATCTTGATCGGTTTGGCCGCCCCGGCCGATTGTCCCTGTGCCGTTGCCGTAGCCACCGTCATCAAGGCCACAATCAACACAGTTAAGTGCACGAGGGTCGCAATCCGGCCCTCGACCCGCGCGGCGGAAGTGCCATATGACCGAGCCATGGACAGTCTCATAGAATCCTCTTCGCTCTCCGGCGTCGCGCCGGACTCCGTTTCCATTTCCAACGTGAACCTCTCGCTCGGCACCGGTGCGGCCCGGGTTCATATCCTGAAGGATATCAGCCTTCGTGTGGCATCGGGGGAAGCGATCGGACTGATCGGGCCGTCAGGCTCGGGCAAGTCGACGCTGTTGATGGTGATGGCGGGATTGGAACGTCCCGACAGCGGCGAAGTAGTGGTCAACGGCACGTCGTTCAATACGCTGGACGAGGACGCGCTGGCGCGTTTCCGCGGGCGTCAGGTAGGCATCGTCTTTCAGTCGTTCCACCTGATCCCCACCATGACGGCGCTGGAAAATGTCGCGGTGCCGCTCGAACTTGCCGGCAATCCCGACGCCGCCGAGCGCGCCGCCGCGGAACTGACATCGGTCGGCCTCGGCCACCGGCTGCACCACTATCCGACGCAACTCTCCGGCGGCGAGCAGCAGCGCGTGGCGCTCGCGCGTGCGCTGGCGCCCGATCCCGCGATCCTGGTCGCGGACGAGCCGACCGGCAATCTCGATGAGGCAACGGGCAAGCAGATCGTAGACCTCCTGTTCACCAAACATGCCGAGCGCGGCATGACGCTGGTGCTCGTCACCCATGACTCTTCGCTGGCGCAGCGCTGCGACCGCGTGGTGCGGCTTCGTTCGGGACGGATCGACGGACAGTCCGCAACATGAGCATTGCTGTCGAAGCTGCCACGACGAGCCGCGCACCGTCGCTTGCTCTACGCTATGCGCTGCGCGAGTTGCGCGGCGGCCTGCGCGGCTTCTATGTCTTCATCGCCTGCATCGCGCTCGGCGTGATGGCCATCGCCGGCGTCGGCTCGGTGGCGGCGAGCCTGAGCGAAGGGCTGACACGCGAGGGCCGCTCGCTGCTTGGCGGCGACGTCAGCTTTTCCCTGATGCAGCGCGAGGCCAAGCCGGCCGAAATCGCGTTCCTGCGCACACATGGCGACGTCTCAGTCGGGGCAACGCTGCGCGCGATGGCGCGCAATCCGGCGGGCACTCTGGCGCTGGTCGAACTCAAGGCCGTCGACGAGTCTTATCCCCTGCTCGGCGAACTGACGCTCAATCCGAAGATGCCGGTCTCCGATCTCTTCGCCGAACGCAACGGCGTGTTCGGCGCCGGCGTCGATTCGACCTTGCTGGCGAGGCTTGATTTGAAGCTCGGTGACGACGTCAGCATCGGCGGCGCGACGTTCCAGATCCGCAGCGTGGTCGAGGCCGAGCCGGACAAGCTCGTCGGCGGCGTTGGCCTGGGCCCCCGCTTCCTTGTCAGCGAGGCGGGCCTGCGCGCAACCGGGTTGCTGCAGCCCGGCAGCCTGGTGCGCTGGATCTACCGCGTGAAGCTGCCGGGCAGCGCCAATGACGACCGCGCGACCACCACGTTCATCGATAGCGCACGCAATGCGCTGCCCGAAGCCGGCTGGGAGATTCGCAGCCGCGACAACGCCTCGCCGCAGCTCGAACGCAACATCAACCGCTTCACCCAGTTCCTGACCCTGGTCGGCCTCGCCGCGCTGCTGGTCGGCGGCGTCGGCGTCGCCAACGCCGTCAAGAGTCATATCGACCGCCGCCGCGACGTCATCGCCTCCTTCAAGGCGCTCGGCGCCACCGGCCGCGACGTCTTCACGATCTATTTGACCCAGGTGATCGTGCTCGCCACCATCGGCTCGGTGATCGGGCTGGCGCTCGGCGCGGCCCTGCCCTTCGTCATCGTCGGCATATTCGGAAAGCTGCTGCCGCTGCCGGTGATCCCGGCGCTGCATCCCGATGAACTTGCATTGTCGTTCGTCTACGGCCTCCTGACCGCCCTCGCATTCGGCCTGTGGCCGCTCGGCCGGGTGCACGACGTGCCGGTGGCGGCGCTGTTCCGCGATACGGTCGCCAGCGAATGGCACCGGCCGCGCTGGAGCTATCTGACGCTGATGGGCGCGGTGATCGCGCTATTGATCGCGGTTGCGGTCGGACTTTCCTACGACAAGCGCATCGCCGCCGTGTTCGTCGCCTCCTCCATCGCAGTCTTCGTGCTGCTGCGTTTGATCGCCGCCGGGTTGATGGCGCTGGCGCGCCGGCTGCCGCGTAGCCGCATCACCATGGTGCGGCTGGCGGTCGCCAACATCCACCGGCCCGGCGCGCTGACGCCATCGGTGGTGCTTTCGCTCGGCCTCGGGCTCGCCGTGCTCGTCACCATCACCCAGATCGACGGTAATTTGCGCCGCCAGTTCCTCGCCGCCCTGCCCGACCGCGCCCCCTCGTTCTTTTTCATTGATATTCCCTCCACCGAGGCCGACCGGTTCAGCGCTTTTCTGAAGCAGACCACGCCGGACGGAACGGTCGAGGACGTGCCGATGCTGCGCGGGCGCATCGTTGCCGCCCGCGGCGTCAAGGCGGACGAGTTGAAACCATCGGTCGACGCCGAATGGGTGCTGCAGAGCGACCGCGGCCTGACCTACACCGGAGAGGTTCCCAAAGGCTCGAAGATCGTCGAGGGCGAATGGTGGGGCGCCGACTATCACGGCCCGCCGCTGGTCTCGATGGAGAAGAAGATCGCCGACGGGCTGAGGCTCAAGATCGGCGACGAGATCGTCGTCAACGTGCTCGGCCGCGACATTTCGGCGAAGATCGCCAATCTCCGCAACATCGACTGGCAGGGGCTCGGCATCAATTTCGTGCTGGTGTTTTCGCCCAACGCCTTCAAGGGCGCCCCGCACAGCCATGTGGCGACCCTGACGGAGGCGCATCCGTCCCCTTCCGACGACGCCCGCATCATCAAGCAGGTCGCCGACGCTTTCCCGATGGTGACGAGCGTCCGGGTCCGCGAGGCGCTGGAGACCATCGGCAGCGTCGTCACCAATCTCGTGCTGGCGATCCGCGGCGCCAGCGCGGTGACGCTGATCTCGGCCATCCTGGTGCTGGGCGGCGCGCTCGCCGCCGGCCACCGCCACCGCGTCTATGACGCGGTGATCCTGAAGACGCTCGGCGCCACCCGCGCCCGCCTGCTGGGCGCCTATGCGCTCGAATATCTCATGATCGGCTTCGCCACCGCGCTGTTCGGCGTGTTCGCCGGCTCGATCGCCGCCTGGCTGATCGTCACCCGGCTGATGACGCTGAGTTTCGTCTGGGAGGCTGGCAGCGCCGCGGCGGTGGTGGTCGCGGCGCTGATCGTCACCGTCGGGCTCGGGCTGGCCGGCACGCTGCTCGCCTTGAACCAGAAGCCCGCGGCCGTGTTGCGGAATTTGTGACAATTTGAAGCGGGGAACGAGGCCGGTTAACACCGGCTTTGCCTTGAAATAAGGGCCAGAGCGACATTCAGCCGCGCGTGGAAGCTTGCGGCGGTTGTGTTAGTTTCCCACATACGCCTTGGGTCGGATGGGCGGTTTGATGACACGGATTTTAATGTCCGCAGGCCGCGCTATCTGAGATAGATTATACTCGGTCCCGCAAATCCCTTGCGACCGGAACAACCACGGGAATTCGACCATGTCGGACCTAGACCGTAACTATGCCTCTCCCTTCGGCCGGGCCGCCGGTCGCATTGACACTGCGACGGTCGACGCCGGTCTGCGCGCCTACATGCTGCGCATCTACAACTACATGTCGATCGGCCTCGCGATCACGGGCCTGGCCGCGCTCGGCGTCTATATGGCGGCGGTGACGGCGGATCCGTCCGCAGCCGTCGCAAAGTTCGGCAACGCCTATCTGACGCAGTTCGGCTATGCGATGTTCGTCAGCCCGCTGAAGTGGCTGTTCATCCTCGCACCGCTGGTGATGGTGTTCGTGATCTCGGCCGGCATTAACCGGCTGCAGCCCGCGACTGCTCAGCTCCTGTTCTGGGTGTTCTCGGCGCTGATGGGCCTCTCGCTGTCGTCGATCTTCCTGGTGTATACGCACACCTCGATCGTGCGGGTGTTCTTCATCACCGCGGCGACCTTTGGTGCGCTTAGCCTCTACGGCTACACCACCAAGCGTGACATGAGCGGCATGGGCTCGTTCCTGTTCATGGGCCTGATCGGCATCATCATCGCCAGCCTGGTCAACCTGTTCCTGGCGAGCTCGGCGCTGCAGTTCATCGTTTCGGTGGTCGGCGTGCTGGTGTTCGCGGGCCTCACCGCTTGGGATACCCAACGGCTGAAGAACGACTACATCTACGGCTACGCCTCGCAGGGTGGCGCGATTGCCGAGCGTGCGGCGATTACCGGCGCACTCTCGCTCTACCTGAACTTCATCAACCTGTTCACGCTGCTCCTGCAGCTCCTCGGACAGCGCGACTAAGCGCCTCCGGCAGTACCAACGATCGAAGCCCCGGCCTCACCGCCGGGGCTTTTCGTTTGCGCACTCAGTCCCCTACCCGGGCTCGTTCCCGAGCATCCACCATTGACGAGAAAGGCGTGGATGGCCGGGTCAAGCCCGGCCATGACAGATAAGGAGAGCGTTGCTCCCGGGAAACCTGCTGCTATCTTGCCGCCATGTCCGCCGTCGAGATCAGGCCCGCCACCGAGGCCGACCTTCCCTCCGTCACTGCAATTTACGAGCACGCGGTGCGCTTCGGCACCGCGACGTTCGAGCTGGTCCCGCCGGACCTCGCGGAGATGACGCGCCGCTTCAGGGCGCTGACGGATGGCGGCTTTCCCTATTTCATCGCCGCCCTTGACGGAGGCGTGGTCGGTTATGCCTATGCCGGCGCCTACCGCCCGCGTCCGGCCTATCGCTTCACGGTGGAGAATTCGATTTATCTGGATCCCTCGATCCACCGCCGCGGCGTCGGCCTGCAACTGCTGCAGCGGCTGATCAGCGAATGCGAGGCGCGCGGCTACCGGCAGATGATCGCGGTGATCGGGGACTCCGCCAACGCCGGCTCAATTGGCGTTCACCTCAAGACCGGCTTCACGCTGATCGGAACCCATCCGAGCGTCGGCCTCAAATTCGGCCGCTGGCTCGACACGGTGATGATGCAGCGCGCGCTCGGCGACGGCGCGACCACGATACCGACCGAGGATCCGGGCCGGCGTTAATTCTCCGTCATTCCGGGGCCCGCGTAAGCGCGAACCCGGAATCCAGAGGTTGGTGAGAGCGCAATTGCCGCACGAGATTCCGGGTTCGCTTCGCGCCCCGGAATGATGGACGCGGCCTTAAACAACCGCCAGCTTGCGGTCGATCACGAGCAGCACGCGCTCCAGCTCATGGCCGCGGCGCAGGATCAGGCCGGTCGCCGAAATCACGCTGTACATGCCCTGCTTGCGGGCGAGCCGCGGGTCCTTTTCGATTCGATAGATCGGGACTTCGGAGGAGCGGCGGAACACCGAGAACACGGCGCGATCCTTCAGGAAGTCGATGGCGTAATCCCGCCACTCGCCGTCGGCGACCATGCGACCATAGAGATTGAGGATGCGATTGAGTTCGAGACGATTGAACGTCACGCGGTTCTGTAGCGGGGTGGCAGCGACGGGCCGCGCCGCCGCGCGAAGCCCGCTTGGCTCGCTGTCCTCCGATATCGATATCATCAAGCGCCTCCTGTCATGCGGCTGACATGATTGCGCTAACCGGGCAGCGCCGCAAGGGTTCAGAGCCGCCGTGCGACGAATGGGAAGATTTTCCAGGAGTCACAGTATCGTTAGAAAGAATCTTATTGCTGCCCCACTTCCGCCCACCGCCCGCCCCGCTGCCCTGCGAAAAGGAAATCCTGCGTTGGCCCGGTTCTTTCGGTTCCGGATTCCTCAGCCCCCAGCCCCCCGGGGCCGTCGGGACCGGGCCTGTTCGCAGGGGAGTTAACTCCCTTTTGACTGGGCCAACGAGAGTTGGTCCTTTTCTTTTTTGGGGGTCCCTCACGACACGTCATTCCGGGCACGCGACAGCGTGAGCCCGGAATCTGGAGGTTGATGGCGGGAGATTCCGGGTTCGCGCGATGCGCGCCCGGAATGACAGGATGTGGCGGGTTTGATTTAGACCTTACCGCAGCGGCGTCATGGCCGCGCCGAGCATGGGGCCCGGCTTGTCGCGATTGCCGTCCTGGACATAGACGACGGCGGCATCGACGCCTTCACGCGAGATGTTCTCGATCGGCACAGTCCAGCTTCCCGCGCTGCCATTCCAGTCGCCGACCTTCAACAGGTTACGCACCACGTTGTGATAGGTGATCTCTTGCCCGCGATTCTCGCCGCGCCCGATCGAGATCGGCACCGCCTTGGAGATCGAGCAGATCCAGACTTCGCCATGCTTGACGCGCGGCCCATTGCTCGCCGCCACCGAGACATTGATCTGCTTGCCGGACAGCGACATCGTCACCGGCACCGACATCACGCCCTCGGTCGCGGTATCCTTGATCGCAGTCTCGATGCCGACGCGATCGCTGCCGATCACCTTCGCCGAGCCGTTAACGATGACTTGCGGCGTATAGACGTCGCGGTCGCCGCGCACATGCGAATAGGCTTTCTGGCGCGCGCTGAAGCGCGAATCAGCCAGCGTGTCCTTCCAGCCGAGATAATCCCAGTAGTCGATCGGCATGCTGAGCGCGATGACATTCGGGTCCTTGGCGAGTTCGCCGATGATCTTGTCGGCGGGCGGGCAGGACGAACAACCCTGTGAGGTGAAGAGCTCGACGACCGCACGCGGATCGGCGTGGGCGGGTCGGATGATCGCGATAATGGCGCAAACACTGAGCGCGCCGGACCAAAGCGAAAGACGATTATAGGCCATCATCGCTGTCATTCTGAGAACCGATCGTGATGATTTCCATCCGTACTTGTACGGGGCATGAGAGACGACCCTGAAGAGCATGCCCCTGACGTGCGAAAGCGGCCTTTTTCATAGGCCGCCCGCATTTTCCTAGCCATTCACGTAGCAGTGAGGCACCGATCACAAATCCGCGTTAGGCCGCGAGCTTGCGCAACACGTAGTGCAGGATGCCGCCGTTGCGATAATAATCGAGCTCATCGAGCGTATCGATGCGGCAAAGCAGCGGGACATGCTGCACTTTGCCATCGCTGGAGGTGACGTCCGCCGTCAGCATCTGGCGGGGCTTCAAATCGCCCTGCAAGCCACGAATCGTGACCTTCTCGTCGCCCTTGATGCCGAGCGACTGCCATGACGTGCCCGGCTCGAAGGTGAGTGGCAGCACACCCATGCCGACCAGATTGGAGCGATGGATGCGCTCGAAGCTCTGGCAGATCACCGCGCGAACACCGAGCAGGCGGGTGCCCTTGGCCGCCCAGTCGCGCGATGAGCCGTTGCCGTACTCGGCGCCGGCGAACACCACCAGCGGCACGCCTTCCGCTTGGTACTTCATCGCGGCATCGTAGATCGACATCTGCTCGCCGTCGGGCCAGTGCTTGGTGTTTCCGCCTTCCGGAATATTGCCGTCGGCGCCCTTGAGCATGAAGTTCTTGATGCGGATGTTGGCAAAGGTGCCGCGCATCATGACCTCATGATTGCCGCGCCGCGTGCCGTACTGGTTGAAGTCGGCGGGGCGCACCTGATGCTCGCTCAGGAATTTGCCGGCGGGTGACGTCAGCTTGATCGAGCCGGCCGGCGAGATGTGGTCGGTCGTGATCTTGTCGCCGAACATGGCGAGGATCCGCGCCTCGACGATGTCGGTGATCGGCTCGGGCTCCTTCTTCATGCCCTCGAAATAGGGCGGGTTCTGCACATAGGTCGAGCTCATATTCCAGCGATAGGTCTCGCTCTCGACCGTCTTGATCTTGCGCCAGTTGGTATCGCCCTTGAACACGTCGGCGTATTTCTTCTTGAAGATCGACGCGGTGACGAACTTCTTCATGAAGGCGTTGATTTCCTTCGCGGTCGGCCAGATGTCCTTCAGGTAGACCGGCTTGCCGTCCTTGCCCTCGCCGATCGGCTCGACCGCGAGATCCTTGGTCACGGTGCCCGCCAGCGCGTGCGCTACGACCAGCGGCGGCGAGGCGAGATAGTTCGCCTGCACGTCAGGACTGACGCGGCCCTCGAAGTTGCGGTTGCCCGACAGCACGGCGGCGGCGACGATGCCGTTGTCGTTGATCGATTTCGAAATCTCTTCCGGCAGCGGGCCGGAATTGCCGATGCAGGTGGTGCAGCCGAAGCCGACCAGGTTGAAGCCGACCTTGTCGAGATCGGCCTGCAGGCCGGAATTGGCGAGATATTCCGCCACCACCTGGCTGCCCGGGGCAAGCGAGGTCTTCACCCAAGGCTTCGCTTTCAGGCCCTTGGCAACCGCGTTGCGTGCCAAAAGGCCGGCGCCGATCAGAACGCTCGGATTGGAGGTGTTGGTGCAGGAGGTGATCGCCGCGATCACGACGTCGCCATGGCCGAGATCGAAGTTGCGGCCCTCGACCTGATAGCGCTTCTCCGCATCATCGGCCTTCTTGTATTCGCTGGCGAGCGCCGTTGCGAAGCCGGTCGCGACCGCAGGAAGGGCGACGCGGCCCTCTGGGCGCTTCGGCCCGGCCATCGACGGCACGACATCCTTGAGATCGAGAATCAGCTTTTCCGTGAACACCGGATCGGTCGAGTTCGCCGTGCGGAACAGGCCCTGCGCCTTGGCATAGGCGGCGACCAGCGCGACACGGTCCGCCTTGCGGCCGGAGGTCTTGAGATAATCGATGGTCGCGGCGTCCACCGGGAAGAAGCCGCAGGTCGCGCCGTATTCCGGCGCCATGTTGCCGATCGTCGCCTTGTCCGCGACCGAAAGATAATCGAGGCCAGGACCGAAGAACTCGACGAACTTGCCGACGACGCCCTGCTTGCGCAGCATCTGCGTCACTGTCAGCACCAGGTCGGTCGCGGTGACACCTTCCTTGAGCTGTCCCTTGAGCTTGAAGCCGACCACTTCGGGCAGCAGCATCGACAAGGGCTGGCCGAGCATGCAGGCTTCCGCCTCGATGCCGCCGACGCCCCAGCCGAGCACGGCAAGGCCGTTAACCATCGTGGTGTGCGAATCAGTGCCGACAAGCGAATCGGGATAGGCGACCTCGAAGGTGCCGGTCTTCTTGCCGACCGTCATCTTCTCCTTCTTGGTCCAGACCGTCTGGGCCAGATATTCGAGATTGACCTGGTGGCAGATGCCGGTGCCGGGCGGCACCACCGAGAAGTTCGAGAACGCCTTCTGACCCCATTTCAGGAATTCGTAGCGCTCCTGATTCTGCTTGTATTCCTCGACCACATTCTTGGCGAAGGCCTTGTTGTCGCCGAAGAAGTTGACGATCACGGAGTGGTCGATGACGAGGTCGACCGGCACCAGCGGGTTGATCTTCTCCGCATCGCCGCCGAGATTCTGCATCGCGTTGCGCATCGCCGCGAGATCGACCACGGCCGGAACACCCGTGAAATCCTGCATCAGCACGCGCGCGGGGCGGAAGGCGATTTCATGCTCGAGCTTGCGCTTCCTCAGCCATTTGCTGACTGCGACGATATCTTCCTTCTTGACGGTGCGGCCGTCCTCGTTGCGCAGAAGGTTTTCAAGCAGCACCTTCATCGAGTATGGCAGCTTCGAAATGCCCTTCAGACCGTTCTTCTCTGCCGTAGGCAGGCTGTAATAGACGTAGGTCTTGCCACCGACCTTCAGGGTCTTGCGGCATTTGAAGCTGTCGAGCGAGGTCATGCGAGGAAATCCCACTTATTCCGTTATACCCGGCAAGGGTATTTTTATACCGGCAGCGGCGAGGTCGGCTTCCGGCTTGCGGAGGCCGATGGTGTGCTGCATCAAGTTCCGGGGCTTATAGAATCTTTCTAGAAGCGCCGCCACACCGACGAGCGCGCCACAGCCTTGCGCCACCCAAAAATTCTCAACGGCTAGCGAAAGATTTCTTTGAGCATGATCCGAAAAAGTGGGGACCGGTTTTCCCCGCGACAAACGCGAAGCGTCTGCGCGGCGATCATGCTTGAGCAGATCTAGAGGGCCGTGAAGGGCATGATGCGGCTCTCAGGACAAAACTTGCGATGCGTGCGGGGCGGCCGCGAAGTGTTTTCCGGATTAGGCTTTGCAGCATCATCGGGCGAAGCGCTTGCCATCACCGGCCCCAACGGCTCGGGCAAGACCTCGCTGTTGCGCGTGATCGCCGGCCTCTTGGTGCCGTCGGACGGCTCGATCACGCTCGATGGCGGCGAGGCCGAACTGACGGTGGCCGAGCAGGCGCACTATCTCGGCCATCGCGACGCGCTGAAGCCGGGCTTAAGCGTGCTCGAAAATCTTTCCTTCTGGCGGGATTTTCTCGGCGGCGAATCGGATGACGCCGGCCGATGCCTCGCCTCCGTCGGTCTTGACCATGCGACCCATCTGCCCGCCGCCTACCTCTCCGCTGGCCAGCGCCGACGGCTTTCGATCGCGCGGCTGCTGGTCGCGCGACGGCCGGTCTGGCTGCTGGACGAACCGACCTCCGCGCTCGACACCAAAGGCCAGGACCTCTTCGTCGATTTGATGCGCGATCATCTCGCAGGCGGCGGCATCCTGATCGCCGCCACCCACACCCCGCTCGGCATCGATGTCAGGGAAATGCGGATGGGTGCCGCGTCATGACCGCGCTCTCGGCACTGATTCGGCGCGACATCCGGATTGCGCTGCGCGTCGGCGGCGGCGCGCTGATCGGCGTGTTGTTCTTCCTCACCGTCACCGTGCTGATGCCGTTCGCGGTCGGGCCGGACCTCGCGCTGCTGACGCGGCTCGGACCCGCGATCCTCTGGCTCGGCGCGCTGCTGGCGAGCCTTCTGACGCTGGACCGGCTGTTCATGGCCGACCACGAGGACGGCTCGCTGGATCTCATCGTGATGAGCCGGACGCCGCTGGAACTCGCCTGCGCGGCGAAGGCGCTGGCGCATTGGCTTGCCGCCGGCCTGCCGCTGATCGTGGCGACGCCCGTGCTCGGGCTGCTGCTCAATCTCGATGGCACCGCGACCTTGGCGGTGGCGCTGACGCTGCTGGCGGGAACCCCCGCGCTCACCTTCACCGGCATGATCGGGGCGGCGCTCGCCGTCACGTTGCACCGCGGCGGGCTGCTGCTGGCCGTGCTCGTGCTGCCGCTATCGATTCCGGTGCTGATTTTCGGCGTCGCGGCCTCGCAAGCCGCGATTATGGGCCCGCTGTCGTTCGGAACCCCGTTCTCGATCCTGTGCGCGCTGTCGCTGGTGAGTTTCGTGGTCGGGCCTTTTGCCGCAGCCGCCAGCCTGCGGCATGGGCTGGATTGAGATCAATCAACTCTTCACGAGAGGTTTTGGGCCAATTGCTTGCGACGCCGGCCGCGACTATCAGAGAAAGCCATGAGCCTGATCGACCTTGCCAACCCCACGAAATTCCTCGCGCTGACCGCGCGCGTGCTGCCGTGGCTGGCGGGCGCGACCGCGATCCTGCTGCTGATAGGGCTCTACCAGTCCGCGATGGCGCCGGACGATTACCAGCAGGGCGCGACAGTCAAGATCATGTTCATCCACGTGCCGAACGCGTGGCTGTCGATGTTCGTCTGGGGCATCATGAGCATCGCCTCGCTCGGCACGCTGGTCTGGCGACATCCGCTCGCTGACGTCGCGGCAAAGGCTGCAGCCCCGATCGGCGCCGCCTTCACCTTCCTCGCCCTCGTCACCGGCTCGCTATGGGGCCGGCCGATGTGGGGGACCTATTGGGAATGGGACGCCCGGCTCACCTCGGTCCTGATCCTGTTTTTGATGTATCTCGGCCTGATCGCGCTGTGGCGCGCGGTGGAGGATCCCTCGCGCGCGGCGCGCGCCGCTGCGGTGCTGACGCTGGTCGGCGCGATCAACATCCCAATCATCAAGTTCTCGGTCGACTGGTGGAACACGCTGCACCAGCCGGCATCCGTGATCCGGATGGGCGGGCCGACGCTGGACAATGCCTTCCTGATTCCGCTCCTGGTGATGGCGGTCGCATTCTCGCTGCTGTTCATCACCTTGCATCTGGCGGCGATGCGGAACGAAATCCTGCGCCGCAGGGTGCGCAGCCTGCAGATGATGCAGGCCAATCAAAAGGCGGCATGATGGCAGCGCTCGGCCCCTACGCCTCCTTCATCGCGACATCCTACGGGCTGGTAGCAGCCGTGGTGGTGCTGCTGATCGTCTGGATCTTTCTCGACTACCGCCAGCAGACGGCGCGGCTGCGCGAACTCGAGGCCAGCGGCATTGTCAGGCGCTCCGGGCGCAGCGCGGCGGAGATCTAGAGCATGATCCGGAAAAGTGGAAATCGGTTTTCCGAAAAGATCTCATGAGCGAACCCATTGCCGAAACCGCGCCGCGGAGCCGGCGCTGGCTGGTGGCGCTGCCGCTGGTGGTCTTTGCCGCCCTCGCCGCGCTATTCCTGCTGCGGCTCTATGGCGGCGATCCCTCAAGGATTCCATCGGCACTGATCGGCCGGCCGGCGCCGCAAACCGCGCTGCCCGCGCTCGAAGGGTTGACCAGAGATGGCGCGCAGGTGCCCGGACTCGATCCCGCCGCCTTCAAGGGCAAGGTCAGCCTCGTCAATGTCTGGGCGTCCTGGTGCGTGCCGTGCCATGACGAAGCCCCGCTCTTGACCGAGCTCGCCAAGGACAACCGGCTGCAGCTCGTCGGCATCAACTACAAGGATGCGCCCGACAACGCCCGCCGCTTCCTCGGCCGCTACGGCAATCCGTTCAGCATCGTCGGCGTCGACGCCAACGGCCGCGCCTCGATCGAATGGGGCGTCTATGGCGTACCCGAGACCTTCATCGTCGGCCGCGAGGGCACCATCGTCTACAAGATGGTCGGACCGGTGACGCCGCAGAATTTCGACAGTGTGCTCAAGGTCGAGATCGAGAAGGCGCTGAAGGCCGGGACGTAGTTTTCTCCGTCATTCCGGGGCGTTTCACCACTTGCGCTTGCCGCCCGATGGATTCCGGGCTCGTGCTACGCACGCCCCGGAATGACGGGCGGAGAGAGAGCTTACCCCTTACTCACGTCCCCGGCCTCCGCCTCGCTCCGCTCCAGCGAGACCGGCTCGAGCTGGTAGCGCTTGATCAGCGGCATCTGGGTGACGGCAAACAGCATCGTCAGCGGCACCATGCCGAACACCTTGAAGGTGACCCAGAAATCGGTGGTCTGGGTGCGCCAGACGATCTCGTTCACCACGGCCATCGCCAGGAACCACAATGCCCAGCGGAAGGTGAGGATGCGCCAGCCGTGCGGGGTGAGGTTGAACATCTGGTCGAACATGATCGCGATGAAGGAGCGGCCGAACAGCAGGCCGCCGCCCAAAATCGCGGCGAACAGCGCGTAGACGATGGTCGGCTTCATCTTGATGAAGGTCTCATCATGCAGGATCAGCGTCAGCGTGCCGAATACGACGACAACCACCGCCGTGACGATCGCCATCAAGGGCACATGCCGCGTCACGAGGTAAGCTGCGATGATCGCAATCACCACGGCCACCATGAATACGCCGGTGGCGATGAACAGGTTCGACTTGGCGTTGACGAAGAAGAAGATGAGCAGCGGACCAAGCTCGGTTGCGAGCTTGAACAGAGGATGCGGTGCTTTGTTGTCCATTACTACTCGATCCCTGCGATCGCCCTGGCGAAATCGCGCGCGGTGAAGGGGGCAAGATCATCGACGCCTTCGCCGACCCCGATGAAGTGCACCGGCAATTTGTGTTTCTCCGACAGCGCCACCAGAATGCCGCCCCGCGCGGTGCCGTCCAGTTTCGTCATCACGAGGCCGGTGACGCCAGCAGTACGGTGAAAGGCCTCGACCTGCGACAGCGCATTTTGTCCCACCGTGGCGTCGAGGACCAGCAGCACCGCATGCGGCGCCGTGGCATCGACCTTCCGGATCACGCGCACGACCTTTTCGAGCTCGTTCATCAATTCGGCTTTGTTCTGCAGCCGGCCGGCGGTATCGATCAGCAGCAGGTCGAGCTTCTGCTCCTTGGCCGCGCTGAGCGCATTGAAGGCGAGGCTCGCGGAATCCGAACCCTGGGCACCGGCGATGACGGGCGATTTGGTCCGTTCGCCCCAGATCTTGAGCTGCTCGATCGCGGCGGCGCGGAAGGTGTCACCGGCGGCCAGCATTACCTTGCGGCCTTCGGCGGAAAACTTCGCCGCGAGCTTGCCGATGGTCGTGGTCTTGCCGGAGCCGTTGACGCCGACCACGAGGACGACGAATGGTTTTTTCGCCGCATCGATCTCGAGCGGCTGGGCCACCGGCGCCAGCACCTTCTCGACCTCGGTTGCGACCACGGCCTTGACCTCGTCGGCCGAGATCTCCTTGTCGTAGCGTCCGGCGCCGACGGCGTCCGCGATGCGCACCGCGACATCGGTCCCGAGATCGGCGCGCAGCAGCACATCCTCGATATCATCGAGCATGGCGCGGTCGAGTTTGCGCTTGGTGACGAGGCCGGCAACGGCAGTGCCGATCGAACTCGAGGTCCGCTTCAGCCCGTTGGAGAGCCGCTTCCACCAGCTCAGTTTGGGTGCAGTGGTATCGTTCATGGCACGGGTGTGTTAGCCGTTTCGCCCCGCAAACGAAAGTCTCGACGCGTGAACGATGTTCCACAATTGACGCCGGCGGAAATCGAGGCGCGCGTGCTCCATCGCGACGGCCTGATGCTGGTGATCGACAAACCGGCCGGAATTCCGGTGCATCGTGGCCCAAAAGGCGGCCCCAACCTGGAAGCCTCGTTCGACGCGCTGCGTTTCGGCCTGCCGCGGCCGCCGGTGCTCGCCCATCGGCTGGACCGGGACACCTCGGGCTGCCTCGTCCTTGGGCGACATCGCAAGGCGACCGCCTCGCTCGGCCTGTTGTTCAAGCACGGCAAGATATCAAAGACATATTGGGCCGTGGTCGAAGGCGGGCCTGCCGAGGAGCAAGGCACGATCGATCTGCCGCTCGGCCGCAAGAACGCCGAACGCGGCTGGTGGCAGAAGCCGGACCCGGAAGGTCAAAAGGCCGTGACAAACTGGAAGGTGCTCGGCCGCGGCGACGGTCTTGCCTGGCTCGCGATGGAACCGGTCACCGGCCGCACCCATCAATTGCGCGTGCACGCTTCCGCCATGGGCTGGCCGATCTTTGGCGACAACATCTACGGCAACGGCCCGCGCTTCGGCGAGCCGCGCCTGCATCTGCACTCGCGCGAATTGGTGATCCCGATCTCGAAGAACAAGGACCCGGTGCGAGTAGTCGCGCCCGCGCCCGAGCACATGCATGAGCGGCTGCGGGCGTGCGGCTGGAATGGGGAGTAGCGAGTAGCCCCGAGCTCGTCATGGCCCGGCTTGTCCCGGCCATCCACGTCGTGCCGCTTGAGAAAAGCAAGACGTGGATGCCCGGGACAAGCCCGGGCATGACGGAGAACTAGATGGTCAGCCGCGCACCATCATTACCGCTGATCGCAAGCGCCCGCACCGCGCCCGGCGTTTCGCCTCTGATCGCGACTGGCAAAAAGTGCTCCGTGCGGCCTTGCCTGTCGCTCTCGATCAGGACCTGACGCGTCGTGCCGATTTCGGCGGCGAGCCGCTTGCGCAACGCCGCGTCCCCCACGGCGCGCAATCGTTTCGCGCGCTGCTTGATCTCGCCACCATCCACTTGCGGCATCCGTGCCGCCGGCGTGCCGGGGCGCTTGGAATACGGAAACACATGCAGGAAAGTAAGATCGCATTCCGCGACCAAATCCTGCGAGCGCGCAAACATCTCTTCCGTCTCGGTCGGGAAGCCTGCGATGATGTCGGCGCCGAACGCCATATCCGGCCGCAGCCGCCGTACCTGCGCGCAGAACTCGATCGCGTCCTGACGCGAGTGCCGGCGCTTCATCCGTTTCAGGATCATGTCATCGCCGGACTGCAGCGACAGATGCAGATGCGGCATCAGCCTGTCATCATTGCCGATCACGTCGAGCAGATCGCGGTCGGCCTCGATGGAATCGATCGAGGAAATGCGCAGGCGCTGCAACTCCGGCACGTGCTTCAGGATCTGCCGCGTCAATGTGCCAAGCTTGGGCGTGCCCGGCAGGTCGGCGCCATAGCTCGTGAGGTCAACGCCCGTCAGTACGATCTCGACATGGCCGCGTTCGACCAGCGCGCGGACCTGATCGACCACCGCGCCCATCGGCACCGAGCGCGAATTGCCGCGGCCGAACGGGATGATGCAGAAGGTGCAGCGATGATCGCAGCCGTTCTGCACCTGCACGAACACCCGCGGCAGGCCCTTCTGAAAACCTTCCAGCAGATGCGGCGCCATTTCCCTGACCGCCATGATATCGGCGACCGCGATCTTCTCGCTCGGTGCGACACCAAGGCCCGCATCGAACACCGCGCGTGCATCGTGCCAGGCTGCGCTTCGCGTCTTCTCATCATTGCCGATGACGCGATCGACTTCCGCCATGTCAGCGAACATCTGCGCTTGGGTCTGCGCCGCGCAGCCGGTGACGACGATGCGCGCTTCGGGGCGCTCGCGCTTCAACCGGCGGATCGATTGGCGCGCCTGCGCCACCGCCTCATTGGTAACCGCGCAGCTATTGATGACGATGGTGTCGGCAAGGCCGGCGTTGTCAGCCTCGTGCCGGATCAGCTCCGATTCGAACGCATTCAGGCGACAGCCGAAGGTGATGACGTCGACGGTCATCTCAGGTGACGCTGGCGCTGGCGAACAGCGCAGGATCGAAGCGGCCTTCATATTCGAAGGTCGCCGTCCCCGTCATCAGCACGTGGTCGTCGCGCTCGCGCCATTCGATATTGAGCTTGCCTCCGGGCAGCGTGATCTCGACGGTACGACTGGCGCGCTTCAGCCGCGCCGCCGCCACCGCGGTCGCGCAGGCGGCCGAGCCGCACGCCTTGGTCAGGCCCGCCCCGCGTTCCCAGGTCCGGATCGTGATGTGGTCGGCATCGACGATATGGGCGAGCGTGATGTTGGCGCGCTCCGGAAAGATCGGATGATTTTCCAGAAGCGGCCCGAAGCGGGAAAGGTCATAGGCGTTGACGTCTTCCACCCAGAAGATCGCGTGCGGATTGCCCATGCTGACGACCGAGGGCGAATGCAGGATCGGCGCATCGATCGGTCCGATCTGCAATTCGATATAACGGGTGTCGCGAAACTCCTCGGCCAGCGGAATGTCCTGCCAGCCGAATTTCGGCGTGCCCATGTCGACGGTGTAGAGATCGGGCGCCGGGCCCTGCCAGCAATTGAGCAGCCCCGCCCGGGTCTCGAAGGTGGCGGCGGACTGCCCGGTCTTCTCGAACACCCGGCGCACCACGCAGCGCATGCCATTGCCGCAGGCGCCGGCTTCCGAGCCGTCATTGTTGTAGATCTTGATAAAGGCTTCCGTCCCCTGCAGCCGCGGCGGCTGCAGCACCATGAGCTGGTCGTAGGGCACGCCGGCCGGGGCGGCCACCGCGCGGGCATCCTCCGGCGCTACCTGAGCCTTCGAATCACGCATGTCGACCACGACGATCTCGTTGCCGATACCGTTCATCTTGGCGAATGCGTGGTTGGCGAGCGCGCTCATGGAATTTCCCAATTTATGCCTGCCTTATATGGCGAATGACGCCGAATTGGCCAGAGCATGGTCCGGACCCGGAAGGTGGCGCCCCGTGCAAAGCGGCGTCCATTTCCGAAAAAGATCCCGCTCAGACAGAAAGATGCAGCGGAATGATGTCGCGAAACGACGCTATTCATTCCGCACCCGCGGCCGCCCATGGCACAAGTGTCATGGGACGAAAGCGGAACTTGCGTGTTAGGACTATCGCGCCTTGCGGACGTCAGCCGGGACAAAAAGGCGGCCGCTCGGGATGGGGATGGAGAATATCAAGATGATTCGATTCAATGGTTTCCGCGGCACATTGGTCGCATTGGTCCCGATAATCGCTATTGCCTGGGGCAGCGTGGCGCTGGCGCAAGCGCCGGCTCCAGCCGCCTCGCCTTCGCCGGCGCCTTCGGCCTCGCCGGTGCCGCCGGCGCCCGCCCCCACTCCCGCACCGCCGCCGGCCGAGACCAAATCGCCGGCCGACGCCCCTTCAACCGCCCAGAGTCCGACGCCCCCGGCCTCCGCGCCGGTCCAGACGGCCGACCCCTTCGGCGAGGAGTTCACGCTGGAGCCGAAGAAGGTTGTCATGGTGAAGGGCACCGCCAACTGGGACTCGGCCTTCGACTCCCTGACCGATTCGCTGAAGGCGCTGACGGCGCTGCTTGAGAAACAGAACATCAAGCCGACAGGCAATGCGATGATCGTCTACACCTCGACCGACGACACCGGCTTCACCTTCATCGCGGAAATCCCTGTCGACCAGGAGGTGAAGAACCTCGGCAAGAACATGAGCATGGGCAACTCGCCTGACGGCAAAGCCTTGAAGTTCGTCCACCGCGGCTCCTACGACAATATGGACAACACCTACGAGGCGATCACCAATCACCTCGACGACAAGAAACTCGAAGCAAAAGACACCTTTATCGAGGAATACACCACCGATCCGCTGAAGACGGCGGAAGACAAGCTGGTGATCAACGTCTACGTCCCCCTGAAGTGAACTGAAGTGAAGTGAAGCGAATGAAACAGCTCGTTGCCCTCGCGGCGCTGGCGCTGGCGGCATCGCCTGCCCTGGCGCAGACGGTCCCGCCTCCTGCGATTTCCGTCAACGGCGAAGCCACCATCTCGGCAGCGCCCGACCAGGCCGAGATCGACGCCGGCGTAACCTCGGAAGCCAAGACCGCGCGCGAGGCGTCCGACATCAACAACGCCGCAATGGGCAAGGTGCTGCTGGCGCTGAAAGGCGCCGGCATCGATGAGAAGGACTACCAGACCTCGCGATTGTCGCTGCAGCCGCAATATCCCACGACCCAAAGCCGGCCGGGGCCGGCAACGATTTCCGGCTATCGCGCCACCAATCGCGTGATCATCAAGGTGCGCGATATCACCAAGATCGCGGGCCTGATCGATGTCCTGGTTGGCGCCGGCGCCAATGAGATCGGCGGTATCGGATTCTTGGTCTCGCAGGCCTCAAAACTGCTCGATGACGCACGCGAAAAGGCCGTCGCCGACGCGCGTCGCAAGGCGGAAATCTACGCCAGGGCGGCCGGCGTCACGCTTGGCGATGCACTCAGCGTCACGGAAGGCGGACCGCCGACGCCCCTCTTCCGCGGCAAGATGGCCGCGCCAATGGCAGCCGCAGCGCCGGTTGCGCCGGGCGAGGAGACGCTGTCGGTCTCGGTGAACGTGTCCTGGGCGATCAAGCCGAAGCAGTAA
Source organism: Bradyrhizobium sp. Leo78 (assembly GCF_059512425.1). Lineage (NCBI taxonomy): Bacteria > Pseudomonadati > Pseudomonadota > Alphaproteobacteria > Hyphomicrobiales > Nitrobacteraceae > Bradyrhizobium > Bradyrhizobium sp. Leo78. Next base: position 136,272 of record NZ_JCAMOT010000002.1, read on the forward strand.
GCAAGCCGAACCAATTGGGCTGTCGTCCCGGCCTTGAGCCGGGACGACGTTAGATCTCGAACACCTGTCCCGGCTTCAGCACCGCGAATTTGTCGCGCGGCACTTCCGCCTGGTCGAGCGCCTCGCCGAGCGCGATCACCGGCGCATCGATGGCCTCATCGGTGAGCTGGAAGGTGCCATGGTGATGCGCCAGGGCCTGCGCGGCGCCGCAATCGGCCAGCGCCTTCACCGCATCTTCCGGATTCATGTGCTGGTCACGCATGAACCAGCGCGGCTCATAGGCGCCGATCGGCAGGATCGCGAGGCGCAGCGGGCCGTGCGCCTCGGCGACACGGCGAAAATGGCCGCCATCGCCATAGCCGGAATCGCAGACGATGTAGAGCTTGCCAACCGGCGTCTCCAGCACGAAGCTCGCCCACAGCGCCTTGTTGCGGTCGAGCAGCCCACGCGCCGACCAGTGCCGGGTCGGCACCAGCGTCACTGCGAGGCCGTTGCCAAGCTCGACACGATCCTGCCAGTCGAACGCTTCGGCTTTGATCGCGCGATCCGCCTCGCGCATGGTGACGTCGTTGCCGAGCGGCGTGATCACGCGCGGCGAGAACTTCGCCGCCAGCTTCGACAGCGTCGCGATATCGAGATGATCGTAATGGCCGTGCGATACCAGCACGACATCGATCTCGGGCAATGCCTCGAACGCGATGCCGGGATCGTTGCGTCGCTTCGGTCCCGCCCAGGAGAACGGTGAGGCGCGCATCGACCACACCGGGTCGACCAATATATTGAGACCGGCGGCCTGGATCAGCCAGCTCACATGGCCGACAAAGGACAGCCGCACCTTGTCGCCCTCGACCCGCGGCGGCGGCGTATCGGCGTGAGGACTTGGCACCCAGTCCGGCCAGGTCACGCGCTTCCGCTCGCCGTCGAACTGCCAGCGCAGCACCTCAGCCAGTTTCTTGGGCGGCGCGCCGTGAGGATCGAAGAAGCGCAAGCCATCGAAATGATCGGAGACGGGGCCGTCATAGGTCTTCATGCGGTCAATCCAAGCAGACGGCACGCCCACTACGGCGGCAGTACCGGCGAGCAGTCCAAAAATGCGGCGACGGGTGATGGGCACGGGCCTGTATCACGGGTAGTGACGTGGGAATTTATATGGCGGTGAGTACATAAATCGGAACCTATGACCGAAACATAAGTACTTTCATGTCTTTACGGGTTCAATTCGGATCACCTCACCCGACTTTTCCTTGACTTTTGGCCTCGGTGGGGGTTTAACGCCGGCACTTTCTCGGAAAGATCGTTCTTTTCGACCCGCCGACCGGCCCCTCGAGACCGGAGGTCAACGCCCGACAGCGCTGTGCGCCCTCGGGCGCGAAAGTGTTTGGAAGACCGTCTTTTTGCAGATCGTCTTGGCGTTCTGCGTCGGGACACCTAGGTGGTCATCACCCGCGAAGGCGGGTGATCCAGTAACCGGCCGCGTTCGTTTTGATGCAAGGTCCCGGCGTACTGGATACCCCGCCTTCGCGGGGTATGACGGACAAAGAGTCTAAGGCAGCGCCTGTAACAGGCAAAGGACAACGGCATTGTTCGACAATCTGTCGGAAAAGCTTGGTGGCATCCTTGATCGGCTGACAGGGCGCGGTGCGCTCACCGAAAAGGATGTCGACGCCGCGATGCGCGAAGTGCGCCGCGCGCTGCTCGAGGCCGACGTCGCGCTCGAGGTTGTCAGGAGTTTCATCGAGCGCGTGCGCGAGCAGGCGGTCGGCGCCACCGTCGTCAAGTCGGTCACGCCAGGCCAGATGGTGGTCAAGATCGTCCATGACGAGCTGGTCGCCACGCTCGGTTCCGACGGCCAGACCATCGACCTCAACACGGTGCCGCCGGTTCCGATCATGATGGTCGGCCTGCAGGGTTCCGGTAAAACGACCACCACCGCAAAGCTCGCCCGCCGCATGGTCCAGCGCGACAAGCGCAAGGTGCTGATGGCTTCGCTCGACGTCTATCGTCCGGCGGCGATGGAGCAATTGGCCGTGCTCGGCCGCGACCTCGACATCCCGACGCTGCCGATCGTCGCCGGCCAGAAGCCGCCGCAGATCGCGCGGCGTGCGATCGAGGCCGGCAAGCTCGGCGGCTATGACGTCGTGCTGCTCGACACCGCGGGCCGCACCACACTCGACGAAGAGATGATGCAAGAGGCGGCCGAGATCAAAGCCGCCACCAATCCGCATGAAGTGCTCCTGGTCGCGGACTCCCTGACCGGCCAGGACGCGGTCAACCTCGCGCGCTCGTTCGACCAGCGCGTCGGGCTGACTGGCATCGTGCTGACGCGCGTCGACGGTGATGGCCGCGGCGGCGCCGCGCTGTCGATGCGCGCGGTGACCGGCAAGCCGATCAAGCTGATCGGTACCGGCGAAAAGACCGATGCGCTGGAAGACTTCCATCCGAGCCGCATCGCCGGCCGCATCCTCGGCATGGGCGACGTGGTGTCGCTGGTCGAGCGTGCCGCCGCCAACATCGATGCCGAGAAGGCCGCGCGCACCGCCGAGCGGATGCGCAAGGGCCAGTTCGACCTCAACGACATGCGCGAGCAGCTCATGCAGATGGCGAATATGGGCGGCATCAGCGGCCTGATGGGCATGATGCCCGGCATTGCGAAGATGAAGAACCAGATCGCCGCCGCCGGGATCGACGACAAGATCCTGAAGCGCCAGGTCGCGATCATCGATTCGATGACGCGGCAGGAGCGCAAGAACCCGGACATCCTCAAGGCCAGCCGCAAGAAGCGCATCGCCGCGGGCGCAGGGCAGAACGTCGAGCAGGTCAACAAACTGCTCAAAATGCACCGGAACATGTCCGACATGATGAAGGCCATGGGTTCGGGCAAACGCGGCCCGCTCGCCGGCATCGCGCAGGCGATGGGTTTTGGCGGCGGCATGAAGCCGCCTTCGCCGGAAGAGATGAAGGCGTTGGCCGAGAAGATGCAGGGCGCGCCCGGTGGCGGCCTGCCAAACCTGCCGAAGGAACTCCCCGTCGGGCTGCGCCAGGGCCTGCCGAACGTGCCAGGGCTCACCGGCCTCAGCGGCAAGCCGACACTGCCGGGCCTCGGCGGCTTTCCGGGGAAGAAGAAATGACGTCTCTCGTCATTGCGAGGAGCGAAGCGACGAAGCAATCCACGCCTCCACATGCGGCGCTATGGATTGCTTCGCTTGCGCTCGCAATGACGGCGTAACTGACCAACATCCAATCAAACCATTCATCAGGAGAACTAAATGTCTGTCGTTATCCGTCTTGCGCGCGCCGGCACCAAGAAGCGTCCGGTCTATCACGTCGTCGTCGCCGACTCGCGCTTTCCGCGCGACGGCCGCTTCATCGAGCGGCTCGGCCACTTCAATCCGCTGCTGCCGAAGGACAGCGAGGCGCGGCTGAAGCTCGACATGGACAAAGTGAAGGCCTGGCTCGCCAAGGGCGCGCAGCCATCGGACCGCGTCACCCGCTTCCTCGATGCGGCCGGCGTCGTGAAGCGCGCGCCGCGCAACAACCCGGAAAAGGCCGTGCCGCGCAAGGAGCGGAAGGCCCAGGCCGAAGCCGCCGCGAAGGCGTAAGCTTTTCGGCGCACGACGGTGTCCACACCGGTTTGCGTCGCTCGGATCGGCGCTGCGCATGGCGTGCGCGGCGCCGTTAAGCTTTGGACCTTCACCGAAGACCCGCTGGCCGTGAAGCATTACGGCCCGCTGACGACCAAGGACGGCACGCGCCAGTTCGAGGTCGCGCATGTCCGCGAGGCGAAGGATCATCTGGTCGCGACGTTCAAGGACGTATCCACGCGCGAAGAGGCCGAGCGGCTGAACGGGCTTGAGCTCTACGTTCCGCGCGAGCGATTGCCCGAAACGGACGACGACGAATACTACCACGCCGATCTGATCGGCCTTGCCGCTGTCACGACCGCCGACCAGCCGCTTGGCAAGGTCGTTGCGATCCATAATTTCGGCGCCGGCAACATCATCGAAATCGCACCGCCGCAGGGCGCGACAATGCTGCTGCCATTCACCAATGCGGTCGTGCCGACTGTCGACCTCGCTGGCGGACGGGTGATCGTCGAATTGCCTGATGAGATAGAGGGCGAGGAACCCTCCCCAAGTCGTCCCCGCGAAAGCGGGGACCCATAGCCGCGGGCGTTTGTTGTTGCATCGGCAAGCGCCTAAATTCAGCGCGCCATGAGCGTTCGGGTTGGATCCCGGCGTCCGCTGAGACGACGAATCAGGAAGAGTCGCGATGACGAATACCCACAAGGCTTGGCGCCTGCACGCGCCTAACGATCTTCGCTTTGACGAAGTGGAGACTCCAGCGCCCGCGCCCGATGGCGTCGTGGTCCGCATCGAAGCCGGCATGGTGCTTTCTTACACAGGCAAGGTACTGTCAGGCGCGGCGCCCTACAGCCTGCCGCCAACACCATTCGTGCCCGGGACCAATGCCATCGCGCGCGTGATCGCGGTCGGCAACAATGTCAACCATGTCGAAGCCGGCGACCGCGTCTTCCTGAGCCCGCATCTGCGCGGCGATGTGCCCGACCGCGAGCCACCACAGATCCTGATCGGGCTTACGGCTATGACGACCACGCCGGAAGCGCTGGCCCTGCAGACACGCTGGCGCGACGGGGTATTTGCCGAGGTCGCGCATTGGCCGGCAGCCTGCGTAACGCCGCTTCCGGGGCTCGAGGACAGACCCGCGACCGAATTGATCGGACTCGCAAAACTGATCGTGCCGTTCGGCGGGTTGCAGCGTTCGGGCCTGCGCGGCGGGCAAACCATCATCATCAACGGCGCATCAGGCTACTTCGGGTCGGGCGCGGTGATGCTAGCCGTCGCGATGGGCGCTGGACGCGTAGTCGCGGTCGGGCGCAAGCAGGCGGCGCTGGAGATGTTGCGCGAAACGTGCGGTCCGCGCGCCATTCCGGCCGTCGTCACTGGCGATATGGCCAAGGATATCCCGATCATCCGCCGCGCGGCAGGCGGCAGCGCCGACCTTGCGCTCGACCTGCTCGGCAACGCCGGCAGCACCTCGACCACGCTGTCGTGCCTGCACGCGCTTAGGCGCGGCGGGCGGCTAGTGCTGATGGGCAGCGCGCAGGTGCCGCTCGAGCTCTCGTTCCGCGAAATGCTGGCGAACGACTGGGAGGTGGTCGGGCAATTCATGTACGACCGGACGGCGCCTGGCCAATTGGCGGCGCTGGCCGCCGAGAACCTGCTCGATCTCCGCCAAATCAACGTCACGACGTTTTCGCTCGCCGACATCAAGCGTGCGGTAGACGCCGCCGCACTGATGCAGGGTCTCGACCTTACGTGCGTGGTACCGTAACGGAACCCGATGACCGCTCAGACCATATGGCGCGCCACCGTTCTCACCCTGTTCCCGGAGATGTTTCCCGGGCCGCTCGGCGTCAGCCTTGCCGGCAGAGCACTCGCCTCCGGGCTATGGGCTCTGGAAACGCGGGACATCAGGGATTCTGCGACCGACAGGCACCGCAGCGTGGACGACACCCCCGCCGGCGGCGGCCCGGGCATGGTGCTCCGTGCCGACATCCTGGCCGCCGCCATTGATGCCACCGAGATCGCGCCGACCCGGCCACGGCTCTTAATGAGCCCGCGGGGTCGGCCACTGACCCAGTCCCTGGTTGCGGAACTCGCGTCCGGCCCAGGTCCCCTCATCGTCTGCGGCCGTTTCGAGGGGGTCGATGAGCGGGTAATCGAGGCGCGCGGGCTCCAGGAGGTCTCGATGGGGGATTATGTGCTCTCGGGCGGAGAAATCGCCGCCATGGCCCTGATCGACGCCTGCGTGCGGCTGTTGCCGGGGGTGATGGGCAAGCAGGCCTCCGGCGAAGACGAAAGCTTCTCCGAAGGACTACTGGAATACCCTCAATTTACCCGCCCGCAGGAGTTCGAGGGCCGGCCGATCCCGGAAATTCTCACGTCGGGCGATCATGCCAAGGTTGCAGCCTGGCGGCAGGCCCAATCCGAGGCTCTGACCCGGGCCAGGCGGCCGGACTTGTGGGCCGCGCGGCACGGCACAAAAAACACGACAGACGGGTGACAAAGCCTCCGCTTTGCCTTATAGGAGCGCCCAAATCCGCAATCAGGATAGACCGAATTCTTGCGCAGCCCGCGTCGGTGCTGGGCGCGCCTCCGATGGAGATTTCAATGAACCTCATCCAGCAGCTCGAAAAAGAGCAGTACGACAAGCTCGCTGCGACCAAGCAGATCCCGGAATTCGCGCCCGGCGACACCGTGATCGTCAACGTCAAGGTGGTCGAAGGCGACCGCACCCGCGTGCAGGCCTATGAAGGCGTTTGCATCGGCCGTTCGGGCTCCGGCCTCAACGAGAGCTTCACGGTGCGCAAGATCTCCTATGGCGAGGGCGTGGAGCGCGTCTTCCCGGTGATGTCGCCGATGATCGACTCGATCAAGGTGGTGCGCCGCGGCAAGGTGCGTCGCGCCAAGCTTTATTATCTGCGCGGCCTGCGCGGCAAATCGGCCCGCATCGTCGAGAAGCAGGACAAGCAGGATCGCGCCGCCGCGGTCAACGAGTAATCCCATCCGACCAAATCGGATGCGACCAGAGCGCGGGGCCGGTCCCCGCGCTTTTTTGTTGCCGCCGTCACAGCGGACCCAACTGCTCATCCCTCATCCCGAGAGGGTGAGGGTCACGTAATCGCGCTTATGGCGCATCCTGACGCGCGTTGAAAGCACTCGCGATTCCGGATTGGCCTGCTATATATTTGTAGAATGGTTCCAGATCAGACCAGCATCGAGCCCATCAAGCGCGTCGTGATCGACGATCGCTCGCGGCTGCCTGGCCGTTTCTTCGGGCGCTTTGCGACCTCGGCAACGTCGGAGCTTACGCGCGCAGCTTGATGCTGCGCCGTCCCTTCGTTTGCCCCGGCGCCTGACCGCGCCGATCCGCTATCACAACATCGCTGGAGCTGATGCTCATGTCCAAACCGACCACCCTGTATGACAAGATCTGGAACGACCATCTGGTGCACGAAGCCGAAGACGGCACCTGCCTGCTCTATATTGACCGCCATCTGGTGCACGAAGTCACCTCGCCGCAGGCGTTCGAAGGCCTGCGCGCCACCGGCCGCAAGGTGCGCGCGCCGCAGAAGACGCTGGCGGTCGTCGACCACAACGTGCCGACCACCGACCGCACCAAGCCAAACCCCGACCCCGAAAGCATCGAGCAGATCAAGGCGCTGGCCGAGAACGCCAAGGAATTCGGCATCGAATATTACAACGAGTTCGACAAGCGCCAAGGCATCGTCCACGTCATCGGCCCCGAGCAGGGCTTCACGCTGCCCGGCACCACCATCGTCTGCGGTGACAGCCACACCTCGACGCATGGCGCGTTCGGCGCGCTCGCGCACGGCATCGGCACGTCCGAAGTCGAGCATGTGCTGGCGACGCAGACGCTGATCCAGAAGAAGGCGAAGAACATGCGCGTCACCGTCGACGGCAAATTGCCCGAAGGCGTGACCGGCAAGGACATCATCCTCGCCATCATCGGCGAGATCGGTACCGCCGGCGGTACCGGCTACGTGCTGGAATATGCCGGCGAGGCGATCCGCGCGCTGTCGATGGAAGGCCGCATGACCGTCTGCAACATGTCGATCGAAGGCGGCGCGCGCGCCGGCCTGGTCGCGCCCGACGAGAAGGCGTTCGACTTCCTGCGCGGCCGCCCCAAGGCGCCGAAGGCCGAGGCCTGGGATGCGGCGCTACGCTATTGGGAGACGCTGCGTTCCGACGAGGGCGCGCATTTCGATCACGAACTCCGGCTGGACGCAGCGAAGCTGCCGCCGATCGTGACCTGGGGCACCTCGCCGGAGGATGTCATCTCGGTTACCGGTTTCGTGCCAGATCCCGACAAGATCGCGGACGAGGCCAAGCGTCTCTCCAAGCATCGCGCGCTGAAATATATGGGTCTGACAGCGGGCACGAAGATCACCGACATCAAGCTCGACCGCGTCTTCATCGGCTCCTGCACCAATGGCCGCATCGAGGATCTGCGCGCCGCGGCCAAGATCGCCGAGGGCAAGCACGTCAATGCCAGTGTCAACGCCATGATCGTGCCGGGCTCCGGCATCGTGAAGGAGCAGGCGGAGGCGGAAGGTCTCGACAAGATCTTCATCAAGGCCGGCTTTGAGTGGCGCGAGCCGGGCTGCTCGATGTGCCTTGCCATGAACCCGGACAAGCTGAAGCCGGAAGAGCGCTGCGCCTCCACCTCGAACCGCAACTTCGAGGGACGCCAGGGCTTCAAGGGCCGCACCCATCTGGTGTCGCCGGCAATGGCGGCCGCCGCGGCAATCGCCGGCCACTTCGTCGACGTGAGGGACTGGCGCTAGCCGCCTTCGTTCAAGCTCGATCGATCCCGGAAACGCCTCGTTAAGCGACGAGGCGCAAGCTTGCTCCTTGCGAATGCATCGTTTCGCAGGGAGCCAGCCATGGCCGACAAGCGCGAATATGTCGATATGATCAGCGAGGCGACGCGCCAGAGCCGGCGCCGAACCATGCCGCGCGTGATCGATCCAATGCCTCAGGCGAAAGAGACCTCGCGCCTCAGCCACTGGCCGCCGGACCGCTGGGCGCAATGGCGGGTGGAGAATCTGACGCCGTGGAAGCTGAAGTCCTGGAAGTTCAGGGACTGGGACTGATGCACCGCACCGATTTGAGAGGTCGATTTCGCGACTGACTTGTCATGCCCGGGCTTGACCCCGGGCGTCCACATCTCCTGCGGTTCGCTGCTACGTGCCCAACGATGATTGCGCCGCGTCAGCGGCGTGTCGTCGCGCATGTTCGGTCGCTCCTGTCACGACGTCAGAGATAACGAAGTGAACGCCCTATAATACGAAGCGTGCGACGCGGTCGCCCTCTGCTGGGAGGCTTTCCGTCTTCACCACCACCACGGGTCATGCCGGAAGCCGAATGCGTACGGGACCAGCCTGTCATATGGATATGGTCGGAAGTAGTAAGGCTCCGTGTAAGTGCGAACGTAAGGCTGATAGGGCCTGTAATAGAAGCCCGCATAGGACCGATCAACGTTTCGGTAATATGGCCTGTAGCGGCGCGCGCTGAGATCCGTGGCTTTGCCTGTGTCGGCCGTTTCCGTGACGATCCGCTGCTGCGCTGCTGCCCTCGTCGTCAGCGACGGCGTTGATGCCAATGCCAATACACCGACGACGAGCGCGATACCGATCCAACTTTTCATGACAGGACTCCTTGAAGCAATCGGGCGGGCGATAAGGAAGCCATCATGCCGATTTCGCGGCCAAAATCAAAACAGGCCCGTTGCTAACGGGCCTGTGCGCTCTGCGTTGAATGCCGCGTGCCTGTTAGCGGCGCCAGTGGCGGCGAGGATGCGGGCGGTGCCAACGGTGATGGCGGCGGGGCTGCCAGCGCACTTCGGTCGTCCCCGACATCTGCTTCGGAGCATCCTGAACCGCCGCAGCGGCGCCGGGGCTGTTCAGCGAGAGCGCGTGAGCATGCTCGCCCGGCACGGCAAGAGCAAGCAGTGAACCGGCGGCAACCAGCCCCAGAAGTTTTGTCACTTTCATTTTTTTGTTCTCCCGAACGTCCTCGGATGTCACGTCTGCAACCATCGATTCGAATCGAGTGAGGCTGCCGCGACGCAGGTCGCAAGCAGAAGCGGACGACGTGAATGTGGAGGGAATGAATCTGCGCCGCGGACGTGAACGCAGGACTGCGCGTTTCAGTTCCCTGACAAAGTCAGGAATTCTGGCCGCCCGCGGTATTGGCGATTGGCGACGCGGCTAGAGCATGATCCGGAAAAGTGGAGACCGGTTTTCCGAAAAAAATCATGCTCAAACAAAGAGCTAGAGCGGGATGACGATTCGAAGAAAGTCATCACGCTCCAGCGGGAAGCTAACCGGGACGCCAGTAGCAGTGCATGCGCGGTGTGATCACGGTCCCGCTCGGCCGGTATTCCTGCACATAGTGGGCAGTGCAATCGCGCACGGCGTTCGGGCCCGGATTGTAGCGCGGAATGACATCCGGTTCCCAGTGATCCTGGCGGTAGATCGGAATCCGCCGCAGCGGCCGCCGACGTTGTGCGGAGGTCTCGGAGATGGTGGGCGTAGTCGCCTGCACGGCCCCTCTGGTCGATGGCGCCGTTTGCGCCTGCGCGCTCGCGACCGGCAGCGAGGCTCCCGCCAAAGCCGCCAGTAGCATTCCCATCACGATCCGCCGCATCACGCCCACCCAAAGTCCTGTTCGCGGGCCGTACGGTCTCCGATTGCCGCGACAAGGTCAACAGCGCTGGCGCCCTGTGCGAAACTCGCGCTAAACAGGCGCCATGTGGACCACAGCCAAAGCGCCGTCGCTCGCCGAAATGGAGGTCATGGCGCATGACGTTTTCGAGCGCCTGCCCCAGCGTTTTCGCAGTCTTTGCGAAGGCGTGATTATCCGCGTCGACGATTTCCCGACCGACGAAGTCATGGACGAGATGGGCTGCGAAAGCGAATTCGACCTGCTCGGCCTGTTCCAGGGCATAGGTCTGCCGCACCAGAGCCATGGCGACATCCCGCATTTGCCCAACATGATCTGGCTCTACCGCCGGCCGATCCTCGACTATTGGGCCGAGCACGAGGAGACGCTGGGCCACATCGTCCGCCACGTCCTGGTCCATGAGATCGGCCACCATTTCGGCCTTTCGGACGCCGATATGGAGGCGATCGAGGCCGCTGCAGGCTAGGATTGCGTAAATTGGCCTTTTTCCAGGGGGTTTTTCGGGATAGATAACCCCTCTCCCACCTTGAACCGGGAAGTGCGATCGATGGAAAAATTTACCAAGCTGGAGGGCGTCGCGGCGCCATTGAAGATCATCAATGTCGACACCGACATGATCATCCCCAAGCAGTACCTGAAGACCATCAAGCGCACCGGCCTTGGCAAGGGGCTCTTCTCGGAGCAACGCTACAAGGACGATGGCAGCGAGAATCCCGACTTCGTGCTGAACAAGCCGGCCTATCGCAATGCCAAGGTCCTGGTCGCCGGCGACAATTTCGGCTGCGGCTCGAGCCGCGAGCACGCACCTTGGGCGCTGCTCGATTTCGGCATCCGCTGCGTGATCTCGACCTCGTTCGGCGACATCTTCTACAATAACTGCTTCAAGAACGGCATCCTGCCGATCCGCGTTGCCCAGGAAGACCTCGACAAGCTGTTCGACGACGCCGAGCGCGGCGCCAATGCGACGCTGACGATCGACTTGGCGAACCAGGAAATCCGCGGTCCCGACGGCGGCGCCGTGAAGTTCGAGATCGACCCGTTCCGCAAGCACTGCCTGATCAACGGTCTCGACGATATCGGGCTGACGATGGAGAAGAAGTCGTCCATCGACGACTACGAGGCCAAGGCCAGCCGCGAGCGCGCCTGGGCCTGATCTTTCCGCTCCGGATCATGCTCTAGAGGGACGGCGCATGCGTCCGGACGTCGTTAGCTTCTGGCACGGTCCGCTCGACCGGCTGCGGCTGACCTGCCTGCGTTCGCAGGTCGCGGCCGGTCACAAGGTCACCGTCTACAGTTTCGATCCGCTGCCCGGCCTGCCCGACGGCGTCGGCAATGCGGAGGCCGAGGCAATCCTGCCGCATGCGTTCTCCGAGAAACTGCGCCCGCCAGGGCCGGACGGGAGCTGGCACGGCTGGACCATCCTGCAGTTCAGCGATTTCTTCCGCATGCGGCTGATGACTGAGCGCGCCGGCGTTTGGCTCGATGCCGATGTGCTGCTGCTGAAGCCGATCGAGATCGATTCGGCCAAGCCTTACTTTGCGTGGGAGCGGCCGCGCCAGCTCGGCAACTCCGTGCTTTATCTGCCACCGGACGATCCGATCGTGCGCGCCTTCGAAGGATTGATGAAGCAGGAGGAGCTGACGCCGGAGTGGCTCGCGCTTCGTCATCGCGTCGTCTTCGCGCTGCGACGCCTGCGCGGCGTTTCCGACCGTCTCTCCGACATCCGGATCTCGCTCTACGGCCCGCCGGCGATCACCGCGCTCGCCCGCCGCGCAGGGGAGTTGCAATACGCCCTGCCGAAGCAGTCATTTTACGCCGTGCACGCCGAGCCGAAATTGTTCTTCGAACCGCGCGACTTCTCGAAACTGCTCGGCAACCCCGACGTCATCGGCCTGCACATCTCGCCGAAAGGCCGCGGCCGCGAAGCGCCGATCCCGGGCAGTCTCTACGCGTGGGCGGCGGAAAAATTTCGCTAACCGTCGTCTCAACCCTTCATTGCTGCGATCGCATCCGCGATTGCGATCGTGCGGCGCGCCATCTCGGCGTGGAGTCGCTCCACCATGCGGCCGTCGATCTGGATCGCGCCGCGCGAGGCATTCTCCGGCTTGTCGAACGCGGCGAGGATCTTGCGGGCTTCCGCGACTTCTTCCGCCGGCGGGGTGAAGATCGCGTTGCAGGCTTCGATCTGGCCCGGATGGATCAGTGTCTTGCCGTCGAAACCGAGATCGCGCGCTTGTGCGCATTCGGCGGCAAAGCCATCGACATTGGCGAAATCGCTATAGGGACCGTCGAGGATCTCCAATCCGTGCGCGCGCGTCGCCAGGATGCAATGGGTGATCATCGGAATCATGATCGCACGGCCCGGCTGCATCTTGATCCGCGTCTCCCGCGAAATGTCGTTCGGGCCGAACACGAAACCGGCAAGCCGGGTCTCGGAATCCTTTGAGGCCGCGGCGAGTTCCTCGGCATGCAGCACCGCACGCGCGGTCTCGATCATGGCCCAGACCCGGATCGAGGCAGGCGCGTTGATGTCGCTCAGGCGGTCGGCAATCGCATTGAGGTCGTCGACGCTGGAGACCTTGGGAACCAGGATGCCGTCGGGCTGCGCCTTGCCGGCCATGCCGATGTCGTCGACCCACCACGGCGTGTCCAGGCCGTTGATCCGGACCAGCACCTCGCGCTTGCCGAAGCCCTTGGCCGCCACAGCCGCAGCAATCTGGTCCCGCGCCAGGCCCTTGGCGTCCGGCGCCACCGAATCCTCGAGGTCGAGGATGAGACCGTCGGCCGGCAGGTTGCGCGCTTTCTCCAGCGCCCGCGCGTTGGATCCGGGCATAAACAACAGGCTGCGGCGCGGACGGGTCATGGTCGTTTCCTTTCGGTCGTTTCCATCCCGCCTATCATTTCGGCCATCGCTCCGAAAGACTTGTTCCGGTCATCGGCTTGTGGTTAGGCAAGGGCATGGAGCTCTTCCCGAAAAATCTGCTCGACGGCTACCGGGCTTTCGCCACGCAGCGGCTGCCCACGGAACAATCCCGCTACCGCGAATTGTCCGTGCGCGGCCAGTCACCCGAAGTAATGGTGATCGGCTGCTGCGATTCCCGCGTCTCGCCGGAAGTGATCTTCGACGCCGGGCCGGGCGAATTGTTCGTGGTGCGCAACGTCGCCAACCTGGTTCCGGTCTACCAGCCCGACAGCGGCGCTCACGGCGTTTCGGCTGCGCTGGAATATGCCGTCAACGTGCTGAAGGTGAAGCACATCGTCGTGCTTGGCCATGCCCAATGCGGTGGCATCCGCGCCTTTATCGATAAAATCCAGCCGCTGTCGCCCGGCGACTTCATCGGCAAATGGATGCAGATGTTCATCAAGCCCGGCGAGATAGTCGAGCAGCGCGAGCACGAGACGATGCAGGATTTCACCATCCGGATCGAGAAAGCCGCGGTGTTCCGCTCGCTGGAGAACCTGATGACGTTCCCGTTCGTGCGCGAGCGGGTGCAGAAGGGTGAGACGAACCTGCACGGCGCCTATTTCGGCGTCGCCGAAGGCTCGCTGTTCGTGCTCGACCGGACGACGAAGGAATTCGTGAGTGCGCGTATGGCGGGTAGCGAGTAGCGTAATTCCACTCGCTATTCGCTACTCCCTATTCGCCAATCAACCTAATCCGCCCCGTGGCCGGCGCCCCAGCGGTCCGACAACGCCAGGATCAGGGTCGAGATCACGAACACCAGGTGGATGCCAACCAGCCATCCGAGCTTCTGCGCGTCGAAGATCGCATCAATGTTCAGGAAGGCCTTCAGCACCTGGATCGCCGAGATCGCCACGATCGAGGACAGCAGCTTCTGCTTCAGGCCGCCGAAATCGACCTTGGTCATCCATTCCGGCCAGTCCGGATGGCCGGCGGGATCGATCCGGGAAACGAAGTTCTCATAGCCCGAGAACACCACGATCAGGATCAGATTGCCGGTCAGCGACACGTCGATCAGTGAGAGCACGCCGAGGATGATGTCGGATTCCTTGGCGTACGGCACGTGCAGGATGAATTCCCACAGCAGCGCGACGAATTTGTAGAGCAGCACGGCGAGGCTGACGACGAGACCGAAATAGAACGGCGCCATCAGCCAGCGACTGTTGAAGATCAGGCTTTCGAAGCCGATCTCAACGCGTTTCAGCCTGGGATCAGGTCGATAGGGAACCGGCTCGTCGGTCATCGATTCCGGCTCCCCGGTCATTCACCATTCGCCGCTATTCTCAGGCCGCCTTCTTCTTGGCGGTGAGCAACTTGCGGTTGATCAGGCATTCGGCGATCTGCACCGCATTCAGCGCGGCGCCCTTGCGCAGATTGTCCGACACGCACCACAGCACGAGCCCGTTCTCCACCGTCGCGTCCTCGCGGATGCGGCTGATATAGGTGGCGTCCTCGCCCGCAGCCTCATAGGGCGTGACGTAGCCGCCGGGCTCCTGCTTGTCGATGACGAGACAGCCCGGCGCATTGCGCAGGATGTTGCGCGCCTCATCCGCCGAGATCGGATTCTCGAACTCGATGTTGACGGCTTCCGAATGGCCGACGAAGACCGGCACGCGCACGCAGGTCGCGGAAAGCTTGATCTTGGGATCAAGAATCTTCTTGGTCTCCGCCATCATCTTCCACTCTTCCTTGGTGTAGCCGTCCTCCATGAACACGTCGATCTGCGGGATGACGTTGAAGGCGATGCGCTTGGGGAATTTCTTGTTGATCAGCTCGTCATTGGTGTAGACGGCCTTGGTCTGTGAGAACAATTCGTCCATCGCGTCCTTGCCGGCGCCCGAGACCGATTGATAGGTCGAGACCACGACGCGCTTGATCGTCGCCTTGTCGTGCAGGGGCTTCAGCGCCACCACGAGCTGCGCGGTCGAGCAGTTCGGATTGGCGATGATGTTCTTCTTGGTGAAGCCCGCCGCCGCGTCCGCATTCACTTCCGGCACGATCAGCGGCACATCCGGATCCATGCGCCAGGCCGAGGAATTGTCGATCACGACCGCGCCGGCGGCACCAATCTTCGGCGACCATTCCTTCGACACCGCCCCGCCCGCCGACATCAGGCAGATGTCGACATCGGAGAAGTCGTAATGCTCGAGCGCTTTGACCTTCAGGGTCCGATCGCCATAGGAGACGTCGACGCCGACGCTGCGGCGCGAGGCCAGCGCGACCACCTCGTCAGCCGGGAATTTGCGCTCGTCCAGAATGCCGAGCATTTCCCGCCCGACATTACCGGTCGCACCCACCACCGCGACTTTGTAACCCATCGTTCATTCTCCGAGGAAAAATGCTCGCCCGCGCAGTCCGGCGGATCAGGAAGCGCAGCGCTTCTATGCGAGAAACGCCGTTAAGACAACGTTAGTCGTAGCGCTTTGCTGGTCCGGCCGCCTCGCGCCGTGACGCTATGTAATCACTTAGGGGCCGGCCGCCATCGGTTGCGGCGCCTTCGATGATGGCGTTATCGCGGCAAGGCACTGGTTTTCATGAAACTTTTGCACTTCCCGCGGCATTATTGCGCGCGGGTGTGGCGCATTTGACCTAGTTGCGACCGTTGCGCCAAGGCTACAATATGGCCAAATCAGATGGGCGATCTGCCAGCCCGGCGTGCGGGCACAGTGACGAGGATGAAATGACTGCCAAATTTCCTGCTGCGACCAAGCTCGCGGTATTTTTTGCCACCGCCGCGGCCGTGGCCGGTCTCCTCGCCAGCCCTGCCGATGCCCAGAGCAGGCGTCAGGACCAGCTCCGGTATGACCGCGACGGCCGGGTCACTTACGGAGGGCAGGGGCCCAACCGTTCCTACCAGCAGGGACCGCGCACCCGCGTCTTCGTGACCACCCGCTCCTGGCTCGATGCCGGCACCGAGGTGCTGCCGGGCGACCGCAAGTTCCAGGACTACGCCTTCCCGTCGCCGTTCGGGTACCCGGACTTCGCGCGGGAAAACCTCAATCGGCCGATCGACCGCCAGCCGCTCAACCCGCCGTCGGATTTGGGTGGCGAGCCGACCCGGTTCCCGCTGTATTGAGCTGAGGGCATAAGGTGGGCAAAGGCGCATCGCGCCGTGCCCACCATTTTACGCTCCGCTCGTGGCGGTGGGCACGCTTCGCTTTGCCCACCCTTACCAATCCCGGTGCCTGTTGCACCTAAGCGTGCAGCTTCTGCAATTCCTTCAGAATTGCTTCGCCCATCTGCGTGGTCGAGGCTGATGTCGTGCCTTCGGACTTGATGTCTGCGGTACGCAGGCCGCTTGCGAGCACGGCGGCGATTGCGGCATCGAGCTTGTCGGCGAGCGCACCCATGTCGAAGGAGTAGCGCAGCGCCATCCCGAACGAAGCGAGCATCGCGATCGGGTTGGCAAGGCCTTGGCCTGCGATATCCGGCGCCGAGCCGTGCACCGGCTCGTACAGCGCCTTGCGCTTGCCGCTCTTGGCATCGGTCTCGCCGAGCGAAGCCGACGGCAGCATGCCGAGCGAGCCGGTGAGCATCGCCGCGATGTCGGAGAGCATGTCGCCGAACAGATTATCGGTGACGATGACGTCGAACTGCTTCGGCCATTTGACCAGCATCATGCCGCCGGAATCGGCGAGCTGATGCTCCAGCGTCACATCGGGGTATTCGCGCTTGTGCACCTGGGTGACGACCTCGTTCCAGAGCACGCCCGATTTCATGACGTTGCGCTTTTCCATCGAGGTCACCTTGTTGCGGCGCTTCTTGGCAAGGTCGAAGGCGACGCGGGCGATACGCTCGATCTCGTAGGTGTCGTAGACCTGGGTGTCGATGGCGCGCTTCTGGCCGTTTCCGAGATCGGTGATGGTCTTCGGTTCGCCGAAATAGACGCCGCCGGTGAGCTCGCGCACGATCATGATATCGAGCCCTTCGACCGCCTCGCGCTTCAGGCTGGAGGCATCCGCGAGCGCCGGATAGCATACGGCGGGCCGCAGATTGGCGAACAGGCCGAGATCCTTGCGCAGCCGCAGCAGGCCGGCCTCGGGCCGCACCTCATAGGGAACGCTGTCCCATTTCGGCCCGCCGACCGCGCCGAAGATCACGGCATCGGCGGCTTTCGCCTTGGTCATGTCGCCTTCCGAGATCGAGACCTTGTGCGCATCATAGGCAGCGCCGCCGACCAGCCCCTCTTCGGTCTCGAAGGTGGCGATTCCTTCCGCCTTGAGCCAGCCGATCAGGCGCTTCACCTCCGCCATCACTTCGGGGCCGATGCCGTCGCCGGGCAGGAGCAGGAGCTTGTGGGTCGCCATGGGGTTTTCGCCTTGAGATCTAAGGAAATCCGCGCGGAGTGCTAAAGCGCTGTTGCGCGGTTGGCAAGACACCATTCCCGGAGTTGGCCTGTGCAAGCATGGCCAGGCCTGCCACAATGCGGCCCTGCCGGAGTTCTCAGTGAAAGCCCCCGACCTGCCCCCATCTTCCGCGCACCCCGCGCGGCTGATTCTGATCCTGTCGCTGGCGCCGACCGCGGGGCTCGGCATCGGCCGTTTCGCCTATTCGCTGGTGCTGCCTGATATGCGCGAGCAGCTTGCGTGGTCTTATTCGGCGGCGGGCTTCATGAACACCATCAACGCCGCCGGCTATCTGATCGGCGCGCTGCTCGCCGCACGGCTGATCCGGCGCTTCGGGCTGGTGGCGTCGGTACGCTGGGGAACGCTGGCCTGCGTGGTGTCGCTCGCGCTTTGCGCCATCACCGCGAACTACGTGGTGCTGAGCTTTGCGCGGCTGCTCGCCGGCCTTGGCGCTGCTGCCGGCTTCGTCGGCGGCGGCGCGCTTGCGGCGATGATCGCGCAGACGCGGCCCGAACGCGCCAATTTCCTGCTCAGCCTGTTCTATGCCGGACCCGGCAGCGGCATCCTGCTGTCGGGACTGGTGGCGCCGTTCGTGCTGCAATGGTTCGGCCCGGGCTCGTGGTGGATCGTGTGGTGGGCGATGACGCTGCTTGCGGCCATCATGACCATTCCGCTCTGGCTCACATCCTTCCCTTCTGACGCCATGACCAGGCAGGAGTCAGCGGCGAAGTTCGCGATAACGCCGGTTGCGATCTATCTCGGCGGCTATTTCCTGTTCGGTGCCGGCTATATCGCCTACATGACGTTCATGATCGCCTATGTGCGCGACGCCGGCGGCGGCGCACTGGCGCAAAGCGCCTTCTGGAGCCTGATCGGGCTGAGCGCTTTCGTGACGCCGTGGGTGTGGCGAGGCGTGCTCGGGCTCAACCGCGGCGGGCTTGCCACCACGATCATCCTCGGCGTCAACGCGATCGGCGCTGGCCTACCGATTTTCGGACACTCGCCGCTGTTGCTCGCGGTCTCCGCCCTGGTGTTCGGCGTCGCGTTCTTCGCGGTGGTGGGATCGACCACCGCCTTCGTGCGCTTCAACTATCCGCCATCGTCCTGGCCGACCGCGATCGCCGCGCTGACGATCTCGTTCGGGATCGGCCAGACCATCGGGCCGATCGTCGTCGGCGCGATCACCGATGCGGTCGGCAGCCTGTCATTCGCGCTGAACATATCGGCGGCGATGCTCGCGCTCGGCGCCGTCCTCTCGGCGTTCCAAAGGAAGCTGGACGTGACGGCGTAGGCAGGCGCGCTTTCCCGGCGTCGTCATTGCGAGCGGAGCGAAGCAATCCATGGTGCGGCAAGTGGAGACATGGATTGCTTCGCTCCGCTCGCAATGACGGGTGCTGTCATTCCGGGCAGCGCGAAGCGATGAGCCCGGAATCCATTTCTCCGCTTGCGCCTGCGGTTCGATGGATTCCGGGCTCGCGCTGCGCGCGCCCCGGAATGACAGCGAGAGACTCAGCTTCCGCTAAACGAATTGTAGCCCTGGTCTTCCCAGTAGCCGCCCTTGTAGTCGTTAGTGACTTCCATCGAGATCACATATTTCGGGTTCTTGAAGCCGAGCTTGGTCGGGACCCGGATCTTCATCGGATAGCCGTAGGCGCGCGGCAGGATCTCGTCGGCGAATTTGAAGGTCATCTGGGTCTGCGGATGCAGCGCGGTCGGCATGTCCAGCGGCGAGTTGTAGCCGTCCTTGTCGGCGCACTGGAACCAGACATATTTCGCGCGGGTGTCGGCGCCGACGAGCTTCAAGAAATCGCGCAGCGGCGTGCCGGTCCAACTGCCGATCGCGCTCCAGCCCTCGACGCAGATATGGCGCGTGACCTGCTTGACCTGCGGCAGCTTGTAGAGCTCCTCCAGCGTCCACGGCTTGTTGTTCTCGACCAGGCCGCGCACCTCCAACTTCCAGTCCTTGCCGTCGATGTCGGGCGCTTCGTCGACATCATAGTAGCCGTTGAACGGAAACGGCTTGGTGATGGCGCTTTCCGGAAAGGTCGGCGCCAGCGCGTTCGGATTGAACATCCAGGCCTGCACCGCATCGTTGAACTTCGAAACCTGCGCCAGCATCGTTTCCGCCGAGGAGCTGTCGAGGACGTCGCAGCCCGTAAGCAGCGTCAGCGCCCCCAAGCTGGCGCCGCCGGTGATGAAACGCCGGCGTGTCAGATCAGGCATCAGTTTCACGGCGTCCTTGACCAGGAGCTTCTTGTCGACGCCGGGGATCAGGAGCTTGCGCATGCGACCCATGTCTCTCTCCCTGAATTCAGCGGCCGATGATCATGGCGCGCAAGCTTCGCGGCACCAGGACGGCCAGCGCGACGTGAATGACGAGGAAGGCCACGATCAGCGCCATGCAGATGAAATGGACATAGCGCGCGACGTCGTAGCCTCCGAACAGCGCGGTCAGCCACTGCAACTGCACCGGCTTCCAGATCGACAGCCCCGACAGCACAATAACCACACCGACGATGATAATGCCGGCATAGAGCAGCTTCTGCACGTAATTGTACTTGGCGAGATCGTCGTGCGAGAGCTTGAAGGTCAGCGCCGCCTTGGTGTCCGAGATCACGCCGCTAGGGGTAATCGGCAGCAGCTTCCTGCGGAAGCGGCCGGTGACGAAGCCAAGGACAAGATAGACCAGGCCATTGACCATCAACAGCCACATCGCGGCAAAGTGCCAGAGCAGCGCGCCGCCGAGCCAGCCGCCGAGCGTGATGCTGCGGGAGAACGTGAAGTTGAACAGCGGCGAGGCGTTGTAGATCTGCCAGCCCGACATGATCATCAGGATCATCGCGACCGCGTTGATCCAGTGCACGATCCGCACCCAGGCCGGCTGGATCACCTTGCCCGTGCTGGCGGAGGCTGCGTGCTCGTTGCTGACTGCAAGGCTCGACATGGCTGTTTCCCTGCTCGGGGTTCGTTACCGATCTATACGCCCGGATCGGGGCCTTGTTACCGCGACACCTGGTACAAGTGCGATACGCACGTCGCTTCGCGGTCACAAAAAAGCGAGCCGGGTTTCCCCCGGCTCGCTGGTCCTTACGCTGCCTGTCGGGGGATGAAACAGGCGCGTGCGGTGTTACGAGGCAGGCATCAACACGGTGTCGACCACATGGATCACGCCGTTGGACTGGTTTACGTTGGAGATCGTTACCGTCGACCAGTTGCCCTTGGCGTCGCCGATCCAGACCTTGCCGTCCTGCTTCTTCACCGTCAGTTCCTCGCCCTCGACAGTCCTGAGCTTGTTGCCGTCGGCAAGGCTGGAGGCCTCATACTTCCCGGGCACGACGTGATAGGTCAGGATCTTGGTCAGCGTCGCCTTGTTCTCCGGCTTGACCAGGGTTTCGACGGTGCCGGCCGGCAGTTTGCCGAACGCCATGTTGGTCGGCGCGAACACCGTGAACGGGCCCTTGCCTTCCAACGTGCCAACGAGGCCGGTGGCCTTCACCGCGGCGACGAGGGTGGTGTGGTCCTTGGAATTGACCGCGTTCTGGACGATGTTCCTGGACGGGAACATCGCGGCGCCGCCGACCATCACGGTCTTTTCCTCGGCGCGAACCGGCGCCATCACGCTTGCGGTGAACGCCAGCGCACTGAACGCTGCGGCGGCGAGAAGTGCTGTACGTTTCAACATGGACAATCTCCCGTTTGGCTAACAATGACCGGCGGAGCTGCCGCCGGGGATGAAGGCAACGACGGTGCGGCTATTCGATTGGGCCGTCGTTGGCCGCAGCTACGGGAGGGTTTGGGACGAGGTTTCGCGGGATAATTTATCGTGATGGCTGAAACTATCTGCAAGCGTGGCCGTGGGGTGACGTGCGTAGCCCGGATGGAGCGCAGCGCAATCCGGGGCCACTTGATCGGCGGATGCACCTATCCCGGATTACGCTGCGCTCCATCCGGGCTACAGGGGATCAAAGACTAATCCCTGCTCGTGGGGGTCTGGATGAAGCCGCGGTTGTGGGTCGGGCTGATCAGGATCTCGTTGACGCAGACCCGCGGCGGCAGGCTGGCGACGAAGGCGATGGTGCGGCCGAGATCCTCCGGCTGCAGCATCTTGGCCTGCTCGGCTTCGCTCGGCACCACCGGCCGCAGTTTCAGGATCGGCGTAGCGACCTCGCCGGGCGACAGGCAGCAGGCGCGCAGGCCATTGGCGCATTCATCCATGTTGAAGGAATGGGTCAGCGCCAGCACCGCATGCTTGGTCGTGGTGTAGGCCGGCCCCGGCATCTTCGAGACATGGCGTCCGGCCCAGGAGGCTACGTTGATGATGCAGCCATCCTGCTGCTTGCGCATCGCCGGCAGCACCGCATGCATGCAGTAGAGCACGCCGTTGAGATTGATCTCGACCAGTTTGTCCCAGCCTTCCAGCTCCATGTCGGCCCAGCTCCGCTTCGGCACGTTGATGCCGGCGCTGTTGACCAGGAGGTCGATGCGGCCATGACGGCCGAGGATCTGGTCGGCGGCCTTGTTGACCTCGTCCTTGTTGCTGACGTCGAGCGGGATGGCCTCGGCCTTGCCGCCCTTCTTGGCGATGTTGGCGACCACCCGGTCCAGCTCCTCCTTGCGGCGGCCCGAGACCACCACCGTCCAGCCGTCAGGCGCCAGGAATTCCGCCCCGGACTCGCCAATCCCGGTGCCGCCGCCCGTCACCCAGGCCACGCGTTTCCCATTATTTGTCATGCAAACTGTCTCCGTTGCTTTCCAAAGGGCGTTTTTGCTAAGCCATTCGCCGGATTTCCCGGCCTTTTCGCCCTTCCAGGGAATGTTGCATGAACACGAGCGCCAACGCCAACCTGTTTTCCCGCCTGTTCGACGGTCTCGAGGATCCGAGCCGGCTCGCGATCGAGCAACTCGACGGCAGTCGCATCAGCTATGCGGACCTGATCGCGCGCACCGGGCAGATGGCGAACGTGCTGGTTTCGCGCGGCGTCAAGGTCGGCGACCGTGTCGCGGCGCAAACCGAAAAATCGGTGCAGGGCCTTGTGCTTTATCTCGCGACCGTGCGCGCCGGCGCGATCTATCTGCCGCTCAACACCGCCTATACGCTGAACGAGCTCGACTACTTCATCAGCGACGCCGAGCCATCGCTGGTGGTGTGCGATCCTTCCAAGGCGGAAGGCATCGGCGCGATCGCGGCGAAAGTCGGCGCCAAGGTCGAGACGCTCGGTGCCGACGGCAAGGGCTCGCTGACGGAGGCCGCCGACAAAGCGAGCCCGGAGTTCAAGACGGTCGCGCGCGGCAATGATGATCTCGCCGCGATCCTCTATACGTCGGGCACCACCGGCCGCTCCAAGGGCGCGATGCTGAGCCACGACAATCTCGCCTCGAACTCGCTGTCGCTGGTCGACTACTGGCGCTTCACCAAGGACGACGTGCTGATCCACGCGCTGCCAATCTATCATACCCACGGCCTGTTCGTGGCCAGCAACGTCACGCTGTTCGCGCGCGCCGCGATGATCTTCCTGCCGAAGTTCGATCCGGACCTGATCATCAAGCTGATGGCGCGCGCCACCGTGCTGATGGGCGTGCCGACCTTCTACACGCGTCTCCTGCAGAATCCGGCGCTGAACAAAGAGACGACAAGGCATATGCGGCTGTTCGTTTCGGGCTCGGCGCCGCTGCTCGCCGACACCCACCGCGAATGGTCCGCGCGCACCGGCCACGCCGTGCTCGAGCGCTACGGCATGACCGAGACCAACATGAACACCTCCAACCCCTATGACGGCGAGCGCGTGCCCGGCGCGGTCGGCTTTCCGCTGCCCGGCGTCTCCGCGCGCGTCACCGACCCCGAAACGGGCAAGGAGCTTGCGCGCGAAGAGATCGGCGTGATCGAGGTCAAGGGCCCGAACGTCTTCAAAGGCTACTGGCGGATGCCGGAGAAGACCAAGGCCGAATTTCGCGACGACGGCTTCTTCATCACCGGCGATCTCGGCAAGATCGACGCCAAGGGCTATGTGCACATCCTCGGCCGCGGCAAGGACCTCGTGATCTCGGGGGGCTTCAACGTCTATCCCAAGGAAATCGAGACCGAGATCGACGGCATGCCCGGCGTGGTCGAATCGGCTGTCATCGGCGTGCCACATGCCGATTTCGGCGAAGGCGTCACCGCCGTCGTGGTGCGCCAGCCCGGCGCCACGATCGATGAAGCCGCGGTGCTCAACGGGCTCGATGGCCGATTGGCGAAATTCAAGATGCCGAAGCGGGTGTTCATCGTCGACGAACTGCCGCGCAACACCATGGGCAAGGTGCAGAAGAATATTTTGCGGGATACGTATAAGGATATTTATTCGAAGAAGTAGGGGCGCACAGCCGCTCCGGGGGACAGAGCTTATGAACCGAGAGCAAGCGGAAGAGATTCACGAATATCTGCTTGACGTTGTTGAGTCGCTCGAGCGAGCAGAGGGAGCGATCTCCAGCCTCGGTGAGGAAGCACGAAGGATGTTCGCCAGCGGTCTTGGGGCAGCCGGCGATGCCGTGTACTACGAGCTACTGTTCGTGCTCTACAAGAAATTCCCGGATCTGAGACCGCCGGATAAAGAGGCTCCGCACATCCTCAGCACACTTCGCTGGGAAGAGGTTTCGCTTCCGTCTTCGATTTCCGAAGCCGATATCGATGGGATCATCTTTTCGGTGCTGCATTCTCAGTGGCGCAAGACGGCGGCGATCATTGGCTGGGCGCTCGATCGGTGTAGGGAACTGGGACTGGTGGTCAGCGATGAGGTTCTCGCTGCGCGGCTCGGCGCATTGGCCGAAGCCGACTGCATTGAGAGCCAAGGCGATCTCCGCATGTGGCGGCATAGTGAGGTAAGGAAAAAGCCGTCGAACTGACCGTCCGCCGCTGAAAGCGCAGTTCGGCAACTACTGCCCGCTCACGAGGCTGATCACGAACCGGCCGCCGACGATGAAGAGGTAGGCGCCGAACGCCATCTCCAGCGCCCGCTTCGATAGCGCATGCGCGACCTTCACGCCGAGCGGGGCGGTGACCAGCGTGGTCGGCATCACCAGGATGGCGCCGATCAGCGAGACATAGCCGAGCGCGAACGGGACCTGCAGCGCAAGGACATCGGGAAAGCTCGCCGCCGCCGGCCAGCCGGCATAGACATAGCCGAGCGCGCCGGGGATCGAGATCAGCACCGCGAGTGCCGAAGAGGTCGCGACCGCCTGATGGATCGGGCGGCCGTAGAAGGTCATCAGGAGATTGGCGAACAGGCCACCGCCGATGCCCATCAAGGTCGAGAGCAGGCCGACGAAGAAGCCGTAGACGCGCATCAGGAGACCTTTCGGCAGTTCGTCGCCGAACTTCCAGCCCTCGCGCGCCAATAACAGCCGCGCCGCGGCCGACCAGGCCACCATCACGAACACGATCTTGAACAGCCGCTCCGGCGCAAACCGCGCGGTGACGCTGCCGGCGAGGACACCGAGCACGATCGGAATCCACCAGCGCTTCAGCACCTCCATGTCGACAGCGCCACGCCGGTAATGGGCGCGAAACGAACTGATCGAGGTCGGGATGATGACGGCAAGCGAGGTGCCGATGCAGAGCGGCATCCGCACCTCCACTGGCACCCCGGCCAGACGAAAGCATTCGTAGAACACCGGCACCAGGATCGCGCCGCCGCCGATGCCGAACAGGCCGGCGAGAAAGCCGGACAAGGCCCCAACCGCGATCAGCAGCAATGCGAGTTCAAGGAGTTCGATAAGATCGAGGCCAGCCATGATGTCCCTTGCGCCAGCGTTTAGTCTCTGCAGCCTTGCACGCGCAAGGCCGCCAGAGCCGCCACGGCTGGCGCCGCGAGGATCAGGCCCACCCCGAAGACCGAGGGGTATCGATCGCCCGCCTGAGCCAGCATCGCGGCCCCATCCAGCAACAGCCCCGTAACCGCGAAAACAACCGGACCGATCAGGCCATCGGCCGATCGGTTGTGAAGCAGACGCATCGTCCTGGGATGCGATACGAAGCCGGTACTCCATCCCATCTCAAATTCCTCCATATGACGGCTTCCCGAAGCCTAGACCCTTGTCGAAGGCGGGAGTATCTAGCCTCTTTGGTGGTCACCTTTGCGAATTCCGGAAGGATCGGATGGACCAGCTTTCGGCCATGGCGACCTTTGTGCGCGCGGTGGAGACGGGCAGCCTCTCGGCGGCAGCCCGCTCGCTCCCGAGTTCGCTGACCTCGGTCAGCCGCCAGATCTCCGCGCTGGAGCAGCATTTCGGCACCAGGCTGCTATTGCGCACCACGCGGCAGCTCGCGCTGACCGATGATGGCCGGATCCTCTATGAGCGCGCGAAATCAATCCTCGGCGAGGTCAAGGAAATCGAAGCCGCATTGTCACGCGACCGCCACCAGCCCTCGGGACGACTTCGCGTGAGCTGCCCCAGCCTGATGGGACGGCTCGTGATCGCGCCGCTGCTCGCCGAATTCCTGCGCCGCTATCCACTGCTGTCAGTCGATCTGCTGCTGGTCGATCGCGCCGTCGACATGGTCGAGGAAGACATCCATCTGGCGATCCGTGTCGGCCGCTTGCGGGATTCGCAACTGGTCGCGCGCAAATTCGCCGACCTCAGGATGATCGTGTGCGCCTCACCCGCCTACCTCGCGCGCCACGGCGTGCCGCAGACGCCGCGCGACCTCGCTAGTCATGACTGTCTCATGTTCTCCGATGCACCCGGCAGCGCCGAGTGGCGCTTCGCGGAGAGCACGAAGGCAGACCGCAAAATCCGCATATCCGGTCGGCTCTGGATGAATAGCCTCGATGCGCTTGCCGCGGCGGCGAAGGAAGGCGCCGGCATTGTGCGCGTGCCGTCGTGGCAGGTCGACGCCGATATCAGGGCTGGCAGCTTGCGGCGCATCCTCGCCGACTACGAACCGCCGCCCACGCCGTTGCACCTCGTGTTTCAGCCATCGCGGCTTGCGTCGCCAAAGACGAGGGCATTTGTCGATTATCTGGTTGAGCGATGGCGAGCCGCCGACCCGTTCGGCGCGCATGCAGTCGCAGCCTTATAACGGAATCAGAATTCGCTTCTTGGACTGGATCGACCGCCCTGGTATACCAAGCCCCTGATCGGCTTGCTTCATCAATGGTGTAGCAATGAATACCCGTTCGTTTTGCAGGCATTTGGCCGTTGCGCTGTAAGGTTCGACTCCGTAAATAGAATTTATCTACCGCGCTCCCCGATGGGCCGGCCGCGGTCCCACCAAACTCAAAGTCGCTGATGACCGCCAGGATCGAACGACCGCTCTCGCCCCATATACAGACCTATCGCTGGACCCTGACGATGGCGCTTTCCATCGTCCATCGCGCCACGGGAATAGCGCTTTATGCCGGCACGCTGCTGCTCGCCTGGTGGCTGATCGCGGCGGCCTCCGGCCCCAGCGCCTACGCCAATCTGCAGGCTTTCACCGGCAGCTTCATCGGCAAGCTGATCGTGTTCGGCTACACATGGGCGCTGATGCACCATCTGCTCAGCGGCATCAGGCATTTCGTGTGGGACTTGGGCTACGGCTTCAAGGCCAATGAACGGGAAGCCCTCACCTGGGCCGCGCTGATCGGCGGCATTGTGCTCACGGTGCTGATCTGGATCATCGCTTACGCGATCGGAGGCGGACGATGAGCGACTCTCGTTCCTCGATGCGCACGCCGCTCGGCCGCGTCCGCAATCTCGGCGCCTCGCATTCCGGCACCACCGATTTCTGGCGCCAGCGCCTCACCGCCGTCGCGATGACGCTGCTGATCGTGCCGGTGCTGTTCGTGATCCTGACGCTGGTCGGCCGCAACCATGCGGGCGCGACACAGATCCTCGGCTCGCTGCCGATCGCGATCATCCTCTTGCTCTTCATCGTCGCCAGCACCTGGCACATGAAGATCGGCATGCAGGTCGTGATCGAGGACTATGTGCATAACGAGAGGCTGAAGCTCGCCAGCATCATGGCCAACAATTTCTTCTGCGCTGCGGTGGCCTTGGCCTCGATCTACGCGCTCCTTAAATTATCCTCGGGAGTATGAACCATGGCCGCTGAAGGTAACTGCAAGGCCACCAATGGCAGTGGCCCGGCCACGAACGGCAAAGCCTATCCGATCGAAGACCACACCTACGACGTCGTCGTGGTCGGCGCCGGCGGCGCCGGCCTGCGCGCGGTGGTCGGCTGCTCGGAAGCGGGCCTGCGCACCGCCTGCATCACCAAGGTGTTTCCGACCCGCTCGCACACGGTCGCGGCGCAGGGCGGCATCTCGGCCTCGCTCGGCAACATGCATCAGGACGACTGGCGCTGGCACATGTACGACACCGTCAAGGGGTCGGACTGGTTAGGGGACCAGGACGCGATCGAATACATGGTGCGCAATGCGCCCGAGGCGGTCTACGAGCTCGAGCATTGGGGCGTGCCGTTCTCGCGCACCGAGGACGGCAAGATCTACCAGCGTCCGTTCGGCGGCATGACCATCGACTACGGCAAGGGCCAGGCGCAGCGCACCTGCGCCGCCGCCGACCGCACCGGCCACGCGATGCTGCACACGATGTACGGCCAGTCGCTGCGGCACGCCGCCGAGTTCTTCATCGAGTTCTTCGCCATCGACCTGATCATGGACGACCAGGGCGTCTGCCGCGGCGTGATCGCGATCAAGCTCGATGACGGCACGCTGCACCGCTTCCGCGCCCAGACCACGATCCTCGCCACCGGCGGCTACGGCCGCGCCTATGCCTCCTGCACCTCGGCCCATACCTGCACCGGCGACGGCGGCGGCATGGTGCTGCGTGCGGGCCTGCCGCTGCAGGACATGGAGTTCGTGCAGTTCCACCCGACCGGGATCTACGGCGCCGGCTGCCTTGTCACCGAGGGCGCCCGCGGCGAAGGCGGCTATCTCGTCAATTCCGAGGGCGAGCGCTTCATGGAGCGCTATGCGCCATCGGCCAAGGACCTCGCCTCGCGCGACGTGGTCTCGCGCGCGATGACCATCGAGATCCGCGAAGGCCGCGGCGTCGGCAAGAAGAAGGACCACATCTACCTGCACCTCGATCA
This sequence comes from Bradyrhizobium sp. Leo78, assembly GCF_059512425.1. Classification (NCBI taxonomy): domain Bacteria; kingdom Pseudomonadati; phylum Pseudomonadota; class Alphaproteobacteria; order Hyphomicrobiales; family Nitrobacteraceae; genus Bradyrhizobium; species Bradyrhizobium sp. Leo78. The sequence goes on from NZ_JCAMOT010000002.1 coordinate 164,937, forward strand.
TCTCGATCCGAAGGTGCTGGCGGAGCGGCTGCCCGGCATCTCCGAATCGGCGCGGATCTTCGCCAATGTCGACGTCACCCGCGAGCCGATCCCGATCGTGCCGACCGTGCACTACAACATGGGCGGCATCCCCACCAACTTCCACGCCGAAGTGCTGACCAAGCGGGACGGCGATGACAATGCGGTGGTCCCCGGCCTGATGGCGATCGGCGAGGCCGCGTGCGTCTCCGTGCACGGCGCCAACCGGCTTGGCTCCAACTCACTGATCGACCTTGTGGTGTTCGGCCGCGCCGCGGCGCTGCGCTGCGCCGAGAAACTCACCGCGAACGCCAAGCAGCCGGAGCTGCCGAAGGATTCCGCCGAGATGGCGCTCGGCCGGCTCGATCATTTCCGCTACGCCTCGGGCGGCACGCCGACGGCGAAGCTGCGCGACAGCATGCAGCATGTGATGCAGACCAATTGCGCAGTGTTCCGTACCGGCGAAGTGCTGCAGGAAGGCAAGAACCTGATCCACAAGGTGCATGGCGGCATTGGCGACATCGCCGTCTCCGACCGCTCGCTGGTGTGGAATTCCGACCTGATCGAGACTCTGGAATTCGACAATCTGATCGTGCAGGCCGTCGTCACCATGGATTCGGCGGCCAATCGCACCGAGAGCCGCGGCGCGCATGCGCGCGAGGACTTCCCGGATCGTGACGACAAGAACTGGATGAAGCACACGCTGGCCTGGCTCGATCAGAAGGGCAACACCACGATCGAGTTCCGCCCGGTGCACGATTACACAATGACCAACGACGTGCAGTATATCCCGCCCAAGGCGCGTGTGTACTGATCGCGCGTAGTGATGACGACAGCGAAGGCTTGCAAGCATGGTTGAATTCGCGCTTCCGAAGAACTCGAAGATCTCAGGCGGCAAGACCTGGCCGAAGCCGGCCGGCGCCACCGAGACGCGCGAGTTCAAGATCTATCGCTGGAATCCGGACGACGGCAAAAATCCGAGCGTCGACACTTATTATGTCGACACCAACGATTGCGGACCGATGGTCTTGGACGGCCTGATCTGGATCAAGAACCACATCGATCCGACGCTGACCTTCCGTCGCTCCTGCCGCGAGGGCGTGTGCGGCTCCTGCGCCATGAACATCGACGGCCAGAACACGCTCGCCTGCACCAAGTCGATGCACGACGTCAAAGACGGCGCGGTGAAGGTCAACCCGCTGCCGCACCAGCCGGTGGTGAAGGACCTTGTCCCCGACCTCACCAATTTCTACGCGCAATACGCCTCGATCGAGCCGTGGCTGAAAACCACAACGCCGACGCCGCAGAAGGAATGGAAGCAGAGCCACGAGGACCGCGAGAAGCTCGACGGCCTCTACGAGTGCATCCTCTGCGCCTGCTGCTCGACCTCGTGCCCGAGCTACTGGTGGAACAGCGAGCGCTTCCTCGGTCCCGCCGCGCTGCTGCAGGCCACGCGCTGGGTCACGGACAGCCGCGATGAGGCCACCGGCGAACGGCTCGACAATCTCGAGGACCCGTTCCGGCTCTATCGCTGCCACACCATCATGAACTGCGCCAAGGCCTGCCCCAAGGGCCTCAACCCCTCCGAAGCGATCGCCGAGCTCAAACTGAAGCTGGTCGAGCGGCAGATGTAAGCCGCCGGCGAACGTTACAGGGACGACGGCCTGCGATAACTCGCGCCACGGGTCAAAAGCACGGGTCGTCTTCGCTCATTCGGGGTACCGATCTACCCTCGAAAGCGGTCATCAAACATTTAAGCGTCCGCGCCGACAACCCCGTTCCTGCCTGACGCCTTCGCCCGATAAAGGGCAGCATCCGCCTTCTCGAGCAGCTCCCGAAAAACCCTGGCATGGGTTGGAAAGGTGGCGATGCCGATGCTGACCGTCACCGGCCGCTGCAGTTCTGGATGAGTGCTGTCGGCCACAGCCGCCCGAATGCGTTCTGCCAGCGCCATGGCGCCTGGGGGCAGCTGCGGGCACAGCAATGCGAACTCTTCCCCGCCATATCGAAACAGCTCGTCACCCTCACGCTTTGAGGCGACAATCGTCTCGGCCACCTTGCGGATCACTCCATCGCCGACGACGTGGCCACGGCTGTCGTTGATCGATTTGAAGTGGTCGATGTCGATCATCATGAGACTAAGCGACAGGCCCGATTGCGAAGCAGCCTGCAGCATTGCCACCCCTTTCGCATCGAACTGCCCACGATCCTGAAGTCCCGTCAGCGCATCCCTGCCAACTCGCTCAGCAAGCTTCTCGTAGCGATGCCGGTAAGTCAGGCGATCGAACACGTCCGCGGCGCGACGCGATTGCACGGGAAGAGGCTCTCGTTCAAAGATGCGGAGATATGCGGTCATCATGAGGCTGAAGAAGGCAGCCGCGGCGACCTTGGCGATCCACCCGCCGTAGAATGCCGATTCTGGCACGCCGGTAAGATGATGCAGCCCCAGGTAGAAGAAAGCCTGGTCGAAGCTCAACACAAGCGCCAGGCTGATGAAGATCCGCCCGGGGACGGTGGTCGTCACCAATTTTCCAAGCCGTTCATAAATGATGACAAGGGCGATCAGATCGATGAACAGCAATAGGCTGCCCCAGACCATGAGCAAGCCCATTTGGTCGATGAAGCGGAGATCCGGATTATAGCCTGGCAAGCTCGCCGGATTGCTATAGAGGCGCAGGAGAAGCCCTAGCGCGATCATCAGAATGTTGCCGCTCAGGAGGCCGTAGATCGGCTGCCGCATCACCTCGGCGTCTTCCTTGATGTAAAGCAGCAGGAAAAAGGCGAGCTTGCCCGTGAACATCACGGTGGACCCCGGCGAGATCAGCCCGAAGGGCAGTTCGATGAAGAAGGTCGCGGCTAAATAGGTCTCGAGGAAGTGCATCGTGCCGAGGAGGCAGAAAAAAACACCAACTCCAATGCTCTGCCTTGCTCTGAAAATGCTCCCCATGACAATGAAATAGATGATGCCATGCGCGAGCAGGACGAGAGAACCGAACATACCGCCGAGAAGCCCCTACCGTGAAAGTCGATCTGTTCCTCTCCCTTGCCATTTTGCTTTGCTCCCCTCAATAGGGCGCGTCGTCGGTGCAAGCAGTACCTTGAAATCCTCCGTTCCCCACATCCGCGGCCATCGCGCGTGAGGATCAGCGCACCGCAGCTTGAACGGCGCGCGCCCTTCTGAGGTCGGCCGTCTCGGCGCCCTCATCGAACCAGCGGCAGATCGGCTCCAATAGCGCGCGCGACGCCTCAAGCTTTCCTTGCGTGCGCCAGAGTTCGGCGAGATCCATCGAGGCGCGCAGCTCCAAGGATTTCGCGCTTTGACCGCAAGCCACTTCGATGGACTTCGTCAGGCACGATTCGGCTTCCAGAATGTTCGAGGGGTCGATCGCCAGAAGAAGCTGCGCTTTTTGCCGATGCAATTCCGATTCCCATGCCCTGCCGGTCACATCATCGAGACTGGTCAGGGTCTGCTCGACGATCCATAACGCGTATTCATTTTCTCCGGCCTTGGCGTGCATCTCCGCAAGCCAGCTCTCCATCATCGGCAGCATGAAGCCGACATTGTTCTGCCGGGCCTCGTCGAGTCCTCGGGCAATCTCGGCGCGAGCCTCCTCGATCCGGCCGAGGTCGCCGACGGCCCGGCCGCGCGAAATTCGCGACAGGATTGCATAGAGCGAAAACCGCTGCTCCCGCGACACCTCGAAGCTCTTTTCGGCGTTCTCGAAGGCGAGATCGGCCTCGCCGCGCAACAGGTGCACGACCGAAGTCATGTAATGCGCGAACGCTATGGTGTAGGGGTGGCGAAGATCCCGCGCCAAGGCAAGCGCCTCCGAGACGCGCGCGAGCGCCCGGTCCGGATAGCCGAGGAACCACAAGTCCCAGGACAGCAGCAGGAGCGAGGCCGCCTGCGGCTCGACCATGTAGAGATGGTATAGCGGCGGCCTGCCCTTGTTCATCGAAAGCTTGATCGACTCCTCGAAATGGTCCACCGACGATCGAAAGTTCCCGATCGTCAATAGCGTGCTGCCCATCATTCGATGAGCGACCATGCGCGGCACGGCGTCCGGCAATGCCTGGGCCCGCGACATGAACTCATCGGCCATGGCGAACGCTTCATCATTCTTGCCGGACATCCAGGAATTTCCCCACAACCCGAACAGCGCCTGGAAATATTCGGGAATATTGCCGAGCCGCAGGCACAGGGCCCGCGCCTGCGAAAAGGCTTCGCGGGTATCAGCGGAGGCATAGCCCTGCACCGCGATGAGCGGTATGCCCAACGCCAGTTGGATGTCGATCTCCTGCCTGGTCCGCTCGAGCGTATCAGGCAGGCCGCTCAGAAGCTGAAGCGCCTTTCGAAAATTGGCGATGGCCTCGACGTTGGCCGAATGCGCTAGCGCGCGTTGCCCGGACTTGAACCAGCAGCGAATGGCAAGCGGATGATTGCCGGCCTCCTGATGATGATAGGCGAGAACCTCGGGCTGATTTTCGGCGAGCTCCGGGAAATCATGCTCCAGGATCGTCGCGATGTCGGCGTGAAACTGCAGCCGCTTGCTTTTGAGCAGGGAGTCGTAGATCGCATCGCGCAGCAGCACGTGCTTGAAAGCGAAACGGACGAACGGCGAAACGTCGACCCGGTAAATGATATCAGCGCGTTCGAGCAATGAGAGCGCCGACAGCATATCCTCCTCGTCGACCTGCGATGCAGCCGACAAGAGGTCATAGGAAAACTCCCGTCCGATCACGGCCGCGATCTGCGCAAGCCGCCGGCTCGGTGCGACCCGATCGAGCCGTTCCATCAAGGCGTCGCTTAGCGTGTCCGGAACGCGGAGCAAGGCCGGCTGCGCCTTGCGCTCGACGGCACCTCGGCTTCGCAAAGGCGCGCTCAACGTGCTGTTTGTCAGTTCCTCGATGAATAGCGGGACGCCATCGGCCTTTTCGACGATCTGGTCGAGCAACGGCTGGGGCATGCTCGCGCCGCTCAGGAGCTCCCGGATCATTGCCCTGACCTCGCTGTGCGACAGGCGGGTGAGCGAGTGCAGGGTGGTGTTCGCGTGAGTGATCCATGCAGGGCGAAATTCGGGCCGGCAGGATACGATCAGCAGCACGCGGGCGCGGTCGATGCGGCTGGTGGCCAGTTCGAGCAGCTCAAGGGTCGACGCGTCAAGCCAATGCGCATCCTCGAAGATGCACAGCGTCGGGCGCTGGACGGAAAATGCCAAGAGGATGTCGACAAGCGTAGAGATCGTCCTGTTCTTCACTTGCCGCGGCGTCAGTCCTGACAGTTCGAGGTCATCTTCCAGCGGGATCGACAACAGTTTAGCGATCAGGGCGACCGGCTCTGCCGAGCCGTCAATCGGGCGCGGAAGGTAGGCCTTGAGCTTTGCAAGCTTGTCGGTATCGGGCTCGCGAGCCGTCAGTTGGGCCGCCTGTTCGATCTGCTCGATCACGGGAAAGAACGCGCTCTGACTGTGATAGGGCGAGCACTGATGGTGAAGCAGGACGTGCGGCTCATCCTCGACACGCGATTTCAGTTCGTGGAGAAGCCTCGATTTCCCGACTCCGGGAATGCCCGAAAGAAACACGACCTGGCCGTCGGCTTCCTTGGCTTTCTGCCACCTGTCGAGCAGCAGGGAAAGCTCGCTCGAGCGCCCGATCAGCGGCGTAAGGGAACCCGCATGCGCCGCCTCGAAGCGGCTCGTGGTGTGCTTTGCCGAGAGCACGCGATAGACGTGAACGGATTCAGTTACACCTTTGAGCTCCTGCAGACCGAGGTCCTGAAAATCAAACGCAGCCGAAACAAGCCGTCTGGTCGATTCCGAAACGACCACCGTATTGGCGGCCGCAAGGGTCTGCAGACGCGCGGCGATATTCGGCGTCTCGCCCACCGCGTCCATCGACCACGTGCCGCTCTCTCCGGTTTCGCCGACCACGACGGGGCCGGAGCAGACACCCACCCGGCACGTCAGGGTGACCGGCCCTGGAATGGTCGCAACTCTGGAAACGATCTCCAGCGCCGCATGCGTGGCGCGAACGGCGTCATCCTCATGCGCATAGGGCCAACCGAAGAACGCCATCGCGCCGTCGCCGAAGTAGCGCGCGACCTCTCCTCCGTAGCGCCGGATCGCGGTGCTGCATTCGCCCCGATACGCGTCAATGAGTTTTTGCAGATCCTCCGGGTCCAGCGCCTCCGAAAGCTGCGTCGACCCCACCAGATCGCTGAACATCACCGTGATCTGACGGAATTCGGCCTCGCGCTGCGGCACGACCGAGGCGGACGCGATGCCGAACTTCGCTGCCGTCAATGCTTCGATGGCCTTCAGCAGCTTCTTGCGATGGCCTAACGAAATAACGCCGAGCTTCCTGAGATCATTGTCGGTCAGATCCGGAAGGACGGAGTATTCGATATTATTGTCAGCGAAGGTTTGGGCGTACTGCCCCAAGCCGTGTCCACACAGCCAGTCGGTAACCTCGGTGGTTGTCCTCGCCATTGCAGAGGCCCTCGTCTCTTGTCGCTCGAGGCACGCCAGACTGCGACGACTGCCGTGCCGTTCTGCTCACGCCGAGGGCCGAGCACCGCGCCTCTTACTGTACGAAGGCCCTGCTCAGACGATACGGAAGCGCCTCTCCGACCGCCTGCTGAAGCTCGTCGAGCATCTCCGCCTCGGATTTGAGGAGCTCGTGATTATATCCCTCCGCCATGATCAATGCCGATTCATACGTCTCCTGGACGACCCTGATGCGGTCGCTCGGAGGAAGCGACGCGACGAACTCGATCGTCTCTTCCACATGGGCAACCTCGCTCCCAAGGCAACTGTGACTTCGGAGAAAGCGGGTCGCATCGACGCCGTCAGGGCATAGTGCCTGCACCTTCTCGATATCGGTCTTCTGCTTGAGCGCGGCGATGCGTTCCAGACAGTAGGAATAGCCGATGCAGCCGATCGGGTAGTCCTCGACGCAGAGCTCATCGAACCGCTCGCAGAGCGGCTTGATGCCGTCGGGAATGAAGTTGGCGACCAATCGCTCGGCGGGCAGGCCCAGCGCGCGAAGATCCTTGAGCGCAAGCCGGTCGTGACCAGTCTCCTCGCGCGCACGTTCTTCAAGATAAGCCGCCACTTCCGGCCTCCCCAGTTCGTTGAATCGCCTGGCGGCGCGCTGGAGATTTCGCGGCGTGTGGACAGACGTGTGGTAGGCGCCCACGATGGCAATGATGTAGCCGACAAGCGTCGGCGCCGGGCTGGCGAGGCGCTTTTCAATTCTGGAAAATCCGAGATTGATCGCGCCGTCGAGCAGCCCGATCGTGCTGCCCCTGGCGCCGACGCCCGTCATCGGCGTCGCAAACGGATCTGCGTATTCCTTTGTGCCGCCCGGGAGATGAAACCAGACCTCCCCGGACTCGCGAGCGATGATCGAAATATTGCCGCTAACGTTGACCCACTCCGTGACCAGGGGCGCCATTCCACACCTCCATATCCGAGCGGTCGCGCGCGCAACGTTTCCCGCACGGTGCGCGCGAAACTCGCCAAAAATACAGCTCAGGCCAATCTCGACTGCGCTAGATTCCGTTCGGCGTAATGGCCATCAGCAAGCGCGCTGTCTCGAGCAGAGACAGGTGATGCGGAGGCTGCTCGACGCGCGATCGGTCCGGCACCACGAAAATGACTCCGGTCCCATCAGGGTCCGGGTTGTGACAGCCGTTATTATACTCTTCTTCCGTGAACACGATGGGGTTCGCGAGGAATATGCCCCGGGCCTCGAGCGACGCCTTGGCGTTTGGCGAGGTGCCGTCCGACTGCCGCGTCGTCAACCACTTTTCAAAATCTGGATCGGTCCACGCCTCGACGATCAACTGTGCGAGGGCATCGTTCTGATAAGAAAAATCAGCAACTCTTTCTTGGAGATTAGCGTCCCGGAAGATACCTGCCATAGCGAAGCCCTCCGTAAAATACAGGGGCGCCGTTCTGACGCCCGGTATTTTGGTAGCTTAGTTGTAGAACTCTGCGGTGGCAAGCCAGACTAGCGCCACCGAAAAGGCTGTAAGCATTTGGCGGTCGACGATGAAAGCTGGCCGCGGCCGAACGCCTCGCCGTCAGGGTTTCGCCGCGGCTTCCACGCCGTGAAGCTGGGTGGCTACGATCAATTCGCCGATCTTCCTGCCCAGCTGTTTTCCAACTTCGGTAGAAAACCGATAGTGAAAACCCGCCCGCGCCTGCGGCCATCAGGCGCAGGCCGAGCGCAGAGAACTTAAGGAAGAGGTCCGACGATCGCCTGATCGTGGCGTGCCGCGATGGCGGGCAAGAGATCCATATGCTCCTCCCGGGGATCGGGAATGGCGTGCAGGTCGCGGAAGAATTCTTCGTGGCGGCGCGGCGTGGACACCAGAATATGTCGCGCGTCGGCGTCCCCGACATTGGTGAAGCCGTGGACCGTGCCTCTCGGGACCAGGACGCGTGCGCCCGGCCCTGCCACGGCGGTGCGGTCGCCGATGAGGTATTTCAGTTGGCCTGCGATCACGATGAAGAGCTTGTCTTCGGTGGCGGAGGTGTGCGCGGGTGCGCCGGTGCCGGGCTTGATCGTCATGTCGAGGATCGTGAAGGGGCTCGGATAGGGGTTGATGATCCCGGTGGTGATCCCGGCGAATTCTGTCGTTTCGAATTCCGTGGTGATATCGGCTTGCATGTTCGCTCCAGGGCAAGGTTGCGATCTGACAAACCGCATGTAGCGACCGCGCCGGCCCTGAGTAGCCCTGCCGGTCCGGACAGAGCGGCCAGGATACTGGCCAATCGGGCGCGTCACTGTCCGGCCGCCGCAGCCTCCAGGTGGCGCGCCAGGACTTGCGCGAACGCATTGACCTTGGGATTGAGGTCGGCGCGCGAGGGAAAGGTGAGATGCAGCCGGATCGATCCCGAGAACAGGTTCGGCAGCACGGGTACCACCGCTTTCGACGCAAGCTCGGCTTGGCACAGCGATTGCGGCAGCAGCCCGACGCCTTGATGCAGCAAGACGAACTCACGCACCAGGGCGAAACTGTCCACCGCGAGTTGGAATTGCGGGAACTCGACCCCGTTCTTGAGAGCACGGGACAGCAGGCGACGCAGCTCGGGCCGTTCGGGACCAATCAGCGTGCTCACCTGATGTATGTTGGCCGGCTCGCCGTTCCTGCGCAGATATTCGGCGCTGCCATAGAGGCCGAACTCCATGTCGAGAACGCCCCTGACAAGCGCTTCCTGCGGGTTGGAAGCGCCGATGCGAAGGGCGACGTCGATGTTTTCGGAGACGAGGTCGAGCACGTCGTTCGTGAGCAGCACCTCGAACCGCACGGCGGGATGCGCTTCACGGAATTCGGAAACGGCGCCGGCAATGAGCCCGGGCGGAAAATCCGCCGGCACCGTCAGACGGATTCCACCGCCATAGGGGCTGCCTGCCTTGCCCAGGCCGTCGAGCGCGCCGGCGAGGGAGGCCAGAGCCTCCGCAGAGCGTCCGTACAGTTCGGCGCCTTCCGTGGTGAGCGAGAAAGCGCGAGTCGAACGCTTGAAAAGGCGCACGCCGAGTGTCCTTTCCAAGGTCCGGATGCGCAAACTGACGGACGAGCGCGGGGTGTTGGTCTGACGTGCGGCCGCCGCAAATCCGCCAGCCCGCACGACAGCGACAAAGGTTTGAAGAGAGTTGAGGTCCATTCGGCGCGCCTTTTGTCACGCCAAATTCGGATGTCGTCGCATCGGCCGGGCCGAAATCACGCATGTCATATGATTTATCCGCGATCTGCGGGCAGACGGACGAAGCACGTCGTGGCGGAAGAGGATTGATGTGGTTGCCGGCTTCAATGACGTTGCGGAGCTACAGGATCGTTTCAACGAATCGGAGATGAGTTACATTCGAAATGTTGTCCCGTGCGTCACACCGGCCAGGACGCACGGGACCACAAATGCGGCGCACGAAACTCAACAGCCGTGGCAGATCGTGAGCTTGCGATCGACAGCGCGATCCTCTTCGCTGATTTGCTCGAGCTCGTTCGTGTTCTGCGACGGCAGGTCCTTCGCATGGGGCTGACGATGGCCGACCGGCGCAGGCCACGGCAGACCTAACGTCCGTGATGAGGCATCGGACATGCCTGACGAGACGGCCGAGGGCGATGGTTTCGCCAGTCCCACCGTCTCGGCCGTGGCCGTGCGACCAGAGAGTAAAGCTGCCAGAAGCACTGCTCCGATCATCTCACGCATGATTGCTCTCCAAAGCTTCGATTGCCGTTGGTGTCATCGGCTGACCTCCTTCCGATATGGAGCGGCCAGAATCGGCGCGGCTTGCTACAGCGTGATTTCAATCATTCGGGAGAAGAGTTGCGGTTGTAAGAACCGACCAGCTAGCCGTGATGAACTGCGGGCGAACGACCCGACGATCTGTTCTTGCACCGCCTAAGCAATAGGCACTCCGCGCGTCGATAGATCATCGACGCGTGCCATGGAGCGTGGGTTGCCACTCCGAACAGAGACGTTCAAAGCCCGAGGTCGGAAAGCCCCGGGTGATTGGCGGGACGAGGTCCCGAACGGTCCCAGTGGTATTTGCGATCGGACTCCTTGATGGGGAGATCGTTGATGCAGGCGAACCGTTTTTGCATCAGCCCGTTCTCGGCAAATTCCCAGTTCTCGTTGCCGTAGGAGCGAAACCAGTTTCCGGAATCGTCGTGCCACTCATAGGCGAAACGTACGGCGATCCGGTTCTCGGTGAACGCCCAGAGCTCCTTGATCAGGCGGTAGTCGAGCTCCTTGACCCATTTCCGCGTGAGAAACGCGACGATCTCGGCGCGGCCGTTGATGAATTCCGATCGGTTTCGCCAGTAGCTGTCCAGGCTGTAGGCGAGCGACACCCTTTCCGGATTACAGGAATTCCAGCCGTCTTCCGCGCCGCGCACTTTCTGCACGGCAGTCTCATGGGTGAAGGGTGGAAAGGGGGGACGGCTCTCAGCCATGTACGATCTCCATTTCTAGCTCGGCCCGGGTCCGGCGCATGGCACGCGAGTGTGCCCGGGCGGCTCATCCTTATCTTTCCGAAGCACGCGCCAGCTTTCCATAATGCACGATAGCTTGTGATGCGAGGGACGGAACTGGCGGCGATGGCGGCCAGCAAGCCGCGTCAGCTCCCCTTCCTTCCGAGCCGAATTTTGCGTTAAGGTTGCGGAGGATCCGGAGTGCCCGTGCAGACCGCACAACGCCATTCGCTGAAGTTGTTGCAATGGATGATGGCCGCTTCCCTGGCCCTTCCGCTGGCGCTCTTTGTTTTTGCTTCGGCGATCTCCTGGAATTCAATCAACCAGGCCGCCGACCGGGAAATCGAGCGCACGCTCGATGTCGCGCACGAGCACGCGCTGAAAGTGTTCGAGACCATCGACCGCAGCCTGTCGGAGATCGCGGAAATCATTCGCGGCCTTCCCGACGACGCGATCCGTTCGCGTGAAGAGAGCCTGCACGAGCGGCTGAAGCAGCTCACGGCATCGCTGCCCCAGGTGAAATCGGCCTGGGTCTTCGACGCCAGGGGCCACGCTCTGGTCAACAGCCTGGTGGCCCCGGCGCCCGACATCGATTTCTCGGACCGAGCGTATTTCAGGGCCCATGCCGCCGGCGACGTCGGCACCCATATCGGCGACGTGCTGACGCCGCGGCCGCCCTACCGGGGCGCACCATTCTTCGGCGTCAGCCGTCGGCGGTCGACCGAGACGGGCGACTTTGCCGGCGTGATCCAGGCATCGGTTCTGCCCGAGTATTTCGAGAATTTCTACGCGCGGATCGGCCGCGAACCCGGCAGCTTCTTCGCGCTCGGGCGCACCGACGGCGCGATGCTGGCTGGCTATCCGACGGCCGACCGCGAGTTCCGCCTCGACCCTGACGGGCCGGTCGGGCAGAAGCTTGCCGCGATTCCCGATGGCGGCCTGATCACCGTCACATCCCCGGCCGACGGCATCGAACGCCGTCTCGGTTATCGGCGGCTCGCCGAATATCCGATCTATGTCAGCGCGGGGCTCGAGACCTCGGCGATCCGCGCGCGCTGGCTCGCAACCATCGGCCAGCACCTGATCTTCGGCGTGCCCGCCACCGCGCTGTTGTTCCTGCTGCTCGCTCTGGCGCTGCGGCGGACGCGACGCCTGCATGAGGAGGCCGAAAGACGCCAGGAAGCCGAAGAGGCGCTGAAGCATGGGCAACGGCTGGAGGCCCTCGGCCAGCTCACCGGTGGCGTCGCGCACGACTTCAACAATCTGCTGACCGTGATCCGCGCCTCCATCGACATGTTGCGGCGGCCGAACCTGCCGGAGCAGCGGCGGCTGCGCTACATCGATGCGATTTCGGAGACGGTCAACCGGGCCTCGAAACTGACCGGCCAGCTGCTCGCCTTCGCCCGACGACAGACGCTCAAGCCTGAACTGTTCGACGTCGGCCAGAGCGTGCAGGTGCTGGGCGAGATGATCGGAACGCTGGTCGGGCCGCGGATCGAGATCGTCACCAGGCTGCCGGACGAACCCTGCTTCATCAACGCCGATGCCGGCCAGTTCGAGACCGCGATCATCAACATGGCCGTCAATGCCCGTGACGCCATGAATGGTGCCGGCCGGCTGACGATCGCGGTGCGTCGCGCAGCCGAACTGCCCGTTGCCGATGGCCATCCGCCGGCGCCGCACGGCTATGTCGCGGTGGCGGTCGGGGACGTCGGCATCGGCATTCCGCAGGATCAGCTCGGGCGCATCTTCGAGCCGTTCTTCACCACCAAGCAGATCGGTCAGGGCACCGGCCTCGGGCTGTCGCAGGTATTCGGATTCGCCAAGCAGTCCGGCGGCGAGATTGTCGTCGTCAGCGAGGTCGGCAAGGGCTCTACCTTCACGCTCTATCTGCCTCGCGCCGCGGCCACGGGTCCGACATTGCAGTTCGCGGCCGCGGATGCGCCGCCGGTCGACGGCAGCGGCATGTCGGTGCTGGTGGTCGAGGACAATATCGAGGTCGGCAGGTTTACGGCCGACGCCCTCGCCGAGCTCGGCTACGCCGCGACCCTGGTCGAGAACGCTACGCAGGCGCTGGACGCGTTGGCCGGCGACGCCGCCCGCTTCGACGTGGTGTTCACCGACGTCGCGATGCCCGGCATAAGCGGCGTCGAGCTCGCCCAGGAAATCCGCCGCCGCTGCCCGGACCTGCCGGTCGTGCTGACCAGCGGCTACAGCCAGGTGCTGGCGCAGCGAGGCAGCTATGGGTTCGACTTCCTGCAAAAGCCGTATTCGATCGAGCAGCTCTCGCACGCGCTGCACAAGGTCTCCCGGCCGAAACCAACACGAACACCGACGGCGGCGTCGTCCTGACGCGCGCCGGTCCATTGTAACCGGTCCAGGCCGGGGTTAGCCTTCCGTCGGCGTTTATCCAGGAGGGAACGATGAGTCCCGACTACCCGGTCATCCTCCATCATTTTCCTCAATCGCCGTTCTCGGAGAAGATCCGCCTGATCCTGGCGCTGAAGAACGTGACATGGACCTCGGTGCTGATTTCCCGGATCATGCCCCGTCCGGATCTGATGCCGCTGACGGGAGGCTACCGGCGGACCCCGGTGCTGCAGATCGGCGCCGATATCTACTGCGACACCCAATGCATCGTCCGCGAACTGGAACGGCGCTATCCGCAGCCGACGCTGTTCCCGAGCGGGTATTACGGGCTTGCCGCCGCGACCGCGATGTGGACCGACCGTCCGTTCTTCCAGAACACCGTCAACCTGATCTTCGGCTCGGTGGCCGACAATGTGCCGCAGGAGTTCATCGACGACCGCGAAAAGCTGCGCGGCGCCAAATTTGATGTTGCCGCCATGCGGGAAGCGATCCCGCAGATGCGCGATCAGTTTCGTGCCCACCTGCAATGGATCGAAGCCCAGCTTCGCAACGGCCATAGCTGGATGTGCGGCGATAGCGCCAGCCTGTGCGACGTCAACGCCTACATGAATATCTGGTACGTGCGCACCAACCTTCCCGACCTCGACAAGCTGCTGTTCGAGTTCCCCGCCACGCGATCATGGGAGGCGCGCATTCGCGCCATCGAGCACAAGCCATGCAAGGAAATCTCGCCCGCCTCCGCGCTCGACATCGCCGCCAATGCTGCGCCGCGGACCACCGTGCTGGCCGACCCTTACGATCCCAACCATCGCAAGCCGGGCGACCAGGTCGAGGTGATGCCCGATGACTACGGCAAGATCAAAGTGAGCGGCGAGATCGTTTCCCTGTCTTCGCAGCATATCGCGATCCGCAGGCACGACCCCCGCGCCGGCGAGGTGGTGGTGCACTTCCCGCGGGCCGGCTTTCTGGTGTTTGATCAGGGCAGATAGGCCGAAGGAGTTGCTTGATGATCGATCACATCGGTTTTCCGGTTTCCGACTATCAGCGTTCCCTGGCGTTCTATCAGCAGGCGCTCGCGCCGCTCGACTACACGCTGATCATGGAAGTCACGCATGAGAACGGCGCTGACCAGGCGGCCGGCTTCGGCGCTGGCGGCAAGCCGGATTTCTGGATCGGCGGCGAAGGCGGGCTTGAAAAGCCGCTGCATGTCGCGATCGTGGCAAAGGACCGCGCAACCGTGGATGCGTTCTACAAGGCAGCGATCGCAGCAGGCGGACGCGACAATGGCGCGCCCGGTATCCGCGCGCATTATCATCCCAACTATTACGGCGCGTTCGTGCTCGACCCCGACGGCCACAACATCGAAGCGGTCTGCCACGCGCCGGAATAGTTCCGGGCTTGGACCGCCGGAACATCACAGCATGCGTGCCGTTATCGTTCTTCCGAAACAGAAACGGAGCGAACCATGACGCGTGATGATCCGCGCGCCGCGATCGGAAACAACGGCACGGTTACGTAGATGCCGATCGAACCGCCCGAGGTTCCGCCGCCGACACCAGGCACGCCGAGCGAACCACCTCCCGGAATCCCTCCGGGGAGTCCGCGCCCTGAGGTGCCGCCGCCGGCACGTGAGCCCGGCGAACCGCCAGTACCTGACGAACTGCCCGGCAAGCTGCCGGATGAATTGCCGATTCGCGGGCCGAACGGACCGCCTCCGCCGAATCCGACCGATGCCGCGGAACCACGCAAGCAACAATGGTGAGATCGCGATTTGCAAGTCTCGTCTGAATGAGCAATGAACAAGTTTGCTTGCAAGTCATTGCAACGCTGAAATAAAAAGCCTTTCCCCTTTGTCGCCCGCCACATTGCGGCCTAACGAATAACCGTTGATCCGACCGCCGAGCTATTCGGCCCCCGCCCATCCTCCTTCCTTACCAAGAACTTTCCCGGGACCTGCAATCATGACAAACCTCCGCCTCGTGCTGCTTGCCACGACCGCATTGACGGTGACGCAGCTAGCCAGCTTCGCATCGCATGCGCAAACCGCGCCACTCGTCGTGGCACAGGCAGCGGCGCCGAAGGAAGAACTCGGCCCCGACGGAAAGCCGAAGCAGCCACCGAAGGCAGCGCCGCCGGCCGGCGCGCCGAAACAGCCCGCACCGCCGCAGCACCCAGGCGCGCCGGCTCCTGGCGCCGCGCCACACCCATCTGCACCGCCGCCGGCCGCTGCGCCAGCGCGACCGACACCAGCGCCGCCTCCGGCTGCTGCACCGGCACGCCCCACGCCGCAGCCTCCCGCCGCTGCACCGGAGCGGCCGACGCCGCCGGCTACCGCTCCGGCACGACCGACGCCACCTCCAGCCGCTGCTCCAGAACGGCCGACGCCGCCGGCTGCCGCTCCGACGCGGCCGACACCGCCTCCAGCCGCTGCTCCAGAACGGCCAACGCCTCCAGCTGCCGCCCCGGCGCGTCCGACGCCGCCTCCGGCAGCAGCGCCGCACACTCCGACGCCGCCAGCCGCAGCGCCGCCGGCGCGCACGCAGCCGCCCGCGCCTCCATCCGCGGCGACGCCGCCCGCTGCGCCCACGACGCCAGCCACTCCGACGCCACCGCGCGGCGCGCAAAAGGAGGTGCCGCCCGCCGGCGCCAAGCAGCCCGCGCCTGCGCCGACGCAGCCTCATCCCGCGCCTGCGGCAACGCCGACACCCGCAACGCCGCCAGCCGCGGGAAGTCCGTCTCCGACTCCTTCGCCGGCACGGCCTGGCGCAGCGACGACGACACCTCCCGCCGCCGGTGCGCCGGCGAGCCAGCCTCCCGCTGCAGGCACGCCTCCCGCCGGCGCCAAGCAGCCCGGGGCGGCCCCCGCCACGCCGACGCAGACTCGGCCTGCGCCTGCGGCAACGCCGACACCCGGAACGCCGCCGGCCGCGGGAAGCCCGTCTCCGACGCCTTCGCCGGTGCGGCCTGGCGCAGCGACGACGACACCTCCTGCCGCCGGCACGCCAGCGAGCCCGCCTCCCGCTGCAGGCACGCCGCCGGCCGGCGCACCCGCTGCCGGAACTCCGACTGCGCCGCCCCAGGCCGGCCTCCCGCCCCGGCCTGCAGCTCCTCCCCCCGGAGCCGCCGCGCCGACCGTCGTCCCTGGCACGCCCGCCGCAGCGCCACCGCCCAACAGGGCGCAATACGCGCCGCCGACGATTGCGCCGGCCTTCCGGGCGGCACCTACGGTCGCAGCGCCGCTGCCACCACCGCCGCGTCCGCCGCAGCGTGACCTGACGCCGCTCGCGATCGGTGCGGGCGTGGTGGCCGGCGCCGTGATCGGCGCGACAATCGCCGACCTCCGCAACCAGCGACAGGAAGTCGTCGAAGGCGGCCGTACCGTCTACACCGAGCCGGATCGCATCATCATCCGCGACCCGAGTGGGCAGGAGTACGTCCGCGGCAACGATCTCTATCGCTTCCGCTATGGCGCTCGCGACATCCGGAGCGAGACGATCGGCGGCGAAACCCGCACCGTCGTGGTCCGTCCCGACGGCAGCGAGGTGATCACCGTGGTTGGTGCGGACGGCACGCTGCTGCGGCGAATCCGCAGGGACCCCGGCGGGCGCGAGATCGTCATCATCGACAACAGCTACCGCGATCCGCGGGCGGTCGGCGGCTTCTATGTCGACGTGCCGCCGCCGGTGGTCAACATTCCCTACGATCGCTACATCGTCGACGCTCAGGAGGCGTCGCCGGACGTGATCTACGAGACCATGGAGGCACCGCCGGTACAACGGATCGAACGGCGCTATTCGCTCGACGAGATCCGCTACAGCCCCAATGTTCGCATGCAAATGCCGAGCATCGACGTCAACACGATCAACTTCGAGACGGGGTCGTGGACTATCCCGCCGGACCAGGCGGCTCGGCTGCAGGTGATCGCCGACGGCCTCAACCGCGCGATCCAGCGCAACCCGCGCGAGGTGTTCCTGATCGAGGGACACACCGACGCGGTCGGCAACGACGTCGACAATCTGTCATTGTCGGATCGCCGTGCGCAGTCCGCGGCTGAATTGCTGACCCAGCAGTTCGGTGTGCCGGCGGAGAACCTGACGTCGCAGGGCTACGGCAAGCAGTATCTGAAGGAGCAGACGGACGGACCGAGTCGCATCAACCGGCGCGTCACTGTCCGCCGCATCACCCCGCTGCTCAACGGCGGCACCGCTTCACTGCCACCACCCAGCACACCGCGCTGAGGCGAGCTATTTCGAACAAATGGCCGGGAGCGATCCCGGCCATTTTTGTTTCGACAGTGACCACGAATTCGCTTCAGACTTTTGGTGGGTTTCGCTTCGCTCGACCCATCCTACGAGCCCGTCATTGCGGGCCACTCGGCTATAGGCAGGCTTCGCAGATCGCGGCGACATGGCGATGGTCGGTGCCGCAGCAGCCGCCGAGAATGTGCATGCCGGGAAACGAGCGCCGGAGGTCGACATAGCGGCGGCCGAGATCGGTGGGATCGCCGGCATCGAGCGTCTCGGATTCGTCGAGCTCCAGGTGGCTCTTGGCCGACGCATTGGCCCTGACGCCATGGATGCGCCCGGCCCACGTGTCGCCCGCGCTCAACGCGCCTGCGAAATGGGACGGATGCGCGCAGTTGATCAGGAAATATTCCGGCCCGTTTTGCGTGGCGTGATCGACAGCCTCGATCGCCTCACGCAGCGTTTCACCCTTCACCAGACGACCATCGGTTTCGACGGTGAAGGAGATCGCCACCGGAATACTGTGTGCCTTGGCCGCGTGGACGATGCCGATCGCTTCATTGATTCCGTTCAGCGTGAACGCCGTCACCATGTCGGCGCCGCCTTCCGCGAAGGCGGCAATCTGTGGCGCATGATAGGCTTCCGCCTCCGATGCATCCATGTTGCCGGCTTTGTAGCCATCGCCGCGCGGACCGATCGCGCCATCGATGACACAGGGCATGTTCGGCCGCTCCCAGCCGGTTCGCAGATGGTTCAGGAACTCAATCGAACGGACGTTGATCGATGTCAGCGCAGCCGCGTCGTAGCCGAGCTTGACGCCCCAATCCGGATTGGCGCGCCAGGTCGGGCTGTCGAGCACGAAACCGGTGCCCTTCGCGCGCGCAATCGCAAGGTAGGACTCGTAGTAGCGCTTGAGGTGCTCACGACCATCCGCGGAGTCGAGCAGGACGAAAGCGGCAAAGTGCGGCAGCTCGAGGCCGTGGTGGAAGATCAGCGTCGTTTCCATGCCGCCGTCGGTCAGGAAGATGCCGCCGCGCCGCTGTGGCAGGTCGTGCCGATACTTGGCCATTGATGCCTCCGTGATCAAAAGGGCTGTCACCGGTAGGTCGGCCAATGCCGGGTTTGGTTGGGCCGGCTGGTGCCTCATATTGTCGCGACTTCCAGATGGCTCCCGCGCGCAGAGGCGTGAACGCAGAACCTGTCGCGATGGGCAAAAGCGTAGCGTGCCCGCCTCCGAGCGGAGTGTTGATCGCGGGCACGCTTCGCTTCGCCCACGCTACAAGAGCTCGCGAGGCTACGGCGCCGGTGCGGCAAGTCCCAGCGCATCGGCGATGACACGGAAGACGTCCGTGTTGTCCATCGAACCATGAACGCGTTCGCTGCCTGGGCCGGTTGCTGTCAGGATGACGTCTTCTCCCGAATGCACGCTGGCGCCGATCATCGCCGGCAGATTGCCGGGGCGTAGCACGGCTCCCGGAACGTCCTTGTATTTGTCGTTGGCTTTGAAAGTCCCAGGCTCATCGCCCTTCGCCGTCGGATCATTCGGGTTATCGAGCTTGGGGCGGAAGGTTTCGTAATGGTCCGGCAGGCTGGCCGAGAAAATCGCGAGCCGCCGGCTGACATCCACCCGCGAGGGATAGCCTTCCGCATCGGCAGCCGGATAGTTGGGGAATCCCGCCTTGTCATAGACGCCGACGCGTTCGCGGAACGGGACGTTGGGCGTCTTAGTCATGTCGTCATTGATGGTGCCGACAAGACTGTTGGGATGATTGTGGTCCGCCACCACCAGGATCAAGGTGTCGTCGCCGCGGGCCTGCGCCCAGTCGCGCGCAAAACGAACGGCATTGTCGAGCATGATCGTGTCGTAGACCGCGCGCTCCATGTCCAGGAGATGAGCGTATTTGTCGATCAGTCCCGATTCCACCATCAGGAAGAAGCCGGCATCGTTCTTCGACAGCACTTTCAGCGCGGCCTGCACCTGCTCGGTCAGGTCGGGCTGTTCGGGAAACTTGCCGACGCTGCCGCCTTTGAGGAACTTGCGGTCCAGGACGCCGTCCATGTTGCCGGAGGCAAACAGTCCCAGCAGCTTGTTCGTGTCGGGTTTCGCAGCCGAGGCATCAAGCTCGGACTTTGTCGTCACCACCTGATAGCCGGCATCGCGAAAGCGGGCGATGTAATCGATGTCGTCCTTGCGCTTTCCCGCTGCTGCTTGCGGCAGGAAATTCGCGCTGCCTCCTCCCATCAGGACATCGGGCTTGGCGGCGAAGAGCTGCGCGACGATCTCATCATAGGCGGCGCGGCGGCGGGTATGCGCGACCATTGCCGCCGGTGTGGCATCCTCGACTTCGGTGTTGGTGACGATCCCGATGCCCAGACCAAGCCGCCGCTTCGCGACGCTGGTGATGGTTTCGACCTTGGGATCATCGAACGGGCTTGTGGAGCGATCAGCGTAGACACCCAACGCGTTGACGGCGGTCTTGTGGCCCGTGGCGTAGGCGCTGGCCGCATTCGCCGAATCGGTGATGATCGAATCGGAGCCGGCAGTCGCAACCAGCGCCATATGCGGCATGTCGTCGATGGCAAGCTTGCCGAGGCTTTTGCCTTCCGCAATTCCCTTGGAGAGCATACGCGCCGCAACCCGATGCGCCGGCGACAGTCCATCACCGATGAACAGGATCACGTTCTTGGCCTTGCGCGGACCGGTGTCGTAAACCGACCACACGACAGTGCGGCTGCGTGCGCCGTCAGAGACTTCCACCTTCACGCTTCCGGGCTTGGTCAATGCGACGTCGCGAACGATCAGGGCCGACTGCTCCTTGCCGTCTTCGTGCTCCACGAAGGTGCCGGGCTGGCCGAACGCTGCGGAATAATCCGCGCCGTTCACCGTGACTTTCACATTCGCCGGATCAACGCGATCGGGAAACTCGACCTTGAAGTCGAAATGGGCGCCGGCGAGGATGTCGGCGCGGTCGATCGGATAGATCGTCTGGGCTAGCGTCGGCGATCCGGACAACAGGACGAGGAGAGCGGCACCGGCAAATGGCTTGATCATGATTTGCGCCCCACAATTGTTCGCCCGCGCCGTCCGGCTGCAGTACGGAGGTCACGGGCGCGCAGGCGACGAGACTAGCCGCGCCGAATGACGCGTCCATTACACATCGAGCCTGGATACCGGCGATGGATCGTCGCAGTCCGTAGCCCGGATGGAGCGCAAGCGTAGTCCGGGCTACGGAGCTCACACGCTTCAGCTCTTGTCGCTATCGAGCCTCAAGATGTTCGAGCCCTCGCCGAGCGACAGCAAGCCTGTCTCCGCGTAGAGATCCAGCTTGGTGCGGGTATCGGCGATGTCGAGGTTGCGCATTGTGAGCTGGCCGATACGGTCCGCCGGCGTGAACGCCGCATCCTCCACCTTCTCCATGCTCAGCCGCTCCGGCTGATAGCTCAGGTTCGGGCTCTCGGTGTTCAAGATCGAATAGTCGTTGCCGCGGCGCAGCTCGAGCGTCACCTCACCGGTGATGGCGCGCGCCACCCAACGCTGGGCGGTTTCGCGCAGCATGAGAGCCTGAGAATCGAACCACCGCCCCTGGTAGAGCAGCCGGCCAAGGCGCAGGCCGTTGATCCGGTACTGCTCGATGGTGTCTTCGTTGTGGATGCCGGTGATCAGGCGCTCATAGGCGATGTGCAGCAGCGCCATGCCGGGAGCTTCATAGATGCCGCGGCTCTTTGCCTCGATGATCCGGTTCTCGATCTGGTCGCTCATGCCAAGACCATGCCTGCCGCCGATGGCGTTGGCCTCGAGGAACAGCGCCACCGGGTCCGGGAAAGTCTGGCCGTTCAGCGCGACGGGCTGGCCTTCCTCGAAGCGCACGGTGACCTGTTCGGCCCTGACGACACAGTCGTCGCGCCAGAACGGCACGCCCATGATCGGATTGACGATCTTGATACCGCTTTGCAGGCTCTCGAGATCCTTGGCCTCGTGGGTTGCACCGAGGAGATTGCTGTCGGTCGAATACGCCTTCTCGGCGCTCATCTTGTAGGCGAACCCTTGCGCGGTCATGAACGCCGACATTTCCGCGCGGCCGCCGAGCTCGTCGATGAATTGCTGGTCGAGCCAGGGCTTGTAGATCTTCAGGTTCGAATTGGTCAGCAGGCCGTAGCGATAGAACCGCTCGATATCGTTGCCCTTGAAGGTGGAGCCATCACCCCAGATGTTGACCCCGTCCTCCTTCATGGCCGAGACCAGCATGGTGCCAGTCACGGCGCGACCGAGCGGGGTGGTGTTGAAATAGGTGGCGCCGCCGGTCGAGATGTGGAAGGCACCGGATTGGATCGCGGCAATGCCTTCGTGGACCAATTGCATACGGCAATCCACGAGGCGGGCTTTCTCGGCGCCGAACTCCATGGCCTTGCGCGGAATTTCGTTGTAGTCGGACTCGTCGGGCTGGCCGAGGTTCGCGGTGTAGGCAAAGACGCGCGCGCCCTTCTGTTTCATCCATAGCAGCGCTGCGCTGGTGTCGAGACCGCCCGAGAAAGCGATGCCGACTTTTTCGCCCTTGGGCAGGCTTTTCAAAATCGTACTCATGGAGCGTCCAATCGGTCGTAAAGTCGTTTGCTGTTAAGTTGCGCGAATATCAAATTTCGCGCTGATGGGCACGTGATTAATGGCGGCCTTTATGACGTCGCTCATATCGACGGCCTGGGGTCCGTCTCGCGCCGGCGCCACCGTCGCGCGAACCGGGTTAGCGCGGCATCAACCTGGGCATCCGTCACCCGCGTCGACGGCCAGCGGTAGATCAGGGCATAGGCGAGCCAGATCACCAGGTAGGTCACGATGCCGGCAATCGCGACGTCGGTGAAGAAATGCCCGCCAAAGGCCATCCGCAGGGCGCTGGTGGCGATACCGAACACGGTCGCCGCCGCAAACGCCAGGGCGCGCCATTGCGGCGGCGCCAGCGCTGCCGGCGCATAGGTCCAGAACGCAGTCGCCCCCTCGCCGGAGAAGAACGAGCAGTTGCGGCCGCAGGTGCCGCGCGGATCCCACCACGGCACGAAGCTCTTGTCGCCGGCAAACTCGGTCACCGCCACCGGTCGCGGCCGGCCCCAATAGGTCTTGAAGGTGAAGTTGGTGAGGACGCCGGCGGAGAGCAGCAGCGTCACCAGGAGAAACGTCGCGGCGCGGCCCGAGATCAGCATCGGCCGGTCGGGCCGGATCATCTTGACGACGAACGCAGCGATCGCGGGCAGCGCAAATCCCCATGCGATCCACATCGCCGCATCGCGCGCAAACGACGCGACAGCGTTCAGCTTCAGCGGAAAGGTTTTTTGCGCGGCATCGTAGAACAGCGCACCGAGCTTCAGGTCGAGTTCGGGAAACAGCCCGAACAACAGCCCGATCACGACCGCAAGCCCCAGCGCGATGAAAAGTCCGGTCCGGTTCATGGCGCGCGGTTTACCCGAGGCGGCGGGATGTGGAAACCCCGAATTCAACCGTCATTGCGGGGAGCGATAGCGACGAAGCAATCCACCTCTCCGCACGCGCAGCTGCATGGATTGCTTCGCGGAGCCTGTCGTCGGGCGGCGCTTCGCGCCGACCCGGTGGCTCGCAATGACAGCTCCATTCACGGCTGCGGCCGGGATTGTGACGGCAGTGGCGGGGGCGGCGGCAATTTGCGCGGCGGCTCGCGCCAAGCGCCGGCGGTGCGGCCCGCAATCAGCCAGTACACCAGACCCGCGACGATGCCGGCGCCGGTCATGATCTCGAGATGGCGATGCACGATGCCCTCGAACCGGAACGTATCGGGGTCGAACGGAACCAGGCCGAGATAACAGGCGGCCCCGACGATCGCGCCGCCGATCGCATAGCTCAGCGCGCCCCGGACATTGAAGGCTTCCGTGATCAGCACCACGATCAGCGCCGGCAGCAGCGCGAATCCGGAAATGAAGATGAAGCCGAAGCCGAGCACGATGTTGATGGCGTTCTGATCGATCTGACCGGTGCCGATATCGCTCAGCTCCGGATAGAGCACCGCCACGACGATGATCATGCCCGCCACCAGACAGGAGGCCAGGAAGGCGAACAGGATCAGGAGGACGCGGCCGATCAGTGCCATGGCTTCATTCCGCCGTCAGACCGCACCCGCGATACGAATCTCTGCCGTCATGCCCGGACTTCCACGCCTGCCTCGAAGCTTCGGAAAGACGTGGATGGCCGGGACGAGCCCGGCCATGACGAGTTTCGGTGCATAGATCGTCTCAATCCGTCATCGCCATTGCGCGCAGCGCCTGGCGCTCGCGGGCGGAGAGTTTTTCGGTCTCCGATTTCAACTGGCCGCAGGCGGCGAGGATGTCGCGGCCGCGCGGGGTGCGCACCGGCGAGGAATAGCCGGCGTTGAAGATATATTCGGAGAACTTCTCGATCTGCTCCCAGTCCGAGCATTCGTAACGCGTGCCCGGCCAGGGATTGAACGGGATCAGGTTGATCTTCGCCGGAATGCCCTTCAGCAGCTTCACCAGCAGCTTGGCGTCATCGAGCGAATCATTGATGCCCTTCAGCATCACATATTCGAAGGTGATGCGCCGCGCGTTGGAGGCCCCGGGATAGTCGCGGCAGGCCTGCAGCAATTCCTGAATCGGAAATTTGCGGTTGAGCGGCACCAATTCGTTGCGCAACTCGTCGCGCACGGCATGCAGCGAGATCGCGAGCATGACGCCGATCTCCTCGCCGGTGCGGATGATGTTCGGCACCACGCCCGAGGTCGACAGCGTGATGCGGCGGCGGGAGATGCCGATGCCTTCATTATCAGCAACGATGAGCAACGCATCGCGCACCGCATCGAAATTGTAGAGCGGCTCGCCCATGCCCATCATCACGACGTTGGTGACGAGGCGGCCGCCGCTCTCGCGGTCGGCCCAATCCTTCAGCCGATCCCGCGCCACCATCACCTGGCCGACGATCTCGCCGGCCGTGAGGTTACGCACCAGGCGCTGCGTGCCAGTGTGGCAGAAGGCGCAATTCAGCGTGCAGCCGACCTGCGAGGAGACGCAGAGCGTGCCGCGGTCAGTCTCGGGGATATAGACGCATTCGACTTCATGCGGCTTCTCAAGATCGTTGCCGCTCGGCAGCCGCAACAGCCATTTGCGGGTGCCGTCGTTCGAAATCTGCTCGGCGACCACTTCGGGCCGGTCGACGGTAAAATGCTTCTCCAGCTCGCTGCGCATCTCCTTCGAGACGTTGGTCATCTCGGCAAAGCTCTTGGCGCCGCGGAAATAGATCCAGTGCCAGAGCTGCTGGGTGCGCATCTTGCGTTGCGAGGCCGGCACACCGATCTCGCCGAGCCGCTCGGCGATCTCCGTGCGCGACAGCCCGATCAGCGACGGCTTGGCCGGCGGCACATAGGTCTCGAGCGGAACTTTCTCCACGAGCGCGGTGCTGGCGCGATCGCTCTGGCTGGTGAGGGTGTCAGTCATGAAACACCAAATAGGCCTTCCAGCAGGCGCTGGAAAGGCGGGAAATGCGCGGATTTCAGGCTGAATTAGCGCCTGCAGTCCTGCGCCAGCCGATCGAGCGCCTGCGACAGGCCCTTGAGCGAGAACGTGTCCGTCGTCTCGGTGCCCTTGGCCGAGACGCCTTTCACGGTCAGGTCCGCAGCCTTGCGCATGGCTTCGACCATGCGCTCTTCTTCTGCGGCATTCTTGATCCAGAGCCCGTCGCCCTGGGTGTACATCGCATACGACCCGCCGCCGACTTCGAGCGTCGATTCCGACCCGGGCTTCAGGGTGTAGCCGATCATGATCGAGACTTCGTTGATGACCTTTTCCGCGGGACGGGTCGAGACGAAGGCGTAGGCCGGATCGCGCGGGCGATTCGGCGGATTGGTCTTCGACGACGACGGTTTTGCCAGCGCAAAACACACCTTCTTGCCGTTCGGGGTCGCGGTATAGGCGCCCCAGGTGCCGAACTGGCCAATCAGGGTCGGTTCGGCGCCCCCGGCCGCGGCAGCCGCAGCAGCGCCCTCCGGCTTGGCCGGGGCCGCAGACTTTGCCGCGCCCTTGGTGGCCGCCTTGGGGGAACCGCCCTGCGCCATGGCAAGGGAAGTCGTCCCGCAAAGCAGGGCGCCTGCAACCAGAGATGTCAGTATTTGCCGCACGGACAACTGGTTCCCCTATCATTGTGACTGGAAGATGGCCCAACCGGCGTCGTCCCCGGCGCGATGCAATAGCCGGAAAAGGCCTTTTTGGGAAGGTAGTTAGGGGCGTGGCGCGCGGTTCCGCCGCATTAACTTTTGGTACGCGAGGCGCGCTGCTGTTCCCATTGCGCGTCGGTCCATTGCAGGAGGTCCTCCGCCCCGGAGCTGCGCAAATGCGCCCCGCCGTCCTGCACCACCATCTCGCCATTGATGTAGCCGGCCTGGTCGGAGATCAGGAAACTCGCGAGGTTGGCGAGCTCGCCGTGCTCGCCGGGACGGCCCAGCGGGTTGCGGTGCGCCCAGCTCTCCTCGCGCCCTTCGGGCCGGAGCTGGCCGGTTGCTCCCGGCGTCGGAAATGCGCCCGGCGCGATCGCGACAGTGCGGATGCCCTTTGGCCCCCATTCCACGGCAAGGCTCTTGGTCATCGCGAGCACCGCCGACTTCGCCATCGCGGACGGCACCGTGAAGGCGCGCCCGGTGATCGTCGAGGTCGAGAGGATCGAGAGGATGACGCCTTTGTGCCCGCTCTCGATCCACCGCTTGCCGGCAGCAAGCGTGCAATACATCGTGCCGTGCAGCGTCGACGCCAGGATCGCGTCCGCGGCACGGAATGAGAGATGCTCGGTCTGTGCAATGAACGTTGCCGCCGCGTTGTTGACGAGCACGTCGATCGGCGCTTCCTGCCAGATCGCGTCCATCATCGCATCCACCGCCGCGCCGTCGCGGATGTCGCATGTGATTGTAGTGACCTTGGCGCCGAGATCGTCGCGCAATCTCGTCGCCGTGTGCTGCAGTAATTCCGTCCTGCGGCCACAGATGATCAGTTCGGCGCCGAGCTCGGCAAAGCGTCGTCCCATCGCTGCGCCAAGCCCGGAGCCGCCGCCGGTGACGAGGATCCGCTTGTGTGCCAGCAGGCTCTTTTCAAACATTGTTTGATCCCTCCGCGTTGTATTGTCGCCCGGCTTCAAATCCGGCATGAAGCGAGTAATCCTTCTGTGTCCGAAAATCAGGTGCATCCATGAAAGCCATTCTCTGCACGGAATATTGCCAACCCGACGATCTCGTGCTGGCTGACGTGCCCGATCCCGTGGCCGGACCGGGCGAAGCGGTGATCGCGATCAAAGCCGCGGCCCTGAATTTCTTCGACATCCTGATGATCCAGGGCAAGTACCAGATCAAGCCGCCGTTCCCGTTCTCGCCTGCAGCGGAAGTCGCCGGCGTGATCGAGAGCGTCGGTGACGGCGTCACTGATCTCAAGCCCGGCGATCGCGTGGTCGCCTCTTGCGGCCACAATGGCGCGCGCGAGAAGATCGCGCTGCCGGCGAATTCGATCGTGAAGATTCCCGACAATCTCGATTTCGATCGCGCCGCCGGGATCATCATCATCTACGGCACCGCGCTGCACGCGCTGGAAGATCGTGCGAGCCCGAAACCGGGCGAGACGCTGGCCGTGCTTGGCGCCGCCGGTGGCACGGGGCTTGCGGCCTGCGAGCTCGGCAAGTTGATGGGCCTGAAGGTGATCGCCTGCGCCTCCTCGGACGAGAAGCTTGAGTTTGCCAAGCAGCATGGCGCCGAGCTGACGCTCAATTACGCCAAGGAAGATCTGAAAGAGGGCCTAAAGGCGCTGACCGGCGGCAAGGGCGTCGACATCATCTTCGATCCCGTCGGCGGGACCTACGCCGAAGCTGCGCTCCGCGCCATCGCCTGGGAAGGCCGCTTTCTCGTCATCGGCTTTGCCGCCGGCGACATTCCGAAGATGCCGCTCAACCTTGCGCTGCTCAAAGGCTGCGATATCCGCGGCGTGTTCTGGGGCGCGTGGACGCGGCTCAACCCCGAGAAGAACCGCAAGAACCTGCAGAAGCTCGTGCAGTGGACCGCCGAAGGAAAAATCTCTTCGCATGTCGATCGCACCTTCCCGCTGTCGCAAACGGCGGAAGCACTGAAGGTGCTCGCCGGCCGCAAGGCGATGGGCAAGGTGATCCTGCATCCATAAAGAGGCGACACGCGCGTGAGTTGTGGCGCCATCCAGGCGCCGCGCTCTCCTATTACGGAATCACGCGCACTTACCCCGTGACCCCAATTCATTTAACTATGTGAATTAACTGACCGGGTTAGTTCCGAATGCGGAACTTATTCCCAAAATCACCATTTTTAATTTAGTGAATAGGGCATTTTTGCCATAATCGAACCAAAATAAGTCCCAATTCTCGCAGGTCAGGGCCGTTTTTTGGGCTCATTCGCAGTGCGTAAGTTCCCGTTAGCGGGCACTCGGGGAAAGCCGACAAGAAGCAAGAGACAACCAGAGATGCCCCATGCGTTGCGTATTGTGTAACGGGAAGCGTCAAAATGGTGGATATTTCATCACGCGTCACGCCGAGACAGGCGCATGACGTAGATATCGATGATCCTGAGCTGGCAGAGTATCGCTACCAGCGGTCGTATCGATCGGATACCGACATCGACACAGACGAGCCCGCCCCGCTGTTCCTGTCATACCCTCTCGACGAGGACAGCGGTGCGAAATATCGGCGAGGTTCTCTCGAACGTTCGCTCGGCCGCTCGTTGCTCACGAGTGGTCTTCTCATCGCTGCCGCCGCAGCGGCGGCTGTCCTGCTGGTTTCGCTGGACGTCACGCATAATATCACGGCCACCGCCAAGACGTGGCTGCTCGGCACCTCGCAGGTGCAGGCGCGAACCGTCATGGCGGCGCTCCCGCAACCCTTGAGCGAGCCTGTACCGCCACCATCGACCAATTCAGGTCCGCCGTCGCGCGAGCAAATCACGGCCGCGTATCAGGAGGCGATCAAGGGCGGCCAAGCCGTGGTCCGGTCGGTGGCACCGCCATCTGGCGCTCCACCGGCACTATCTGCCGCTCCACCCGCACCGCCCCCCGCAGCGCAAGCGGCACCGCCCGCTGCGCCGCAGGCAAGACAGGTCAGTCCCGACGAGCTCAGCGCCCTCATGAAGCGGGCGAACAGCCTGCTTGCGATCGGCGATATCGCAGCCGCACGGCTGCTGCTCGAGCGCGCCGCCGATGCGCAGGAGGCCGACGCGGCGCTGCTGCTGGCGCGGACCTACGATCCCCTGGTGCTGGGAACGAAGGATGCGCGCGCCATCACGCCCGATCCGGCTCAGGCGCGGATCTGGTACCGCCGGGCGGCCGAGCTTGGCTCGCAACACGCCCAGCAACGTCTCACACAAATGCAAGATTGAACCTTTTTGGGGTAGCACATGCTGCGATTGTTTGGAGTGGCGTTATTCGCCCTGACGATGATTTGCGGCCCGACAGTACGGGCTGAGGAAACCGAATATGATCCGGCCAAGGTCAGCGACAGCCTGAGGGCCATCTTCCAGTTCGGCTCGGTCGCCACCAAGCAGAACCTGAACGCCAACACGGTGACGCTGATCACGGGCACGATCGGCGGCACCTACGTCCAGTTCGGCGCCGACCTCGCTTCCGTGCTCGACGACGGCAACAAGTTGCGCGTACTGCCGATCGTCGGGCGCGGCTCCGTGCAGAGCGTCGCCGATATCCTGTTCCTGCAGGGCGTCGATCTCGGCATCGTCCGCGCGGACACGCTCGACTATCTCGAAAGAAAGGGCTTTGCGAAGGACATCAAGAAGCAGTTCGCCTATGTGACCAAGCTCTATAACGAGGAGATGCATGTCGTCGCGCCGAAGACGATCAAGACCTTGAAGGATCTCGACGGCAGGATCGTCAGTGTCGACCTGCCCAATGGCGGCACCTTCGTCACCGCGCTGACAGTGTTCGAGCGGCTCGGGATGAAGGCGAAATTTCTCTACATCGAGCAGCGCATCGCGATGGAGAAATTGAAGGCTGGTGAAATCGACGCCGTGATCGTGACCGGCGGCAAGCCGTACAAATCCGTCAGCACATTCAACAATGACGGCCGCTTCCACCTCGTCACCGTCAACTATGACAAGCCGCTGCAGAACGACTATCTGCCGGCGACGCTCACCTCGAAGGATTATCCGAACCTGATTTCGGATCAGGAGCGCGTCGACACCATCGCCGTGCCTGCCGTGCTCGCGGCCTATAATTGGGCGCCGAACACCGAGCGCTCGCGCAAGCTGGCGCTGTTCGTGGACGCTTTCTTCACGAAATTCCCGGCCTTCCAGAATCCGCCGTTCCATCCGAAGTGGAAGGAGGTCTCGCTGGCTGCACCGCTGCCAGACTGGACCCGGCTGCCGTCGGCCAAGCAATGGCTGGAGAAGCACAGCGTGGAAGCGGTGACACGCAGTCGCTTCGATGAGTTCCTGAAGCAATCGCCGGCCGCAGCCAAGCTGCAGACGGACGCCGACAAGGAGGCGCTGTTCAAGCAGTTCCAGGCCTGGGAAGCGGAGAACAATGCCCGCGCGCAGGTGCGCACAGGCGAGAAGCGCTAGCTAGATCTCCTCGGCCGTCTCGATGCCGCGCTTCAGCGCGGCACGGGCGGCTTCGCGGTGCTCCGGCGTGATGTGGCTTGCGACCATGCGGATCGCGGTCGCCAGGATCGCAGCATCATCGGTGAAGCCGAGAACCGGCATCACGTCCGGCACGAAGTCGAACGGCAGGACGAAATAGGCGATGGCGCCAAGCAGCGCCGCCTGCACATGGCGCGGCGTCTCTTTGTCGAAGGCGCAATAATAGGCCGCCAGTAGATCTTCGGCGAAAGGCAGTTTCGCCGCCACCCGCTTCAACTTGATCCAGAAACGCCGTCGCACGCTCTCGCGGTCCTGCGCCAGCCGATCGGCCGGCTCGAAACCGACAGTGTGTTCGGATGATGTCATCGGAAGAAGCTCCCTCGGACCACAGCCGCCAAACGGTCCCGCGACCCCTGACGCAAAAGGTGGGGACCTCCCGCCTGCCCTGCAAGATCATCCAAGGAGAAGTCGCCTCTCTCAGCCAGCCTGCTTGGCGATCGCCTCCATCGCCCTGGCCAATTCGATGTCGCGCGCCGTGACGCCGCCGGCGTCATGGGTTGCGAGCACCACATCGACCGTCTTGTAGACGTTCCTCCATTCCGGGTGATGGTCGCGCTTCTCCGCGATCAGCGCGACGCGCGTCATGAAGCCGAAGGCCTCGTTGAAATCCCTGAACGTGAAAGTCTTGGCGATCGCCTCACGTCCCGGCACCTCGGACCAGCCGGATAGTTCCTTCAGCGCCGATTTCCGCGCTTCCGCCGATAACCGTCCTGCCATGGCAAATCTCCACTTCACTCGTTCACACCCTAACACCGGCAGCCACCAGCGGGATCCATGCTCACGACGCGGCCGCAAAGCGCGTCCTATCGCCGCTGGTAACCATGACGGGATTGTAACCTAGCTGCTGCCGGAATTTTGTTACAATGCAAAGGATAAACGCGTCGGCGGGATGACCCAGAACCTCAAACGGCTGTTTGCGCGATCGATGACCGAGCCTGACTTCGTCGCCGCTCCAGCTTCGCCTCCGCCGCGTTCGGCGCGGCGTCGGCTGAGTTTCGTGATGATTGCCGGCGCGCTTGCCATCATCGGCGCACTGGCCGCCGGCTATTACTTCGCGATGCGGCCGGTGAACTTGAAAATCGCGGTCGGGCCCGCCAACAGTGACGACCTCAAAGTAGTCCAGGCGCTCGCCCAAGCCTACAACCAGGGCAACAGCCAAATCCGGCTGCGTCTGATGCAGACGGACGGCGCGGTAGCGAGCGCCGAGGCGCTGGCCGGCGGCAAGGCCGACCTCGCCATTATCCGCGGCGATCTGGATGTCCCCAAGAATGCGCAGGCGGTGGCGACGCTGCGCAAGAATGTCGTGGCGATCTGGGTGCCGCCGCAGGGCAAAGGCAGGGGCAGGAAAGCAGCGCCAAAAATCACCAAGATCGCGCAGCTCGCCGGCCACCGCGTCGGTGTCGTCGGCCGCACGCCCGCCAACGTCAACCTCTTGAAGGTGATCCTGCAGCAATATGGCGTCGACCCCGCCAAGGTAGAGATCGTCCAGTTTCCCGCCAATGAGACGGCCGAGACCATCAAGGGCCAGAAGGCGGACGCCTATCTCGCCGCCGGACCCATCAACAGCAAGATCACAACCGACGCGATCGCAGCTTCGACGCGCGGCACGCCGACCTTCCTCGCCATCGACGCGGCGGAAGCGATCGCGCAGAACCATCCCGCCTATGAAGCCTCGCAAATCCCCGCCGGCTCGCTCGGCGGCGTCGACCGCCCTGCGGACGAGGTCAAGACCATCAGCTTCTCGCACCATATCGTGGCGCGCAGGGGCATTTCCGAATCGACCATCGCCATCTTCACCCGACAGCTGTTCTCGATCCGGCAGTCGCTGAAGAACGATTTCCCGCCGGCCGCCAGGATCGAGACGCCGGACACCGACAAGGACGCCACGATTCCCGTGCACCCTGGGGCTGCGGCTTTCGTCGATGGCGACGAGAAGACCTTCCTCGACCGCTACAGCGATTACATCTGGTGGGGGCTGATGCTGGTCTCCGCAATGGGTTCGGCCGGCGCCTGGTTTGCCGGCTACCTGAAGAAGGACGAACGCAGCATCAACACCTCGCAGCGCGACCGGCTGCTCGACATGCTCGCTGCCGCGCGCCACAGCGATTCGATGGAAGAACTCGACCAGATGCAGGCCGAAGCCGACAACATCCTGCGCGAAGCGCTGACCTGTTTCGAGCACGGCGGAATCGAGCAGGGCACGCTGACCGCCTTCAACATCGCACTCGAGCAATTCCACAACGCGGTCACCGACCGGAAGCTGCTGTTGATCAGCATGCCGCAAAACCTGCAGCGCGCCAGCGCGCAATTCCGGGCGGCAGGGACCGCTTAGCCAAGGCGGGACGCAATCGGGTTCGCTTCAGTTCCCTGTTTGCGGGGCACGCGACCTCTCCTCCGTCATTCCGGGATGCGCGAAGGCGCAGGCCCGGAATCCATCGGGCCGCAAGCGACGTGGATGAATGGATTCCGGGCTCACGCTTCGCGTGCGCCGGAATGACGACCAGATGCAATTTCTCTGCGATCACGTGGAGATGGCCGCCGTAATCGCTTCGTCATAGAATCCTTCTAGGTCTGTTGCGACATTTCGGCGCATCCGGTGCCGGACCGACGGAGGCTGCCATGACGATCAGGATTTCCCGCCGAAAGTTCCTCTCTTCAGCCGCTGTCGGCGCCGGCGTCATCGCGATGCCCCACCTCTCCCGCGCCGCCGACCGGCCGGCCGTCACCCATGGCGTGCAGTCCGGCGACGTCGGAGTTGACGGCGGCGTGGTCTGGGCGCGCGCCGACCGGCCGTCGCAGATGATGGTCGAGGTCGCGACCACCGAATCCTTCAAGGACGCGCGCGCACTGCCGCCGATCGCGGCCCTGCCCGAAAGCGATTTCACCGCCAAGATGCTCCTGGAAAACCTGCCCGCGGGCCAGGACATCTTCTACCGCGTGCGCTTCCGCGACCTCGCCCATGTCAACGTCCTCGGCGAGCCCGTAACCGGCCGCTTCCGTACCGCGCCCGCCGACCGGCGCGATGTCAGCTTTGTCTGGGGCGGCGACGTCGCCGGCCAGGGCTGGGGCATCAATCCCGACGATGGCGGCATGTTCACCTTCGCCACCATGGCCAAATACAAGCCGGATTTCTTCCTGCATTCCGGCGACACCATCTATGCCGATGGCGTCATTCCGTCCGAGGTGAAACTCGCCGACGGCAAGCTCTGGAAGAACCTCACCATCCCGGAGAAGGCCAAGGTCGCCGAGACGCTCGACGAGTACCGCGCGGCGCACAAGTACAACCTGCTCGACGAGCATGTGCGCGGCTTCAATGCGGAGGTGCCGATCTTCGTGCAGTGGGACGACCACGAGGTCACCAACAACTGGTCGCTGTCGAAACAGCTTCCTGCCGCCTACAAGGAGCGCGACATCAACGTGCTGGCGGCGCGTGCGGCGCGCGCCTTCCACGAGATGTATCCGATGCGCGAAAGCATCGTCGAGCCGGGACGCGTCTATCGCACGCTCAGCTACGGACCGCATCTCGACGTATTCATGCTGGACGAGCGCAGCTATCGCGGACCCAACGGGCCAAACCAGCAGACCAGCTACGGTCCCGATGCTTATTTCCTTGGCCCGGACCAACTCGCCTGGCTGAAGCGCGGACTGCTCAACTCGCGCGCCACCTGGAAGGTGATCGCCTCCGACATGCCGCTCAGCCTCATCGTCTATGACGATGCGGCCAACAGCAAGGGCTCCGAAGCGTTCGCGCAAGGAGACGGCCCGGCGCGCGGCCGCGAGCTCGAGATCGCCGAGATCCTGCGTTTCATCAAGACCGCCGGGATCGTCAACACCGTGTGGCTGACCGCCGACGTGCACTACGCCGCCGCGCACTACTACAATCCGAACAAGGCGCAGTTCCAGGACTTCGACCCGTTCTGGGAATTCGTCTCCGGCCCGCTGCATGCCGGCACTTTCGGCCCCAACGAGCTCGACAACACGTTTGGACCCGAGGTGAAGTTCATCAAGGCGCCCGGAGCCGACAAGCAGAACCTGCCGCCATCGGCGGGCATGCAGTTCTTCGGCCACGTCAAGATCGACGGCGCGACCGGACAGATGACAGTAACCTTGCGCGACCGCGCCGACGTCGCGCTGTGGTCGACCACGCTCGACCCGAAGCCGGTGTAACATCGTAACGTAGTGACGTAACGTAGCCCGGATGGAGCGCAATCCGGGACGGTCTATCCGCGAACCCAGGACCCCGGATTGCGCTGCGCTTCATCCGGGCTACGAATCCGAAACCCGCATTCGCAGCGCTGCTTCCAGCGCTTCGGTCGAGCATGGCTTGACCAGGCGCGGCTTGCCGGCCAGCGCAGCGGGAAGCTGGACGTCAGCGCCATAGCCGGTGACGAAGAGATAGGGGATCCGTAGCGCGTCGAGCTCCTCGGCGAGCGCAAAGGTGTTCTCGCGGGCCAGCACGACATCCAGCAGCGCGAAGTCGGGCCGGCGATAGGCGATCATCTGAAGTGCTTGCGCGACACTGGTCGCTGTCCGCACCGTCTTCACCCCGAAGCCGAGGATCGTGTCCTCGAAATCGATGGCGATGATCGGGTCGTCCTCGACGATCAACACGTCGGAAGGCATGCGGCTGAAGAGGGCCGGTTTCATATGCGCGCCAGGTCCTGTTTTGAGGCATTGATCTGATGGTCCGGACATGAGCCGCCAGTCGGCACGCCGCCGGCGCCTCTGAAGCACACCGGCGGTTCCCGCATTGAAACCACCACACTGCGGTCCCGGCGTCTGTTCACTTGTGCACACAACAGGAGGAACGGGTTGACTATCGTCGCGGTTGGTGAGGGGGAGACCCGATGCTTCAACAACGCAGCCAACCGGACAGAGCCGACCGGCCCTTCAACAACCTGTTGCGCCGTCTGAGCGACGCCGATTATGGGCTGATCGCACCGCACCTCGCGCGCGCCGAGGCCAATGCCAACGACCTGCTTTACAGCCCCGGCGATGACGTCGAGACCGTGTATTTTCCGTGCGGTCCCAGCCTCGTCTCCTACCTCGTGACCAACGAGGACGGCCGCGACGTCGAGACCATTCTGGTCGGCCGCGAAGGTGCTGTCGGCGGCATCGTCAGCCAGGGATATCTTCCCGCCTTTACCCGCATCATCGTCAAGTTCGGGGGGCCGTTCGCGCGGCTGGCGATCGGCAAGCTGGAAGCGGCCAAGCTGAAATCGCCCTCGATCCGCAACGTCTTCGCACGCTACGCCGATTGCATGCTGGCGCAGATCTTCCAGTCGACGGCATGTAACGCGATCCACTCGATCGAGCAGCGCACCGCCAAATGGATCATCTCGGCGATGGAGCGCACCAATGGCGATGGCGCCGTGCCGCTCACACATGAGCAGCTCGCCACCCTGCTGGGGGTGGGCCGTAGCTATGCCAGCCGCGTGATTCAGTCCTTCAAGGCCGAAGGCGTGCTGGAGACGCGCCGCGGCGCGATCCTGGTCCGAAACCTCGACGTCCTGCGCCTCCGCTCCTGCCTGTGCAACGAGGCCGTCAAGGACCACTTTGAGGAGGTGCTCCGTGGGGTCTATCCGAGCGAGGAAAAGGAAGCCGGATAGGCATCATCAAATCAGGCTGAATTGCATCCCCGGCCACGGTGCGCCCCCTCTCCCGCTCGCGGTGAGGTGAAGGAGGACCCCAAAGGGTTCCAAAAACGGCGGGTACCCGGCAAACAACGCATTGTTTTTTGACGGTTTCTGACTATATTGCGCCGCAAACGCGCAAGCTTTGCCCGGTCCCTTTTGGCCGGGCTTGCTTTTTGAGGCGAGCCGCGCCCCGCGAGATTTCAAAGGCTTGAGTGTGATCCGGACCCGGAGGGGCCGTAGTTGCCAAAGATCGATCCCGGCTTTCCGGCGAGATCGCTCAAGACCTGTGCACGACTGAAAAGCAGAGCCATGAATCTTCGTAACGTCGCCATCATCGCCCACGTCGACCACGGCAAGACCACCCTGGTCGACCGCCTGCTGCAGCAATCCGGTACGTTCCGCGAGAATCAGAAGGTCGCCGAACGCGCCATGGACTCCAACGATCTCGAGCGCGAGCGCGGGATCACCATCCTGGCCAAGGCCGCATCGGTGCAGTGGAAGGACATCCGCATCAACATCGTCGATACCCCCGGCCACGCCGATTTCGGCGGCGAGGTCGAGCGCATCCTCAACATGGTGGACGGTGCGCTGGTGCTGGTGGATGCCGCCGAAGGCCCGCTGCCGCAGACCAAGTTCGTGGTCTCCAAGGCGCTCAAGGTCGGCTTGAAGCCGATCGTCGTCATCAACAAGGTCGACCGCCCCGACGCGCGCCCGACCGAAGTCATCAACGAAGTGTTCGATCTGTTCGCGGCGCTCGATGCCAGCGAGGAGCAGCTCGATTTCCCGATCCTGTACGGCTCGGCCAAGCAGGGCTGGATGGCGGAGAGCCCGGAAGGCCCAAAGGAAGCAGGCATGCAGCCGCTGTTCGATCTCATCGTGCGGCACGTCGCGCCGCCGAAGGTCGAGGAAGGCCCGTTCCGCATGATCGGCACCATCCTCGAGGCCAATCCCTATCTGGGGCGTATCATCACCGGCCGCATCACCTCCGGCATCGTCAAGCCGAACCAGGCTGTGAAAGTGCTGAATGCGGAAGGCAAGCTGGTCGAGCAGGGACGCGTGTCAAAGATCCTGGCGTTCCGCGGAATCGAGCGCACACCGCTCGATGAAGCTGAAGCCGGCGACATCGTCGCCATTGCCGGCCTCACCAAGGGCACCGTCGCCGATACGTTCTGCGATCCCACCGTCGAGACGCCGCTGCTGGCGCAGCCGATCGATCCGCCGACGGTGTCGATGTCCTTCATCGTCAACAACTCCCCGCTCGCAGGCACCGAAGGCGACAAGGTGACGAGCCGCATGATCCGCGATCGCCTGATGCGCGAGGCCGAAGGCAATGTCGCGCTGCGCGTCATCGAAGCCGCCGACAAGGACTCGATGGAAGTCTCCGGCCGTGGCGAATTGCAGCTCGCGATCCTGATCGAGACCATGCGCCGCGAAGGTTTTGAGCTCTCGGTGTCGCGTCCGCGCGTCGTGTTCAAGAAGGACGAGGCCACCGGCCAGGCGCTGGAGCCGATCGAGGAAGTCGTGATCGACGTCGACGAGGAGCATTCCGGCGTGGTCGTGCAGAAGATGAGCGAGCGCAAGGCCGAGATGATCGAGATGCGCCCGTCCGGCGGCAACCGGCTCCGGCTCGTGTTCTACGCGCCGACCCGCGGCTTGATCGGGTATCAGGGTGAACTGCTCACCGACACCCGCGGCACCGCGATCATGAACCGCCTGTTCCACGGCTATGCGCCCTACAAGGGCGAGATCCAGGGCCGTCGCAATGGCGTCCTGATCTCCAACGATCAGGGCGAGGCCGTCGCCTATGCCATGTTCAAGCTGGAGGATCGCGGCCCGATGATGATCGAGCCGGGCTGGAAGGTCTACAAGGGCATGATCGTCGGCGAGCACACCCGCGACAACGATCTCGAGATCAATGTGCTGAAGGGCAAGCAGCTCACCAACATCCGCACCACCTCCAAGGACGAAGCGGTGCGCCTGACCCCGCCGATCCGGATGACCCTGGAAAAGGCGCTGGCCTATATCGAGGACGACGAGCTCGTCGAAGTGACGCCGAAGTCGATCCGGCTGCGCAAGAAGCACCTCGATCCGAACGACCGCAAGCGCGCCGAAAAGGCCAAGGAAGCGGTGGCTTAACCTCTCGCTCCACAAGGGAACCGTCATGGCCGGGCTTGTCCCGGCCATCCACGTCTTCGATACTGGGAACCAAGAGCTGGATGCCCGGGACATCTGCGCGAAGACGCGCTTCGCGCTTTTGCCCCGGCATGACGATGAAGTGGACGACCCGATGTCCCTCCCCTCCTCAGTCGATGTCGTCATCATCGGCGCTGGCGCAGCCGGCCTTGGCGCAGCCAATGCGCTGAAGGATTCCGGCCTGTCGGTGGTAGTGCTGGAAGCGCGCGACCGCCTCGGCGGGCGGGCGCATACGGTGCAGGCCGCGCCCGATGTGGTGTTCGACGTCGGCTGCGGCTGGCTGCATTCGGCGGACAAGAACAGTTTCGTCGCCGTCGCCGAACAACTGAATTTCGAGATCAACAAGACCTTGCCGCCCTGGCGCGAGCGCGCCTATGGCAAGGCGTTCCCGCAAGCCGATCGCGACGATTTCATGCGTTCGCTCGATGAATTCTACGAGCGCGCTTGGAAGGCCGCGCAAAAGGGCGAGGACGCGCCTGCGAACCGTTGTCTCGAGCCGGGTAATCGCTGGAATCCGATGATCGATGCGATCTCCACCTATGTGAACGGCTGCGAGCTCGATCAGGTCTCGATCCTCGACATGGAGGCTTATGAGGACACCAACATCAATTGGCGCGTGCGGAGTGGCTATGGCGCGCTGGTCGCCGCCTATGGTGCCTCATGTCCCGTCGCGCTCAATTGCAATGTCACGCTGATCGACCATTCCGGAAAACGCCTGCGCCTCGAAACGTCGCTGGGCACCCTTGCGGCCGACCATGTGATCGTGACCGTGCCGACCAATTTGATCGCGGATGAAGCCATTCGCTTCTCGCCCGCGCTGCCGGCAAAGGTCGACGCCGCACGCGGACTGCCGCTCGGCGTCGACGACAAGGTGGTGCTGACGCTCGCCGATGCGGAGGCCTTTCCGAAGGAAGGCAATTTGCGCGGCGCCACCATGCGCACCGAAATGGGCACCTATCACATCCGTCCGTTCGGCCAGCCCTGCATCGAGGGCTTTTTCGGCGGCCGGTTCGCAAAAGAGCTGGAAGATGCCGGCGACGGCGCCTTTGCCGCGCACAGCATCGACGAGATCGCGGGCTTTCTCGGTAGCGACATCCGGCGCAAGCTGACGCCGCTTGCGGAATCCCGCTGGGCGCACGACCCCTTCGCCCGCGGCGCCTATTCGCACGCGCTCCCCGGCCATGCCGGCAAACGCGCCGTGCTGGCCGCGCCCATCGATGGACGATTGTTCTTCGCGGGTGAAGCGACCTCGCCGAACTTCTTCTCCACCGCACATGGCGCGCGCGACTCCGGCGAGCGGGCGGCGAAGGAAGTGCTGGCTTCAAAGGCGAAGCGCTAACCGCTTTCCAGTCATCGCGAGCACCGTAGCCCGGGTGGAGCCAACGGGTCGCGTGAACGCGCGCCCGATGACAGGCTCCACGCAACACGGGACATCTCTATCCGCCTTGCGAGCGGCCCGGGGTTACGCTGGCGCTCCACCCGGGCTACGAGGCTGTGGTTATGGGGCGCTGCTTTCGCACGGACGACAGTCGTAGGATGGGTAGAGCGCAGCGAAACCCATCATTCAATCACCCGCGTCCGCATCTCAGCATCCGGCACAAAGCAAGTCTCGTATTTGCCGAAAATGCGATAGCGATTGCGTGCCACGAGATTGTAGACGGCGTCGCGCAGCGGCTTCGGCACCGCGAACAGTGCTCGGGTCCAGCGCCAGCCCGGCAGGTGGCTCAGCACCGTCAGCGCGGCGTCGGATTTGAAATACGCGACACCGCCATGCACGACCGCGTTGGTGTCAGGATCAGCAGGATCGATGCCGAATGCCCGCGCCAGCCGCGTGCCATAGTCCGATTGGACCGGCGTGAAACGGAAGCGGCGGTTCGTGTCGCGCGCGACGACGAAGCGGACCCAGCGCGAGCAGAAGATGCAGACGCCGTCATAGAGGATCACGTCATCGTCCGGCCAGAGTCGCATTCTGTTTCCAGTTGACGCATTCTTGCGCGACGACGAAGCGTGCGTCATGGTTTAGTCCGAGCAGCACGCCGCGCTCTCAGCGCGCGGTCGAGTTCTGCCGCGGCGAGCTTAACGCCATTCTCGCTTTCGGCCAGCCAATGGCCTTCGCCGCCATAGGCCGGCAGCACGTGAAAATCCACCCGACCGCCGGCCCCGCGAAAGGCATCGGCGAGCTGCCGCGACAGCGCCAGCGAAAAATAACTGTCATTGGCGGCAACGAACCATGTCACCGGCACTTTCGCCCCTCGGCCGAACTCGGCCGCGGAAGCGAGCAGGGTGTGCGGCGCGCAAACCTGGTCCGGAAAATCATTGGCGCGGCCGCCGCGCCCCGGCGCGAAGGCGATGATCGCCAAGATGCCATTTGGGCTCTCGGCGGCAAGCGCCAGCGCACCCCAGCCGCCGGCGGAATGGCCGATGACGACAGCGTGATCCTTCCGGATGAAAGGCTGATCGCTGAGGTAATCGAGTGCGAGCCTGATCTGCCCGGCGGTAGCCCGAGCCGCGCGTGAATAATTCGCCTCGTCGCAGCCGCCCTGGTCTTCCAGGTATGTTCCGCCTGTTGCGCCATGCCCGAGCCGCTCCGGCACCAGCACGGCAAAGCCGCGTGCGACCATCGAGCCGGCCAGCGCGCGGTATTCGGGCTGGGGCATCTGCGCCCGGCGCAGCACATTCTGCGTCGTGGCGTGCGCGATCAAGGCCAGCGGAAACGGCCCTGCGCCCGGTGGGCGAAACAGCAAGGCGCGCGCCGGCCGCGCGGGGTCGGGCGACGGCACCAGCCATTGCTGCCGCCGGCTCGGCTCCCCCTCCCCGCCCTGCGCCCCCAGGACGGGTTGCGCCAGAGCTGCTTCGGAGCCGAGCGCCGCGGCAACAAGCAGCGCGAAAATCACTTTAAGTGAATGCATTCTTGGCCTGACGCGACCATGCTGGGGAAACCGGATTCGCCGAAAGACGATCTCGCGAATCAACCCGGCGCAGTTTTTCACGACACGCTTGCTGACCATATGTCACCAGCGTGACGCCAGCCTGCCCCGCATCACGAACTGGCCGATTGAAGTTCGCACTGTCCTCTTTCGGTACAAGTCGTTCGAAAACTGATGCAAAAAATCCACAGGTTAACCGATAATTAACGATAGAGCTTGAAGGCGGCGCGCCGACTTGCTTTGATTGGATCATGAGCACAACCCTGATAGAGGTCCGGCCGGCCAAGGTTGCGGATGCAGCCGCGGTGGCGGCTACGCATGACGAAGCCTGGCGTTCAGCCTATCAGGGCATCATCCCCGGCGCCGAACTGGAAAAGCTGATCAACCGGCGCGGCCCGCACTGGTGGGACAGTGCGATCCGCAAGGGGAGCCGCGTCAGCGTGCTGGTGTTCGGCGACAAGATTGCAGGCTACGCCAATTACGGCCGTAACCGCGCCCGCAGCCTGCACTTCGAAGGCGAGATCTACGAGCTCTATCTGCGGCCGGAATTCCAGGGCCTCGGCTTCGGCCGCCGCCTGTTCAACGCCGCCCGCCGCGATCTCGCGCAGAGCGGGCTGAAGAGCATGGTGGTCTGGGCGCTGTCGGATAACGACCCGGCCACGGAGTTTTATCGCGCGCTCGGCGGCCGCATGGTGGCGCGCTCCTCCGAAAGGTTCGGGCCGAAATCGCTCGACAAGGTCGCTTTTGCCTGGACCAACTGAGGCTGCGAGCGTCTCCGGGACGGCGCCACGGGCGCGCGTCAACCAATAGCCCAAAAATCCATCATTTTTCCTCGAAAGTTAGATGGATGGGCGGGCCCAGCCCGCGTATGACAGCAGCAATCACTGGTCCTGCCCGGCGCACCCGCGTTGGCAATCACGGAGTTCTCTATGCGTATTGATGCGGTATCGATCGGAGTGAATCCGCCGCATGACGTCAACGTCATCATCGAAGTGCCGGTCGGCGGCGAGCCGATCAAATATGAAATGGACAAGGAAGCCGGCACGCTGGTGGTCGACCGTTTCCTCTATACGCCGATGCGCTATCCCGGCAATTACGGCTTCATCCCGCACACCCTGTCCGACGACGGCGACCCCTGCGACGTCCTGATCGTCAACACCCGCGCCATCGTGCCCGGCGCGGTGATGAGCGTGCGCCCGGTCGGCGTGCTCCTGATGGAAGACGAAGCCGGCGGTGACGAAAAGATCCTCGCAGTGCCCTCGTCAAAGCTTACCCAGCGCTACGACAAGGTGAAGAACTACGGCGACCTTCCCCAGATCACGCTGGACCAGATCCAGCATTTCTTCGAGCACTACAAGGATCTCGAAAAGAACAAGTGGGTGAAGGTGCTGCGCTGGGGCGATGCCGAAGAAGCGCGCAGGCTGATCACCGAAGGGATCGCACGGGCGAAGAAGTAACACCTGATCCCGAACGCGCGGTGTGGCGCCTCCGGGGCATGGGAATGTCGAGGGGAAACGATTGCGCCGGCTCATCAAGATCATCGGCAAGGCCGTGCTGCTCCTGGTTGCAGCGGCGCTCGTCCTTGCCGGTGTGCTCGCTTTCAATGTCTTCAGCCGCGGCTCGCGGCAGCTCCAGGTCGCGGCCATCCCGCGCGCGGCCGTTGATGCGGAAACCGCCGCCTCCCGGCTAGCCGAGGCAATCCGCTTCAGGACCATCTCGAGCTTCGAAAAGCCCGAACAGCATGCCCCGGCGTTGCGCGGCATGCAGGCCCATATCGAGAAAAGCTTCCCGGCGTTTCATGCCGCCGCCAAGCGCGAGGTCATCGCCGGCCTGAGCCTGCTCTACACCTGGGAAGGCAGCGATCCGAGGGCACAGCCGATCGCCCTGCTCGCGCATCAGGACGTGGTGCCGGTCGCGCCCGGCACCGACAAGGACTGGCAGCAGCCGCCCTATGACGGCGTAATCGCCGACGGATTCATCTGGGGCCGCGGCTCCTGGGACGACAAGGGTAACCTCTATGCGATGCTGGAGGCCGCCGAGGCGCTCGCAAAAGCCGGCTTTCAGCCGAAGCGGACGATCTATTTCGCCTTCGGCCACGATGAGGAGGTTGCGGGCACGCGCGGCGCCAAGGCGATCGCCGCGACGCTCGCCTCGCGCGGGATCAAGCTCGACTTCGTGCTCGACGAGGGCCTGTTGATCACCGACGGCATCATGAAGGGGCTTGCCAGGCAAGCTGCCCTGATCGGCGTGGCCGAAAAAGGCTATGCCACGCTGGTGCTATCGGCGCAGGCGACGCCCGGCCACTCCTCGATGCCGCCGCGCGAGACCGCGATCGGCATGATGAGCGCGGCGCTGGTCAAGCTTGAGGATCACCGCCTGCCGATGCAAATCCGCGCCACGGTGTCGGAGATGTTCGACACACTGGCGCCCGAGATGAATGGCGTCAACCGCGTGATCCTGTCGAATCTCTGGCTGTTCAAGCCGCTGCTCCTGCGCGAGTTCCAGAAGACCGGACCGACAGAAGCGATGGTCCGCACCACCACCGCGCTCACCATCTTCAATGCCGGCGACAAGGACAATGTGCTGCCCGGCCGCGCCGAGGCCACCGTCAACTTCCGGCTGCTTCCCGGCGACACCCAGGCAAGCGTGACTGATCACGTCAGCTCCACCGTCGGCAACGATCGCATCTCGATCAAGCCGTTTCCCGGCAATACCGATCCGCCATCGGTGACCGGCACAGCCAGCGCGTCCTACCGGACGCTCAACCGCACCATCCGCGAGATCTATCCCGACGTCATCGTCGCGCCCGGCTTGATGATCGCTGCGACCGATTCGCGGCACTATGCAGGGATCACCGACAACATCTTCCGCTTCTCCCCGGTGCGCGCCAACAGCGAGGACCTGAAGCGCTTCCACGGCACCAATGAACGCCTCAGCATCGAAGGCTATGCCGACATGATCCGGTTCTATCGGCGGTTCATCGAGAACACGGCCGGGTGATACGAAAGCCCCGTAGCCCGGGTGGAGCGGAGCGCAACCCGGGACATCTGTATCAACGTGAGAGCGGCCCCGGGTTACGCTGGCGCTCCACCCGGGCTACGACGGCCTCAAACCCCCGGCGCGGGCAGGCTGGCGATCGCGCAAGCCGCGCGCAGCGTGTTCACCAGCAGGCAGGCCACCGTCATCTGTCCGACGCCGCCTGGCACCGGCGTGATCGCGCCGGCGACGCTCAGCGCCTCCTGATAGGCGACATCGCCGACCAGACGCGGCTTGCCGCCCTCTACGGGGATGCGGTTGATGCCGACATCGATCACGGTCGCGCCCGGCTTGATCCAGTCGCCGCGCACCATCTCGGGCCT
The DNA here is from genome assembly GCF_059512425.1 of Bradyrhizobium sp. Leo78. Classification (NCBI taxonomy): domain Bacteria; kingdom Pseudomonadati; phylum Pseudomonadota; class Alphaproteobacteria; order Hyphomicrobiales; family Nitrobacteraceae; genus Bradyrhizobium; species Bradyrhizobium sp. Leo78. Next base: position 209,336 of record NZ_JCAMOT010000002.1, read on the forward strand.
GCCGACCGCCGCATAGAGCAGGTCGGCGCTAGCGGCGAGCTTCGGCAGGTCGCGCGAGCGCGAATGCGCGATCGTCACCGTCGCATTTTCGTTCAACAGCAACTGCACCAGGGGGCGGCCGACCAGGTTGGAGCGGCCAATCACCAGCGCATTCATGCCTTCGAGCGAGGGATGCACGCTCTTGGTCAGGATGATGCAGCCGAGCGGCGTGCAGGGCGACAGCGCGGCGAAGCCGCCAGCGAGCCGCCCGGCATTGTTCGGATGCAGGCCATCGACGTCCTTGGCCGGATCGATGGCATTGATGATGGTTTCGGTGTGAATGGATTTGGGCAGCGGCAGTTGCACCAGGATGCCGTGCACCGCCGGGTCGCGGTTGAGCTTGCCGATCAGCGCCAGCAGATCGGCCTGTGCGACATCGGCCGGCAGCTTGTGCTCGAACGAGGCCATGCCGGCGGCCTGGGTCTGCGTGTGCTTGCTGCGGACATAGACTTCGCTCGCGGGATCGTTGCCGACCAGGACCACAGCCAGCCCCGGCACCACCCCGTGTTCGCGCTTGACGCGGGCAACCTCCTCCGCGACGCGTGCGCGGAGGTCGGCTGCAATGGCTTTTCCGTCGATGATGTGAGCCGTCATCTCAATCCTTCGCGTTGGGTGCAGTCAGTTGGCGCAAGGTGTCACCGAGCTGCCGTGGATCGCCTTTGATCGCCACCTGTTTGAGCCGCGAGGTGGCGCCCGAGAGGATCTTCACCCGCCCCTTGGGCACGCCCAGCGCCTTGGCAAGCAGGCCCATTACCGCCCGATTGGCCTCGCCGCCGTCGGCAATGGCGCGGACCCGGACCTTCAGCACATTACGGCCGTCGGACAGCGTCTCGATCCCATCGATGTCGTCGCGGCCGCCGCGGGGCGTCACGCGGAGTGCGACGCTGATGCCACCGGTGGAATAGCGCCAGGGGAGATCTGCCAAGGATCGGTCACCGGCCGAAGGGCGCTCAGATCACGTTGGGATAGACGTAGTACATGATCACCCGCTCGATGAACATGATGAGCAGAATGACGATGATCGGCGAGATATCGAGCCCGCCCAGATTAGGCATGATCTTCCGGATCGGCGCCAGCACCGGTTCCGTGATCCGGTACAGGAACTCGGCCACCGCTGATACGAACTGGTTGCGCGTGTTCACGACATTGAACGCGACCAGCCACGACAGGATCGCAGCGGCGATCAGGAGCCAGACATAGAGGTCAAGGACAATGATGACGATGTCGAGGATGGCGCGCATGTGGTGGGGGCTCGCGGGTGGGACAACGAGCTAAATATCGGTTCGCCCCTGCACAAACAAGGGAACTTCCGGATCAACGTGGCCAAAAACCGGGCGTTTACTGTTCTTGACTTGGGCTTGGGCGGGACGGTAAATGGCGCCGATTGCCGGCCGCACTGCTCAGCACGGACCGGTCTGGACGGGGCCATAGCTCAGCTGGGAGAGCGCATCGTTCGCAATGATGAGGTCGGCGGTTCGATCCCGCCTGGCTCCACCAGCCTTCGCTCGCTTCGCGAGCTACGGCTCGGCAAGCCACCCGAGCTCTCTCGTAGCGAAGCGAGCGAAGGCTGCCGCGCCGAAGCCCAACGGGCGAAGGCGGGCTCGCTCCGCAAACTCCCAACGCCCCCTACTCCGCCGCCTCCGACATCACCGCCATCGGCTCGCGCGCCAGCCAGTCGTCGATGAAATGCTTCAGCCATGCCCGCTCGACCGCGTCGTAGACGGCGCGGTCGGCGAAATGCTGATGGCGTGGGCGGGCGCCGGGCGAATCCAGGCGGTCGCCGCCGCGCGTCGTCCAGCAATGCATCATCGCGTAGGTGACATCAGGATGGAACTGCAAGCCGAAGGCGTGTCCGTATCTGAACGCCTGCACCGGAAAGTCGCCGCCCTCGGCGAGAAGCTCGGCGCCGTCAGGCAATTCGAATCCCTCGCGGTGCCAGTGGTAGACCTGCTGCGGCCAATAGGGGCAAAGCGCGCGGCCTGCTTCGGTCGGGCGGATCGGATAATAGCCGATCTCGGCGCGGCCTTCCGGATGCGGCGCGACGCTGGCGCCGAGCTGCCTGGCGAGCATCTGAGCCCCCAAGCAAATGCCGAGAAACGGCCGTTGCTCGCGCAGCGGAATTTCGATCCAGTCGATCTCCCGCCGCACAAAATCATCGCCATCATTGGCGCTCATCGGGCCGCCGAAGATGATGGCGCCCGCATGCTCATCCAGTGTCTCGGGAAGCGCATCGCCGAACCGCGGGCGGCGGATATCCAGGGGATGGCCGAGCGCGCGCAAGGCGTTGCCGACGCGGCCGGGCTTGGAAGTCTCCTGGTGCAGGACGATCAGGACCGGCAGCAGGGAGGCAGGTCGGCTTGCGGTGACGGCCGCGCGCCTTCCACCGGGGAAAGGCAGCACGACATTGGCTGTTTCAGATCGTGACGACATCGACCTCAAGCGGCATGCAGCAAGCTGGCAGCATGCCTAAGCAATTCTTAATTTCGGGTGAGTTCACGCCAACTCATCGAAAATTTTAAAGCAAATCGCGGGCCAAATTGGAGCCCTTTGGTTTGCGTCAGCGCCGACGTAGCTGGAAACCGCCGACCGCCGTCAGGATGAACGAGCGTGGGAATAATCGGAGCAGGAGCGGCACGAACTTGATGAGGCCGGGCAGCACCGCGCGCTTGTTCGCCATCAAGCCACCATAGGCCTGCCGCGCGACCTCCGCCGCCGAGACGTTGAGGATCGCGGAGTCAAATCCCGGTGCGAAGCCGGCGCGGGCCTGGAATTCCGTCGGCACCGGCCCCGGACAGACCAGGGTGACACGGACGCCGTGCGGCTCGAGCTCCTTGCGCAGCGCCTCCGTGAACGACAGCACATAGGCCTTGGAAGCGTAATAGACCGCCATGCCCGGCCCCGGCAGGAAGCCCGCGATCGAACCGACATTGAGGATGCCGCCGCGATGGCGGATCAGCGAATCGGCAAATCGCAGCGACAGATCGGTCAGCGCGCGGATGTTGACGTTGATGATGTTGAGCTGGTCGGCCCGGTCGCGCTTGTTCGCGTAGCCGAACACGCCGAAGCCGGCATTGTTGACGACATATTCGACCTCGACGCCGGCCTCGGCCAGCGCGGCGGCGATCTTGTCGCCGGCATCTGGCTGCTCGAGGTCGCACGGAATCACGATCGGCGCTGCACCACCCTTGCCAGCGATTTCACTGGCGAGCGCCGTGAGGCGATCGGCGCGGCGCGCCACCAACGCCACACGATGACCGTTGGATGCGAAAACACGCGCCAGCTCGGCGCCTATACCCGCCGATGCACCGGTAATCAGCGTCACACACTCGGTCACGATCGAATGCTCTTAATGAATCACAGGGCCCGTTACGAACGGCCGAACGAGAGCATAGGCTTGTGGTCCGGCGCAAGCCACCCGCGGGCATATCCGCATGCAGCGCTGGCCGCCTTCGCGATCGGAATGCATCATTTTGGGGCTTAGCGCGCAAACCGGCCGGTTGCGCGATGTACATTAAAGTTTCGTCATCTGCACGGCGGGAAGCGAACAGCCCGCGAACGCAGTGTCAGATTGCCGCGTCGGCAACACCCCAGGGCCCCCGGGGCAGGCTCGCCTGCTTTTCGCCTACGCGGCGCTTGAGATCGATGCGATCACGCGAGGAGACACCCAGGAGATCCGCCGCTCGCCACACCACGTTGTCCTCGAACTCGCTGACCTGGCCGTCGGCAAAAACCAACTCCCACATCATCTCGACGATGCGCAGGCGCCCCTCTTCGTTGACCTGCCGCATGATGACGCTCGTGAAATGATAGAGATCGACCGCTTCGCCTTCGATCCGCGTTGCGGACGCGATCAATTTGTCCGCGGTGCCACGATCGAGTCCAAAGCGGCTTTCGATCAGGCTGTGCAGTTTGCGTTTCTCGTTCGCGCTCGGCTCGCCGTCGATCGAGACGACGTGGACGAGCAGCGCAGTGGCGGCAAGACGATAATCATTGTCATCGAATGCCCGATCCGCCTGCGCGTCGGACGACACAATATCGGCAATGAACTGGCGAAGTCCGTCAAGCATCAACGCCTCTATCGATTGACAGGGTACGGGACCTATATGGCGTGGAAACCCGACCCGCGCAATCGCGCCGGTTCTGCGGCCTGCATTACGTTTAGGCAATCTGGGCGCCGGTAAGGCCGATTTCGCCGTCATTGCGAGCGGAGCGAAGCAATCCATCTCACCACTTGCGGAAACATGGATTGCTTCGCTTCGCTCGCAATGACGGTTGAGGCCAGCGGATCACGGTATCTCGTACACCACCATCTTGTCGGCGATGCCGCGCAGTGCCGCTTCCTTCTGGATCGGCCGGATCTCCGCATTCCTCAGAATGGAGAGCACTTCCGGCGAATCGATCACCGGCGCAGTGATATGAATTTCCTGCTGGGTCGACAGGCTCTGAACACGCGCGGCGATGTTGACGGTCTGGCCGAAATAATCCTGCCGCTCGTTCAGCATCACCGCGAGGCAAGGACCTTCGTGAATCCCGATCTTGACGATCAGGTCCTCTTTGCCGCGCTCGTCGTTGAGCTTCTTCATCGCTGCGCGCATGCGTAGGCCGGCGGCGAGCGCATGTTCAGGCTTGATGAAGGTCGCCATGACGGCATCGCCAATGGTCTTCACCACGGCGCCGTGCTCGGACGCGATGATCTCGAGTAGCGCATGGAAATGCGCACGCACGAGATCGAAAGCGGCGAGGTCGCCGACCCGCTCATAAAGCGCGGTCGAGCCCTTGAGATCCGTGAACAAAAAAGTCAGCGAGGTGATCTTCAATCGCTGGTCGACGTTGAGATTGTCGGCCTTGAAGACATCACGGAAGGTCTGGTTGCTCAGCATCCGCTTCGCGGTGAGGATCGGCTTGCGCCTGCCCAGCATCTGGTGCAGCGCGTCGCCGGCAACCCAGACCGATGGCAGCACGCGGACGCCGGCCTGGTTTTCCAGCGAAAGTCGCAATGGCCCTGGCCGCAGCACCGTCGTGCCGGTCGGCGCCTGCAGCTTGTTGTAGACGACTGAAAGCTGCTGGCGATCCGTGGTCGGCTCGCCCTGAATGTCAAGGAAGTGGGCCGAATGCGTCACCGGCTCAAATACGATGACGTACTGGCTGGGCAAGTTCAGCGACAGGATCGCCTTCTCGCCGGCGGGCAGTTCGAGCGCTTCAAGCGTCGCTTCGTTGATCAGGCGCGAAAACGATTCGTCGTTGATGTCGACACCCGAACTCCAGAACATCTGCCGCACATAGTCCCAGAGCGGCAGCGTGTTGGGATCGTGCGCGCCGATGCGGCGGACTCGCGGGCTGACGGTGAAGGCGACCTCGACCATTTCGTCGACCGAAGCCTCGTAGCCGGCGGCGCAGAGCGCACAATTGTAATCGTCGTGACGCAGCGATTTCAGCGTCGAGTGCGCATCGAGCACCCCGCCACAGCCGGGACAGAGCACGTTCCAGCTCATGTCGAACAGGCCGAGCCGTGACGAGTGGAGGAAACCGGAAATGACCTTTTCCTCGTCGAGCCCGGTACGCCCGGCGAAGTCCAAAGCGTTGATGCGGTTGAGATCGCGATCATCACCCTCGGCAATGAGCCGCGCGATTTCGTCGACGACGGCCGGATCGGCCGTTTGTTTCAACACAGCAAATTGGGCCTGGGTATCGCTCATGGCGCAACCTTAGATGAGATGACCCGCGCCGAAACGCAAGGTCTGGCTATCTCGGCTTGATCGTGAAGATCGGCGACCGGTCAGGCTGGGTCGTCACCACCCCGACCGGCATCACCGGCTGCCTGTCGACCAGCGAGATACGGAAGGCACCGATCAGCTTCGCCAGCGCCAGCGTCGCCTCGACAAGCGCGAAATGCGCGCCGATGCAGACCCGCGCGCCGACGCCGAACGGCAGATAGGCAAAGCGATCGGGCGGCGTGCCGGTCAGGAAACGCGACGGCACGAATGCCGCCGGATCGTGCCAGAGCTTCTCATGCCGGTGCAGCAGCCATGGCGCGATCATGACCACGTCATGCTTCTTCACGGGCATGCCGGCGATCGTATCCGCCCCCGCTGCGGCGCGCGCGATCAGGAAGGCCGGCGGATAGAGCCGCATGGTCTCGTCGATGACGGCGCGGGTGAATTTCAACCGCTCGATCTCGAGTCCACCGCTTGCGGCGACCGCCTTCACCTCGGCGGCAAGCTCCTCCTGCGTCGGCGGATCGAGCGAAAGCAGATAGAGCGCCCAGAACAGCGCGGTCGCGGTCGTCTCATGGCCGGCCAGGATCATGGTCGCGATCTCGTCGCCGAGCTGTACTTCGGTGAAGGCTTGGCCGGTCTCGGGGTCGCGCGCCGCAACCATCAGATCGAACAGATCGCGCGGCGGCGCATCGCTTGTCTTGCCGGCGGCACGGCGCTCCGCCATCAGCATGGCAACGAACGCGGTCCAGCGCTTGCGGAAGCGGGCGCGCGCAAAATCCTGCGGGCTCGGCCAGCTCAAAGGCAGCAGCATGTCGAGGAAGCGCGGCCGCGCCAATCGCTCGCCATATTCCACGACGAAATCGCGCAAGATGCCGCCATGGCGATCCATGCCGAACGAGAACATGGTGCGGCCGGCGATCTCGAGCGTCATCCGCTGCATCGTCTCGCGAAGGTCCACCGGACCATGGCTCGCGGCCCTGAGCTTTGCGATGGTCTCGTCGGTCACGGCCACCATGTGCGGCACCAGCGTCGTGATCGCGCGCGGCGTGAAGGCCGGCGCGAGCGTGCGGCGCTGATGTTTCCAGGCACGGCCCTCGGCGATCAGAAGACCTTCGCCAAGCATCGGGCGCAACACCCGGAAGGCGGCCGGCGTGCGCGTATAAGTCTCGTAATTGTCGACCAGCACATGCCTGATCGCATCGGGCGTGTTGAGGATGAAGCTGCTGCGGCCGAAGAAGCGGCCGCGGACGATCTCCTCCTCATAGGCGCGCTGGCTCCAGCTTGCGATCGGGCTGCGGCTGATCAGCGTCATGCGCCTGAAGGCGGACAAATCGTCGGGCGCCCGTGGCGGAGCCGGCGGCACCAGCCGGTTTCGCGCAAGCGGCAGCTCGTAGACTTCGGCCATGCTCATGGTGCTCGCTCCAGTCTCGATCCACCCAGTCTACGCTCTCCATCCGGGGGTGATGAAGACGTAAAACAGCGTTCTCGGGGAGAGTTCGCCGAACACGCGCATTTGTTACCTCGCCGACCGCTCCTCGCTCCCAAGCCGTGTTTTTGCGGAACGGAAATGACAGCATGACGACTGGACAATGCGGGCGTTTGACGGGCATCACTCGGCGGCCGGAATCAGCCAAGCCAACCAACAGAGGACCACGGAACCACCATGATAGCATCGCCGCGACGCCCGAGCCCTGCCTCCGACGGCATCTTGGCGCCGCTTCGGCATTCAGTGTTCCGGCGCATCTGGCTGGCGAGCCTGCTCTCCAACCTCGGGATCCTGATCCAGGGGGTCGGCGCCGCCTGGGCGATGACGCAGATGACATCTGCGGCCGACAAGGTGGCGCTGGTGCAGACCGCCCTGATGCTGCCGGTCATGCTGATCTCGATGCCGGCCGGCGCCATTGCCGACATGCACGACCGCCGGATTGTGGCGATGGTGTCGCTTCTGATCGCGCTGGTCGGCGCCACGGTTCTGACCGTGCTGGCTTGGCTCGACCTGGTGACGCCGAATATCCTGCTCGCGCTCTGTTTCATCGTCGGCAGCGGCATGGCGCTGTTCGGCCCGGCCTGGCAGTCCTCGGTCAACGAGCAGGTGCCGCCCGAAACGCTGCCGGCCGCGGTGGCGCTGAACGGCATCAGCTACAACATCGCCCGCAGCTTCGGGCCGGCGATCGGCGGCATCGTGGTCGCAGCCGCGGGCGCGGTGGCCGCCTTTGCGCTCAACGCCCTGTTCTATCTGCCGCTCCTGATCGTGCTGTTCCTCTGGGACCGCGTCAGCGAGCCGTCGCGGCTGCCGCGCGAGCGGCTCAACCGCGCCATCGTCTCGGGCATGCGCTACATCAACCATTCGCCGTCGATCAAGATCGTGCTGACGCGCACGCTGGTCACCGGCATCATCGGCGGCTCGGTCTCCGCGCTGATGCCGCTGGTGGCGCGCGACCTCTTGCATGGCGGCGCCCAGACCTACGGCATCATGCTGGGCGCCTTCGGCATGGGCGCGGTGCTCGGCGCCCTCAATATCGGGGAGGTGCGCAAGCGGATGAGCGGCGAGGCGGCGGTGCGCGTCTGCGCGATCTCGATGGCGGGCGCGATCGCCGCGGTTGCGATCAGCAAGCTGGCGGTGGTGACCGCCGCGGCGCTGGTGCTGGCCGGCGCGGTCTGGATGATGGCGATCGCGCTGTTCAATATCGGCGTGCAGCTCTCGGCGCCGCGCTGGGTCGCCGGCCGCTCGCTGGCGGCGTTTCAGGCCGCGATCGCCGGTGGAATCGCGATCGGTAGCTGGGGCTGGGGCCGGCTCACCGATGCCGCCGGCGTCGAGCTCGCGCTCCTGGTCTCCGCCGCCTTGATGCTGCTGTCGCCACTGCTGGGATTATGGCTCAGGATGCCACCGGTCGGCGCCCGCAATGAGGACGCCACCGAGATGCTCGCGGATCCCGAGGTCCGCATGCCGCTCACGCCGCGCAGCGGGCCGCTGGTGGTCGAGATCGAGTACCGCGTCGCACAAGAGAACGCGCGCGCCTTCCACAACGTGATGCTGGAGGTGCAGCTCAGCCGGCAGCGCAACGGCGCCTATGGCTGGTCGATCGCGCGCGACATCGCCGATCCCGAATTGTGGACCGAGCGCTATCACTGCCCGACCTGGCTCGATTACCTGCGCCAGCGCAACCGCGCCACCCAATCCGAGCGCGAATTGCATCTGAAGGCGATCGCCTTCCATCTCGGTCCCGAACCGATACGGGTGCGCCGCATGCTGGAGCGTCCCTTCGGCTCGGTGCGCTGGAAGGACGAGACGCCCGACCCCGGAGCCACCGAAGTATTGCCCGTCGTCGCGACGGCGGCCGGCAGCAGCACCTGACCCCTTGCCGTCATTCCGGGGCGCGCGCTGCTACTGCCCATGCGTGGTCAGCGTCTGCTGGCAGGCCTTGGTGAGGCGACCGCGGTGCTCTTTCAGGCAGGCCAGCACAGCATCATCGCCCTTGTCGAGATACGCCCGGCAGAACCGCGACGCGTCGCGTGTGCAAGCTTCCCGCCCCTGCTGCTGCTGCTGCGCCGAGGCCGCGGACGCCGCCAGAAGCAGCGGAATGACGAACAGCAATCTGGTCATTTCTCAAGCCTTCGTATTGGCAATAGGCAGGACAACGGCGTGCTATGTTGTTTTCGCACTCCGGAAAAAGGTTCAAACGGCGGCACCCGCGGCTCGGTTCCGACCAAACGTCGCGGCGCGCCGTCTGTGACGGGCGTCACGCAGAACAACGGCCTAATTTTCTTCGGCAAAGGCAAGCGCGTTGGGATCGCGTTAAGACCTCGTTGGCACTAATGGATCGTTACGAGCGAGCCCCGAGTTTCCCAAGAGAGTAGCGATGCGTAATCCGATAGGCCTGATGCTGGCCGTTGTTGTTGCGGCGGTCGTGATCGCCGGAGTGTGGTTCTGGACTGCCGCGCCGCGGGCCGATGCGGCGCCGCCGCAAACCGTCGCCGCCCGGCCGGCGGATTCGCTGCCCCCAGCCGCCGCGAAATCGGCCGCCAAGGACGATGTCGAGACCACCGCCACGGTGTCGAAACAGGCGGCTGCCGCGCCGGCGCCCGCCCCTGCTCCCGCGCCGGCCCCGATGCAGGCGAAATCGACCTGCACCAATCCCGATGCGCTCGGCGTCAGCCGCACGGTCGTCATCGACACCACCGGCGGCCCGGGCTTCGGCTTCCTGCAGTACAAGCAGTTCGACTTCCTGACCGACAAGGAGGTCGTGCTGACCTTCGACGACGGCCCGTGGCCGACCACGCCGGCGGTGCTGAAGGCGCTCGCGGACGAATGCACCAAGGGGCTGTTCTTCCCGATCGGCCTGCACACCACCTATCACCCGGAGATCCTGAAACAGGTCGCCGCCGCCGGCCACACCATCGGCTCGCACACCTGGTCACACGCGCATCTCGACAGCAAGAAGCTGACGGAGCAGCAGGCCAAGGATGAGATCGAGAAGGGATTCAGTGCCGTGAAGATGGCGCTCGGGGCCGCGCCCTCGCCGTTCTTCCGCTTCCCCGCGCTCGCCCATACCCAGGCGACGCTCGGCTATCTCGGCTCCCGGAACATCGCGATGTTCTCCGTCGACGTCGATTCCCTGGACTTCAAGTCCAGCTCGCCTGACCAGGTGATCCAGACCGTCATGACCAAGCTGGACAAGCAGGGCAAAGGCATCATCCTGATGCACGACCTGCAGAAGCACACCGCGCAAGCCCTGCCGACGCTGCTGCGTCGCCTGAAGGCCGGCGGCTACAAGGTGGTCCAGATGAAGGCAAAGGAGCCGCTGGAAACCCTGCCCGAATACGACGCCCTCATGGTCAAGGACATGAAGGTCCCGGCCGTGAGCGCGCGTCCGCTCTCAAGCGTGGTGCAGACGGTGTCGCAGCAGTAACCGATTAAAGAACGCTCCCTTTCGTCTCATGGCCGGGCTTGTCCCGGCCATCCACGTTTTTGAGGGCGCTCGGAAATATCAAAAATGCTTTGAGCGATGGTGCCGCAAGAGGGACTCGAACCCCCGACCCCGTCATTACGAATGACGTGCTCTACCAACTGAGCTATTGCGGCGAACCGTTCGGCAACTTAGCCAGAAAGCGTGCGCACTGATATCGGGCGTAGCCCCGATTGGCAAGGTTGACGCGGCCATTTGACCGCGTCTCAGCTCCCCCAGCGGGACAGAAATCCGCGCCAGCCGCCGGCCTGGGCCTTTGGCGGCCCGATCTGCTCGGAAAATTCGTCGCGGCTGCCGTCTTCCTCGATCCCGGGGTCGTCGGGGGCGCGGACGATGGGAATTACCGCCGGAATCGGCGCCGGCGGCGTTTTGGGGATGTCCTGGCGGTCGCGGAACAATGGCGCCACCGCTTCGGGCGATGATTCGGCTGGGGCCGGCTGTGGAGCTGGCGGGGCGGATGCCGTCACCGACGGGGCGGCGGGCGCTGGTTCCACCGGGGCCGGGGATGCGGCCGGCGGCGTGTTGTCCTGTGGGGCGGGCGGCGCTGTTTCGACGGGCTTTATCGGCTCGACCGGTTTTTCTATGGCCACGTCGAGCGGTTTCGCGGGCGGCGCGGACGGGGCTTCCTTCGGCAGCTCGATCCGCTTCGAGGCCAGCATCGCTTCCTCGAACGGCGAGGATTCGATCGCCGGGCCCTTGTCGGACGGGAGCGCGGCGACCGGGGTCTGCCACTGGAAGGCATCGAGCCGGCCGGTGACCGGCGAGACCGGCCGCCAGCGGTCGCTGACATAGCCGTCCGCGGTCCAGGCCGGATCGTGCAGCGCGCGCACCGCGCGCAAGGTCCAGGCGCGGGCCCGGCCGCTGTCGCCATGCTCGGTGCGCTCGATCTCGGCCATCAACAGCGCCACGCGCTGGGTCGGTGCGGCGATGAACGGCGTCAGCGCCTCGCGTGCTTTGGCGAATTCGGCGGCGTCGATCGCCGCGCGCGCGATCGCGAGCGCGCCCTCGATATTATCGGGCGTCTTCGCCGCCAGCGTCTCGACCCGCACCAGCCGCTGCCGCGCGGAGTCCCCGAGCTTCACATGCGCATAGGCATCGGCGAGCTCGGGATGCGGCTGCGACAGCCACGCGGTCTCGACGATCTTCATCGCGCGCCGAACCTGATGCGCCTCGCTCTCATATTTGGCGGCAAGCGCCGCGGCCGGGATGAGCGTCGGCGCGAGCTTGATCGCCTCCATCACGCTCTCGCGCGACAAATCGCGGTCGACGGTCTCGAACTCCAGCGCGCGTGCGGTGAGCAGCACGCCGCGCTGCCGCCGATAGGTCGCCTTGTCGATGAGGCCGGAGCTCTGGTTGTTGTCGAGGATCGAAAGCGCGCCGGCCCAGTCGCCCTTGGCGCAGCAGAAGCCGAGCACGGCCTGCGAGGCCCAAGGCGAGGACGGCGAAACCTTCAGCGCCTCTTCCGCGATCATGACCGCGGCAACCGCATCGTCCGAACGCTGCGCCTCGATGAACAGGCCGCGCAGGCCGAGCAGCCGCGTATCCTCGCGCTCGGCCATTGCGCGGAATGCGCGCTGCGCCCCCTCGCGGTCGCCCTCGAGCTGCGCCGATTGCGCGTGGAGGAGAAGCGTCAGCGGATCGCTGCCGGCGTGACGCCGCGCGGTTTCCGCATGGTGCCGCGCCGCCGTCGAATCGCCATGGCCGATCGCGAGCAGCCCTTGAGTGATCGCATGACGGCCACGCGCATGACGGCGCTCGCGCCGGCCGCGCCGGATGCGCGCCGGCACACGCCACAGCCAGGACAGGATCGACCAGACGATGACGGCCACGACCGCGACGATGCCGAGCCCCAGCGCGAACACGGGCAGCGTGGTCACCGCGCGCCCGCCACCCCAGGACAGCACGACATCGCCGGGCTGGTCGGCGACCCAGGCCGCGCCGGCCGCGGCAAGCGCGATCAATACGAGAAACAGAATGATCCGGATCATGGAGAACCTACTGTCCGGCCTTCGCGAGCCCAGCCATGGCGTTGTCGGCAAATGTTCGCGAGGCCGCCAGCGATGCGGCGCGCGCTTCGACTTTTTCGAGCCACGCTTGCGCCGCCGCGCGATCGGCGGGCGCCAGCGTCTTCAGTTCGCGCTGCGCCTCGCCGAGATCGTTGCGCAGTGCGGCCTGGGTGATGCGCGCAACCACGCTGCCGCGATCGGTACCCGTCGCATCGGTGCGCTCGATGCGCACGAGCTTGGCCGCGCCGGCCTGCAGGCGATCGACGATGCCGGTGCCGGTGGTGGCCGCGGCCGACGGCGGGGGCGGCGCAAGCCTTGGCACGATCTCGAGCAGCTCGCGGCAGAGCGCGCCGGCGCTCGGCACGCCGGAGGCCGCGAACGCATCGAGCGGCTTGAGCGCATCAGGGTTTTCCGCAAACTGCTTGGCGACCTCGAGCGGCGCGGCATAGGCATCGCCGTGACGGACCGCGACATCGAGCAGCGATGCGGCAACCACGCGGCGCAGCGGCAGATCGTCAGCGAGCTTTGCATCGGCTGCGCCCACTTCCGCGATCTTGTTGCCTTGCTGGGCGAGCTCAGCCGTTTGCTTCCGTACCGCGCTCTCGATTCTTGAAATCCGATCGTTGACTGCTGACAGATCCGGCGTGGACGCGGACCCATCGCGTGGCATCGATTTCACCCGATCGATCGCCGTGGCCAGCTTGTCCGATTGCGCGCGTGATGCCGCAAGTTCGCCGCGCAGCGCATTCGCGGATTTCTCCAGCCCGTCGATCCGCGCGGCCAGCGCCTGATCGCTTGAAGCCTGCCTGCCGATCTTCGCTTCGACGCCTGCGACACGCCCCGTGAGCTCGTCGATAGCGCCGGCGCTAAGCTGCGGCACAGGCGGCTGCGCCGGTTGTACCGCGGGCCAGCCGAGCAACCAGCCGACGCCGATCACCAGCGCGGCAGCGACAGCGCCCGAAACAGGCGCAATCACCCAGGGCGAGATCGGCCGAGGCGGAGGTTCGGCGGAGGAGGGTTCCGGATCCGGCGCGGCTGCAGCCGTCTCCATCGCAGGCTCGGGTTGCGGCGCCGCCTCGGCGGCGGCCGCTTCACCGCTCACATTTCCGCTATCCGCCTGAGCGCTATCCGTGTTCACGGAATCCGTTTTGGGCGGTTCGCTCGACACCTCGGTCGCCTTGAGATCGATGGTTGGCGGCGCGCGCCGCGACCAGGCGGAGGAATCCGCCACCGATTCGGTGTCTTCGGGCCTCTCATCGACCATGCAGCGGTTCCCTTGACTGTTGATACGCCGAAACCGGGAAAGCCAAGACTTTACCAGAACAAGACTTTACCAGAATAAGACTTACCAGAATCGGACCGTTCTCTTAAGCCAATCAGGGCCGCAAAGCACGCGTCAGGGTTTCGAACAGGGCATTTTCGTCCGGCGAGGCGGCGGTGACGACCTGGGTGGCTCCGGCCTCGCGCAGGACGGCGGCAACAGCAGCCGAAATGCAGCAATGCGGCAGCGCCAGGGCCGATATTTCGAGGCCTTCCGCCCGCGCCGCATCGAGAAACGCCCGCGCGCTGCGGCGGGAATAATGCAGCACGGCCTCGATACCGCCCGCCATGAAAGCGTCACACACCGGACGCGGCAGTCCCGCCACCGGGCTCATCCGGTATGTCGTGCGGGTTATGACCGTAAAGCCGGCATCGCCCAGCTCGCCGGCGAGATCGCGCGAAAGATCGGCACCCGCGAGATAAAGCAAGGTTGCCGCCTTTTTCAGTTTCTTCGCTTTCCTGTGCGCCCGCACGAGCTCGTAGAGTGCGGTGGCATCGCCGTCGGCGCTTGCCACCTCGCCAAATCCAGCCTCGCGGGCCGCGGCGGCGGTATGCTCGCCGACCGCAAACAGCGGCAGGCGAAGCAGCGCATGGCCGGCGAGCTGGGGCGCAGCGGCGCGCAGCGCGTTGGCGCTGGTGACGATGACAGCGTCATAGTCCGCGGCATCGTCTTCCTGGAACGGCAGCACCTCGAACCGCAGCACCGGTGCGAGCAATACCTCAAAACCCAGGCTGCGCAGACTATCGGCAGTGGCCTCACCATCTCCTTGCGGGCGCGTGACAAGAACGGCCATCTTCAGGCTTTCGGGAGCGACATTTGGGGCAGAACCGACGATTGCACGCTGTGACCTCGCAATGCTACCGAGTGACGGAACGGAAGATAGCACGCGAAATAGCACAAGGACCGAACTTGGGTAACGACACGCCGATGCTGGTGTTGGGTATAGAGACCACCTGCGATGAAACCGCAGCCGCTGTGGTCGAGCGCCAGAGCGACGGCAGCGGACGGATTCTGTCCAACATCGTGCGCTCGCAGACAGAAGAGCATGCGCGCTTCGGCGGCGTGGTGCCGGAGATCGCCGCGCGCGCCCATGTCGACCTGCTCGACGGTATCATCGATCGCGCCATGAAAGAGGCTGATGTCGGCTATGCGCAATTGTCCGCCGTCGCTGCTGCCGCAGGTCCTGGCCTGATCGGCGGCGTCATCGTCGGCCTCACCACGGCAAAGGCGATCGCGATGGTGCACGACACGCCGCTGATCGCGGTGAACCATCTGGAAGCGCATGCGCTGACGCCGCGGCTCACCTGTGCATTGGCGTTTCCTTATTGCCTGTTCCTGGCCTCCGGCGGCCACACCCAGATCGTCGCCGTGGTCGGCGTCGGCCAGTATGTGCGGCTCGGCACCACCGTCGATGACGCCATGGGCGAGGCCTTCGACAAGATCGCAAAGATGCTGTCGCTGCCCTATCCGGGCGGGCCGGAGGTGGAACGCGCGGCAGAGGGTGGTGACGCCACGCGCTTTGCATTTCCGCGGCCAATGCTCGGCCGTCCCGACGCCAATTTCTCGCTGTCGGGCCTGAAGACCGCCGTGCGCAACGAGGCGAGCCGACTGGCGCCGCTGGAGCCGCAGGATGTCAGCGACCTCTGCGCCGGTTTTCAGGCCGCGGTGCTGGAATCGACCGCGGACCGGTTGAGCGTCGGTTTGAGATTGTTCCAGGAGCAATTCGGTCCGCCCCGCGCGCTCGTCGCGGCCGGCGGCGTCGCCGCCAATCACGCGATCCGCGGCGCGCTGCAGGATGTCGCCGCCAAGGCGCAGACGACGCTGATCATTCCGCCGCCCGCACTCTGCACCGACAATGGCGCGATGATCGCCTGGGCCGGCGCCGAGCGGATGGCGCTCGGCCTCACCGACACAATGGACGCGCCCCCGCGCGCCCGCTGGCTGCTCGACGCCAACGCCAAGGCGCCCGCGGGCTACGCCAACACCCGCGCGGGATTCTGAGATGTTTGAAGGATCACGCCGCAGACGCCGTGCCACCTCGCCCCGCTTGCGGCGAGAGGTCGGATTTGCGCGTAGCGCAAATCCGGGTGAGCGGGAGCCTCCGCGCACACCTCACTTTGCGGATTCGCGGAGAGCAGCCCCTCACCCCAACCCTCTCCCCGCAAGAGCGGGGAGAGGGAGTTCAGATGAGTCTGCCTGATGCCGGCGCATCAATCTGTTGGAGTGATAGGCGCGGGCGCGTGGGGCACGGCGCTCGCGGCCGTCGCGGCGCGGGCCGGTCGCGATGTCGTGCTCTATGCGCGCGACGCGGCGCACGCTGCGCAGATCCAGGCGACGCGCACCAATCCAAGACTTCCCGGCGTGCCTCTCGACTCCAGCGTCAAGGTCACCGCCGACATTGCAGCGGCTGCCCGCACCGATCTCATCCTCGTCGTAACCCCCGCGCAGCATTTGCGTGCGGCTGTCATGCATCTGGCGCCCCGACTTGCAGAGGCGACGCCCGTCATCGCCTGCGCCAAGGGCATCGAGCGCGGCACCCACAAGTTCATGACCGACGTGATTGCGGAGGCCGCACCCGATGCGACGCCGGCGATATTGTCGGGACCAAGCTTCGCCGACGATGTAGCGCGCGGGCTTCCAACAGCGGTGACGCTGGCGACGAGAGATGAATCCCTGGCGAGCGCGCTGGTGCAGGCGCTGGGGTCGCCGACCTTCCGGCCCTATCACACGACCGATGTCCGCGGCGTCGAAATCGGCGGTGCCGCCAAGAACGTGCTGGCGATCGCGGCCGGCATCGTGGCTGGCCGCGAGCTCGGAGCGTCAGCGCTTGCGGCACTGACCACGCGCGGCTTCAGCGAACTGGCGCGGCTCGGACGTGCGTGCGGCGCACGCGCCGAAACCTTGGTGGGACTGTCCGGCCTCGGGGACCTGATCCTGACCTGCTCCAGCCCGCAGTCGCGCAATTTCGCGCTCGGCATTGCGCTCGGCCGCGGGGAAGAGCCGCCAGCCGGCAAGCTTGCCGAAGGCATGTTCACTGCACCGGTGCTGATCGAGCTTGCGGCTTCGCAAAATATCGAGATGCCGGTATCAAATGCGGTGGCAGCGATCCTTACCAGGCAATTGACGATCGATGCCGCGATCGAGAGCCTGTTGACGCGGCCATTCAAGGCGGAGGGATGATGATGGCGTATTGGCTGGTGAAATCCGAACCGTCGACCTGGTCCTGGGACCAGCAGGTAGCGAAGGGCGCCAAGGGCGAGGCCTGGACCGGCGTGCGCAACTTCACCGCGCGCCAGAATCTCGTCAACATGAAGAAGGGCGACAAGGCCTTCTTCTATCACTCCAACGAGGGCAAGGAGATCGTCGGCATCGCCGAGATCATCAAGGAGGCCTATCCCGACCCGACCGACAAGACCGGCAAATTCGTCTGCGTCGACATCAAGGCCGACAAGCCCTTGAAGACGCCGGTGACGATCGGAGCGATCAAGGCCGAGGACAAGCTCGCCGACATGGCGCTGGTCAAATATTCGCGCCTGTCGGTGCAGCCCGTGACCGCGGACGAGTGGAAGATCGTCTGCAAGATGGGCGGGCTCTGAAACCCTCTCCCCTTGTGGGAGAGGGTGCGGTCGCGAAGCGAGCGCGGGTGAGGGGTTCTCTCCGCAAACGCCTGTGTTCGTGGTGGGCAAACCCCTCATCCGTCGCGGACTTCGTCCGCGCCACCTTCTCCCACATGGGGAGAAGGAAAAAAGATCAAACCGCCGCTGCGGTCACCACCTGCGCCAATAGCTGCTCGCGCTTGGCTTGCGTTCGATAGCCTTTCATGGTCGCGGCGAAACGCTCCAGGATGCCGTCCTCGAAGGCGGTGACGATGGTGTCGTGGACATAGCTCTTGCGGCAGATCGCGGGCGTATTGGAGAGTTCATCGGCCGCCGCGCGCACCGCTTCCAGCACCTGCTTCTTGCGGCCGCGGGCGCTCGAGGCCGGCGTGATCCGCGACAGCGATTCCAGCACGACGGCGGAGGCCATCAGCGTGCGAAAATCCTTCAGCGAAATCTTGATACCGGCGATCTCGCGCAGGAACGCATTCACCGCCGTGGTCGACGCCGCACGGACGGTGCCGGACCTGTCGCGATACTGGAACATGCGCTTGCCCGGCACGCTCCGCAGGATGCCGATCGCGCGCACCAGCTTGGCCGCGTCGCATTCCTTGCGCACGGCCTTGCCGCCCTTGGCCTTGAAGGTCAGGACCACGCAGTCGTCCTCGAGCGTGACGTTCGACTTCAAGAGCGTGGTGGCGCCGCGGGTGCCGTTGAGCCGCGCATAGGATTCATTGCCGGGGCGTATCGCCGTGCGCGCAATCAATTCGATCACCGCAGACAGCGCAAATTCGCGCGTCGGCTCATCGCCGGACAGATATTTCGAGACGTTGCGCCGGATCTTCGGCAGCGCCCCCACCAGCTTTGCCAGCCGATGCGCCTTGCGGTGCTCGCGGACCTTCTCCCAGTCGGCGTGATAGCGGTATTGCAGCCGTCCCGCGGCATCGCGGCCGATCGCCTGCAGATGCGAACTCGGATCGTGGGAGTAGCGCACCTCGCGATAGGCGGGCGGTACCGCCATCGCATGGAGGCGGCGGATGGTCCGGGCGTCGCGGATGTGCGAGCCGTTGGCGCGAACAAATGAATAGTTCTTGCCGCGCTTGACACGGCGGATGGTGAGCAGAGCCTGGTCGCCGAGCTTGAGGCCAAGTTCCGCAGCCAGTTCCTTCACCGAGCCCTTGACGGTGATCTTCTGCTTGGGAGTGGGCAGCTTGGTCGGCCATTGGCCCAGTGCTTTCGCCAGCGGCAGCGTCGGATCGGCGGAAACGGGCCGCGTAGCCACAAAATTCTGCTGATCCATCATGACCGTTGACGCCTTGGCTCCACTGGTTTTCGGTAATGCCGATTTTTATGGCTTGGTTCCGGAGGCTGTTGGCCTCGGGAACGCCATTTAGGGGGTTACTCCGGCTTTTGCGAGTCGCGAATCAGTCATTAACGGTTCCTAAATACCGTTCATGGCCGCCATTCGCGCGATAACGTTGATTTTGACCTCGCTCAAAACGCGATTTTGATCGATCCCCCCAACTGGAAGCAAGGCTCCGGCACGAGAAGCCGACCAAGGTCCAAGACACCAGCGCTTGTCCGGGTATTGTCCGGCGACGCATAATCACCGTAACCATGAAGATGGCCCGCAACACCGGGATCACGCGGGCCGGATGTCGAGTGGAGGGAATGTGATGTCCGAGAAGATTTATGACGTCTCAGCCGATTGGGCCAAACGCGCCTATATCGACGACGCCAAATACCAGGAGATGTATGCGCGCTCGGTTTCCGACCCCAACGGCTTCTGGGCCGAGCACGGCAAGCGCATCGGCTGGATCAAGCCGTACTCCAAGGTCGAGAATGTCTCCTTCGCGCCCGGCAACATCTCGATCAAATGGTTCGAGGACGGCGTGCTCAACGTCGCCTGGAACTGCATCGACCGCCATCTCGAAACCCGCGGCGACCAGACCGCGATCATCTGGGAGGGCGACGACCCCTCGAAGTCGAAGCACATCACCTATCGCGAGCTGCACGACGAAGTCTGCCGGATGGCCAACATCCTGCGCAACCGCAACGTCAGCAAGGGCGACCGCGTCACCATCTATTTGCCGATGATCCCCGAGGCCGCCTATGCGATGCTGGCCTGTGCGCGGATCGGCGCGATTCATTCGGTGGTGTTCGCGGGCTTCTCGCCCGACAGCCTCGCCCAGCGCATCAGCGACTGCAAATCCAAGATCGTCATCACCGCTGACGAGGGATTGCGCGGGGGAAGGAAAGTGCCGCTGAAGGCCAATGTCGACGCGGCGCTGGCCAAGACCGAGGGCGTCGACTGGGTCGTCGTGGTCAAGCACACCGGCGCTGCCGTCGACATGAATCCGACCCGCGACTTCTGGTACCACGAGGCGGCCGAGATGGTGACGACGGACTGCCCGTGCGAGCCGATGCACGCGGAAGATCCGCTGTTCATCCTCTATACGTCAGGCTCGACCGGCCAGCCCAAGGGTGTGCTGCACACCTCCGGCGGCTATCTCGTGTTCGCGTCGATGACGCATCAATATGTGTTCGACTATCACGATGGCGACATCTACTGGTGCACCGCCGACGTCGGCTGGGTCACCGGCCACACCTACATCCTCTACGGTCCGCTCGCCAACGGCGCGACCACGCTGATGTTCGAGGGCGTACCGAACTATCCCGACAATTCCCGCTTCTGGAACGTCATCGACAAGCACAAGGTCAACATCTTCTACACCGCGCCGACCGCGATCCGCGCGCTGATGCAGGGTGGCGACGAGCCCGTCAAGAAGACGTCGCGCAAGAGCCTGAAGCTGCTCGGCTCGGTCGGCGAGCCGATCAATCCGGAAGCCTGGGAATGGTACTACCGCGTGGTCGGCGACAGCCGCTGCCCGATCGTCGACACCTGGTGGCAGACCGAGACCGGCGGCATCCTGATCACCCCGCTGCCCGGCGCCACCAAGCTCAAGCCGGGCTCGGCGACACGGCCATTCTTCGGCGTGGTGCCTGAGATCGTCGATGCCGAGGGCAAGGTGCTGGAGGGCGAGGCGACCGGCAATCTATGCCTGATCCGTTCCTGGCCCGGCCAGATGCGCACCGTCTATGGCGACCACGCCCGTTTCGAGCAGACCTATTTCTCGACCTACAAGGGCAAGTATTTCACCGGCGACGGCTGCCGGCGCGACGCCGACGGCTTTTACTGGATCACCGGCCGCGTCGACGACGTCATCAACGTCTCCGGCCACCGCATGGGCACCGCCGAGGTCGAGAGCTCGCTGGTGGCGCATGCGGCGGTGTCGGAAGCCGCCGTGGTCGGCTATCCCCATGACATCAAGGGCCAGGGCATCTACGCCTATGTCACGCTGATGGCGGGCACCGAGCCGAGCGAGGAGTTGCGCAAGGAGCTGGTTGCCTGGGTGCGCAAGGACATCGGTCCGATCGCCTCGCCCGACTTGATCCAGTTCGCGCCGGGCCTGCCCAAGACCCGCTCCGGCAAGATCATGCGCCGCATCCTGCGCAAGATCGCCGAGGACGAACCGTCAAGCCTCGGCGACACCTCGACGCTGGCCGATCCCGCGGTGGTTGATGATCTCGTCAAGAACCGGCAGAACAAGAAGGGCGCCGCGGTTTAACACCGCGGCAGGGGGGAGTTCATGGGGTTGCACTTTGGTCGTCTTGCCGCCGCGGCGCTGATCGCCGCGGCCGGTCTCATGATCGGCATGCCGAGCTTGCGCGCGGCGAATCTCGACGATGCCTGCGGGGGGCCGGAGAAGATCACCTGCAACTCGGCGCTGTTCTGTCGCAAGGAGGCCGGACAGTGCGGGGTCGCGGATGCCAAGGGCACCTGCGAAAAAGCCCCGGCTTTTTGCATCCGGATTCACCGGCCGGTTTGCGGTTGCAACGGCAAGACCTATCCGAACGAGTGCGAAGCGCGGCACGTCAAGGTCGCGGTCGATTATGCCGGCCCTTGCAAGAAGGCACCGGGTGCCGCCGAGCCGAAGCCGGAGAAGTCGCCCGCGACCAAGAAGAAAAAATCGAGCAAGTAGGCGCGATCGACATCTTCCAATCCTCACGCGATTGTCACGCGTCCGCAGCGGGAGCGGCACGTTTGCCGCCGCAGGTTGTGTCGTTTGCGGGTCATTTACTTTATTTGCAACTTTTCCGCTCTTCCGCCCGACGCGAACCGCCCCCCGCGCGACATAAGAAAACAGCCGGTTAACACACACGGTCAAGAATGCCGGGTGCGAACGGCAGGCCGGAGCCTGACCGGCAGCGCGATATCTGAGATCCCGCAAAGGGCGGCTGGATGTGGAGAGTTTCATGTCGATGAGGATCGCGGTGGCCATGGCTGCCACCTTTGGGCTGGGCGTATTTGCGCTGGGCGCATTGATGCCGACAGCCGCCGAAGCGCGGCCGGAAATGGTCGATATGCACGACGACCATTATTCTCCGGGCACGATCGTGGTGAGGACCGGCGAGCGGCGCCTCTATCTGGTTCTCGATTACGGTCACGCCATGCGTTATCCGGTCGGCGTCGGCAAGGCCGGCAAGCAGTGGGCCGGCACCACGCAGATCGACGGCAAATACCGCTATCCGGCCTGGTCGCCGCCCGCCGAAGTCAAGCGCGACAAGCCCCACATGCCCGACGTGATTCCCGGCGGCTCGCCGCGCAATCCGATGGGCGTTGCGGCGATGACGCTCGCCGGCGGCGAATATGCGATCCATGGCACCAACGTGCCGGGCTCGGTCGGCGGCTTCGTCTCCTATGGTTGCATCCGCATGCTGAACGATGACATCACCGACCTCTACTCCCGCGTCCCCGTCGGCGCCACCGTGGTCGTCACGCACTGAACCGATCGAAGCACGCGAATTAACAAAACCTGCGCTGTTGCGCGGCTTTTCTCATTCCCAGAAGCGTCGGCTCCTCGCGCACCAGCCAAAGCGATGGCCGCCATTGTAGCTGCGCGCATGGCCTGCCGCGAGCAGTGCCGCCGACACGTTGTCCGTACGCCTGGTCGCGACGTTGGCGACGACGCGCCCCGGATATTTGTCGGGACCGATATTGTAGATCACGACGCCGCCCTGGCTGAGAAGATTGCGCAAGGCATCGGTCGCAGCCTCGGCCCTTTCCAATTCTTCCTGGCATGATGCCTTCAACTCCGGCGCATCGATGCCGCGCAAGCGGACATGGGTCATGAGGTCGCGTCCCTGCTCCAGATGCACGCGCGCCTCGAACGTGTCGCCGTCGATCGTCCTGACGACATCGACAGTGCGGCGGACATCTGGAGTGCCGCCGCGCTGCCAGATCGCATCGGCATCCTGCACGCGGCTACTACCCCAATGCGGAAGCTGCCAAGGCACCCATTGCCGGATTGGAAGCATGGTGCCGAGCGCAATACCGATCACGAACACCCATGGCAAAGCAGCCGAGAACCGACGGCCAAATGGAGCGCGGCGAAATGATCGCCGATATGGATTGATTCGCTCGTCGGGAGGCATCGCCCCACGCTAGAGCATGATCCGGAAAAGTGGAAACCGGTTTTCCGTCGCGACAAACGCGAAGCGTTTGCGTGGGAAGATCATGCCCAAACAAGATCGAGCCCGGTGAGGTGAGAAGAGACGGCTGCGTCAGAAATCCGACGCGATGCCCTTGCTCTCCCAATCGCCGTAGCGTGTCGGTTCCGGTCCCTTTGGTCCCTGAACCTCCTTCTGCATCGGCGTTGCGTTTGCCGCCGCGGCCTTCCGTCGCGCTTCGGCTTCGGCAAGCGCGCGCTGCGCGGCTGGCGTCAGCGGCTTGCGTTCCGGCGGTGATCCATTGTCGGCCATGCTACGATTTTCCTGCAACTTTCCTGCAACAGATTTTTATATCGCGGATGACCACAAACCTTTGGCATCACGATCAAGAAATCGGAAGACCGATTCTTAGATTTGGCTTATTCGCATGCCAGAGCTGTGGCCTCTTCCCCATGATGGCATGAGCCGAGGCGCTATCCGCTTTCCCTGACTGAGATATTTCCGCTCCATGCCCCCTTCAAGATTTGCAGCGTCGATCGAAGTGCCCGGCCTTGCGGCGCGACGGATCGCAGCCGACATTCTGGACGGCGTTCTGCACAAGCATCGCACGCTCGATGACCAGCTCGATGGCACTGGCGCCCATCCCGGCCTCAAGACGCTTGCCGATCGCGACCGCGCGCTGATGCGCCGATTGGTGTCGACGATCCTGCGCCGGCTCGGAACCCTCGGCCATCTGCTGTCGCGCCTGCTCGACCGCGGCATCCCGACCGATGCGCCGCGTGCGCAGAGCGCGCTTTTGATCGGCGCCGCGCAGATCCTCTGGATGGACGTGCCCGATCATGCCGCGGTCGATCTGTCGGTGCGACTCGTGCAATCGGACCGGCGCGCCGCCAAATATGCAGGCCTCGTCAATGCCGTGCTGCGCCGCTGCGCCCGTGAGGGCCATGCGCTGGTCGACGAGGTCAGGACCCAGACGCTGGATCTCCCGCACTGGTTGTTTGCGCGCTGGGCCGCCCATTACGGCGAAGCCACCGCGCGCGAAATGGCGCTTGCCATCGCCAATGAGCCCTCGCTCGACCTCACGGTGAAATCCGACCCCGCGCAATGGGCGAGCCGGCTGCACGGCGAGATGCTGCCGACGGGAACCGTGCGTACGCTGTTGCACGGCTCGGTGACCATGCTGCCGGGCTTTCCGGAAGGGCAATGGTGGGTGCAGGACGCCGCCGCGGCACTTCCGGCGCGGCTGTTCGGCGACATCAAAGGCAAGCGAATCGCCGATCTCTGCGCCGCGCCCGGCGGCAAGACGGCGCAGCTCGCCTATGCCGGCGCACAGGTGACTGCCGTCGATCGCTCGCCGGCGCGGATGGCACGGCTGCGCGACAACCTTGCGCGACTTTCGCTTTCGGCGGAATGCATCGTCGCCGACGCCGTCGAGTGGCCGGGCGGTGGTGACGGCTTCGACGGCATCCTGCTCGACGCGCCCTGCACCTCGACCGGCACCATCCGCCGCCACCCCGATGTGGCTTGGCTGCGGCAGGAGGCCGAGATCGCGACGCTGGCCGCCCTGCAGAAGCGGCTGCTGCAAAAGGCGGTCACCCTGCTCAAGTCAGGCGGAACACTGGTCTATTGCACCTGTTCGCTGGAGCCGGAGGAGGGCGAGCAACCCATTGCGGCGCTCCTGGGCAGCGAATCAGGGCTGCGCCGCGCGCCGATCACCCCAAGCGAGGTCGCCGGCCTCTCCGAGCTCGTGACCGCCGACGGCGACTTGCGCACACTGCCCTGCCATCTGCCCCATGCCGATGCGAGGCTCGGCGGATTGGACGGATTCTACGCCGCGCGACTGGTTAAATCCTGATTTCATTCAGCTTTCACCGTCGCTGGAGCCCGATCTTCGCGCCAATGGTTTGCGGTTGGCGCGAAGAAAACCGGTGCGCCCTTGTCCGGATCGCGCTGCACCTGATTCGCGCCGTTTCAAGATGGTGTCTTGGCGGCGTTTCCGGATTAAAAGGATTCGCCAGAATCCCTTCTCCCTTCAAAGGTTAGGCGTGTCCGTCGCCCAACGCAGACGCATCTCGACGCTGATCGCTGGCCGCTTCGCGCGCAGCGTGGCCGCGCGCGCCAGCGGCGGAACCGTCGCGCTCTCGCGATTGTGGCCCGGCCGCAGCGACCGCCTGATCATCGCCCCGCATGACCTGCGTACGGCGGATGCCACCCGCGCCGCGGAAATCTATGCCGGCCGCTTCGTGTTCGCCGGCAAGATCGTGACCTGCCACGGCCGTTCGATCTTCGACCTCGAGCCGCCATCGGAGGATTGGGAGGCGGCCCTGCTCGGCTTCGGCTGGCTGCGCCATCTGCGCGTCGCCGATACCGCGCTGACCCGGGCCAATGCGCGTTCCCTGATCGACGACTGGATGTCGAACGCGTCGCGCAAGCGGCCGCTGGAGCGGCGCGCCGACGTGCGGGCGCGCCGTGTCATCTCGCTGTTGTCGCAGGCGCCGCTGGTGCTCAGCGATACGGACGGCAAATTCTACCGGAAATATCTGCGCGGGCTGGGACGCGAGATCCGCCATTTGCGCTACGGCATGGTCGATGCCGCCGATGGCGTGCCGCGGCTGCAGGTCCTGATCGCGCTGTGCTACGCCTCGCTCTGCCTTGCCAACCAGGCTCGCCACGTCCGCTCGGCGACGCGACGTCTGTCCGACGAATTGCAACGGCAGATCCTGCCCGATGGCGGCCACATCTCGCGCAATCCCGGCGCGCTGGTCGAACTGCTCAGCGATATGCTGCCGCTGCGCCAGACCTTCGCCGCTCGCAACATCGCCCCGCCGCCGGCGCTGCTCAACGCCATCGATCGCATGATGCCGATGCTGCGCTTCTTCCGCCATGGCGATGGCAGCTTCGCGCTGTTCAACGGCATGAGCACCGCGCCGTCCGACCTCGTCGCGACACTCTTGGCCTATGACGACGCCCACGGCGCACCGATGGCGAGCATGCCGCATACCGGGTATCAGCGGCTCGACGCCGGCAACATGACCGTGATCATCGACACCGGCCCGCCGCCGCCGCCCAGCATCAGCCAGGATGCCCATGCCGGATGTCTGTCGTTCGAGCTTTCATCCGGACCGAGCCGGATCGTCGTCAATTGCGGCATGCCTGCCACCGGTCGCGACAATTGGCGGCCGTTCGCGCGCTCGACGGCGGCGCATTCGACACTGACCTATCACGACACCTCATCCTGCCAGTTCGTCGAGATGTCCGCGATGAAGCGCCTGCTCAAGGGCGCGCCGATCACCAGCGGCCCGAGCAATGTCGAGAGCTATCGCGAGGCAACCGGCAATGGCGATGTCCTGACGACCTCGCATGACGGCTATCTCTCGCGCTTCGGCGTCATCCACCACCGCGTGCTGATGGCGGCGCAGGACGGCTCGCGGCTCGACGGCGAGGATACGGTGTCGCCGCCATCAGGCGGCCGCATCAAGGGCCACGGCAGCGAATACGCGCTGCGGTTTCACCTGCACCCGTCGGTGAAGGCGAGCCGGCTTTCGGATGCCCGCGGCGTCATGCTGGTCTTGCCGAACCGCGACGTCTGGACCTTCGAGGCGGTCGACGACAAGGTCGATCTCGAGGACAGCGTGTTCCTCGCCGGCAATGACGGCCCGCGCCGCACCTCCCAGATCGTGATCCGGCAGGATGCAAGGCAGGTCTCCACCATCCGCTGGAGTTTCGTCCGCTCGAGCACTTCGGCGTCGGTCACCAATGCGCGCCGCAATGCACGACGCGAGCCGGAACTTCCGCTGTAGACGGACTCCGTCCAGACCTATTGGGCCGTTGTGAAGATCGTCGAAAGCTGCTAACGAGCACTCGCTCGCGCGACTGGCGACCTTGGATGGAGCACCATCGGGAAGCGCGGGATATATCTGCCGCGCGCCTGGGCATAGGTACTCCCTAACAGAGGATCTTGCCCATGACTGACACGACCCGCCGCGTCACCCGCGCCCTCCTTTCCGTTTCCGACAAGACCGGCCTGATCGAGTTCGCCCGCGCGCTCGCCGTCCACGGCGCCGAGCTCGTCTCCACCGGCGGCACCGCGAAAGCGATTGCCGGCGCCGGCCTCAAGGTGAAGGACGTTTCCGACCTGACCGGCTTCCCCGAAATGATGGACGGCCGGGTCAAGACCTTGCATCCCAGGGTGCATGGCGGCCTGCTCGCGATCCGCGACAACAAGGAGCATGCGGCGGCCATGCAGGCCCACGGCATCGCGCCGATCGACCTGCTCGTCGTCAATCTCTATCCGTTCGAGGCCACCGTCGAGAAGGGCGCCGATTTCGAAGAGTGCATCGAGAATATCGACATCGGGGGTCCCGCGATGATCCGCGCCGCGGCGAAGAATCATGACGACGTCGCCGTGATCGTCGAAGCCCAGGACTATCAGGCGGTGCTCGACGAGCTCGCGACCAACAAGGGCGCGACCACGCTCGCGCTTCGCCGCCGCCTCGCCGCCAAGGCCTATGCCCGCACCGCGGCCTATGACGCGGCGATCTCGAACTGGTTCGCGAAAGAACTCAAGACCGAAGCGCCCGATTTCCGCGCCTTCGGCGGCAAGCTGATCCAGAAGCTGCGCTATGGCGAGAACCCGCACCAGAGCGCGGCGTTCTACGCGACGCCGGAGAAGCGCCCGGGCGTCGCCACCGCGCGGCAGGTGCAGGGCAAGGAGCTGTCCTACAACAATATCAACGACACCGACGCGGCCTATGAATGCATCGGCGAGTTCGATGCCAAGCGCACCGCCGCCTGCGTCATCGTCAAGCACGCCAATCCTTGCGGCGTCGCTGAAGGCGCCGATCTCGTCAGCGCCTATCGCAAGGCATTGGCCTGCGATTCGACGTCCGCCTTCGGCGGCATCGTCGCCGTCAACCGCACGCTCGATGCGGCCGCCGCGCGCGCGATCACCGAGATCTTCACCGAAGTCATCATCGCGCCTGACGCGACCGATGAAGCGATCAAGATCGTCGCGGCGAAGAAGAATCTCCGTCTTCTGCTCGCCGGCGGCCTGCCCGATCCGCGAAGCGTCGGCCTCACCGCCAAGACCGTCGCCGGCGGGCTATTGGTGCAGAGCCGCGACAATGCCGTGGTCGACGACATGGCGCTGAAAGTCGTGACCAAGCGCGCGCCGTCGGATGCCGAGCTGCGCGATCTCCAATTCGCCTTCCGCGTTGCAAAGCACGTGAAGTCGAACACCATCATCTACGCCAAGGATCTCGCCACCGTCGGCATCGGCGCCGGCCAGATGAGCCGGGTCGATTCGGCCCGCATCGCCGCGCGCAAGGCGCAGGACGCCGCAGCCGAATTGAAGCTCGCCGAGCCGTTGACCAGGGGCTCGGTCGTCGCCTCGGATGCGTTCTTCCCGTTTGCCGACGGCATGCTCGCCTGCATCGAGGCCGGCGCCACCGCGGTGATCCAGCCCGGCGGCTCCATGCGCGACGACGAAGTGATCAAAGCCGCCGACGAGCACGGCATCGCCATGGTCTTCACCGGCATCAGGCATTTCCGGCACTGATCCGGCAACGCCGTCATTCTGGGGCGCGCGAAGCGCGAACCCGGAATCCAAGAGGTGTGGCACGAGATTCCGGGTTCATCGCTGCGCGATGCCCCGGAATGACGGCGATGACTACTAATCCCGCACCCGCAATATCAGTGCCAGCCCCCCGAGAAAGAACAGCACCAGCACCGCCATGCCGGCCTTCTGGCTCGCGGTTGCTGCGGTGATGGCGCCGATCAGGAGCGGGCCCATGAACGACGTCACCTTGCCCGTCAACGCGAACAATCCGAAATACTGCGCGATGCGGTCCTTCGGCGCGAGCTGGATGAGAAGCGTGCGCGAAGCCGCCTGCAACGGCCCGCCGGCGGCGCCGATCAGACAGCCAAGCACGAGATAGGCGCGCTCGGCCGCGCCAGCGAACAGCGCACCGCCCGGCTCGGGCGGCGCAACCGGCACGAACAGGATCGAATCCTTGTCGACCAAAAGAATCGCTGCGATCGAGAACAAGAGGATGATCAGGCTGCCCACGATCACACGCTTCGGCCCCAGGAGATCGTCGAGCTTGCCGCCTAACCAGGCGCCGAACACGCCGGCGATTGCGAGGATGATGCCGAACGTACCGATCTGGATCGTGCGCCAGCCGAAAGTGCCGGCAGCATAGATGCCGCCGAAGGCGAACAGCGATACCAGCCCGTCGGCATAGATCATGTTGGCGAGCAGGAACGTCGCCACCGATTTCCGCCTTGGCAATTCGCCGATCGTTTGCCTCAGTTCGCGCAAGCCCTCGCGCAGCGCCTGCCGCACCGGCCTCTTCGCCGGATAGTCCGGCGTGAACAGAAACAGCGGCGTCACGAACAGGATGAACCACAGCCCCGTCAACGGCCCGGTGATGCGATCGCCCGCATGCGTGGCGGGATCGAGCCCGAACAGCGGCTTGAAACCGAACAGCGTGCGCCCGCTGTCGGGGCTCGCCGCGAGGAAGCCGAGCACCAAAAACAGGCTAAGCACGCCGCCGACATAGCCGGTGGCCCAACCCGTTCCTGACAGCCGCCCGATCCGGTTCGGCGGCACCAAGGTGGGCATCATCGCATTGTTGAAGACGGTGGCGAATTCGGCGCCGACAGAGGCGAGCGCATAGGCGAACAGAAGCGGCGGGATGATACTGGCATCGCCGGGCCGGCCGATCCACATCAGGGAGGAACCGAGCACGAGCAGCGCGCCGAAGCCCGCGATCCACGGCTTGCGCCGGCCGCTCGCATCCGCAATGGCGCCGAGCACCGGCGACATCAGCGCAATCGCAAGCCCCGCGGCCGCGGTGGCAAAGCCCCACATCGCCTGTCCGCTCGCCGGATCGGGCGCGACGAAACCTGCAAAATAGGGCGCGAAGACGAATGTCGTGATCAGCGTGAAATAAGGCTGCGCGGCCCAGTCGAAAAAGATCCAGCCAACGACGGCGGCACGGCCTGGATATCCCTTCGGCAACTCCGCGTTGCCTGCCTCGCTGATTGCCATGTCCATGCGAAAATCGTCCTGCCCCAATCACGAACAGGCGCTTTGCCTGTCGGCTTCAAATCCATATAGCATGCGGCCCCGACGCGAGCGCTTCACTTCGGCTCCAACCGCGGCGAAATATTGATGACAACTTCCTCAAATGGTTGGCGCAGGATTGTCGCGACTGTCGTGCTCGTGGTCTTCACCATCATGCCGGCAGCCGCGCAGGAACAGCGCCGCTTCTACATGCCACCGGCTGCCGACACCATGCGGGGCATTGCCGCCGAACATGGCATGGTGGTGGCGCAGGAAAAACTTGCAGCCCGCGTCGGCGCCGACATCATGCGCCAGGGCGGCAATGCCGTCGATGCGGCAGTCGCGACCGGCTTTGCCATGGCAGTGACCTATCCGCGCGCCGGTAATATCGGCGGCGGCGGTTTCATGGTGATCCACCTTGCGGATCGCAACGAGGATATCGCGATCGACTATCGCGAGACCGCTCCCAGCGCCATCACCCGCGACATCTTCCTCAATGCCGAGGGCAAGCCCGATCCCGACAAGTCGCGCAATTCCGCGCTCGGCATCGGCGTGCCCGGCACCGTCGCCGGTCTCGCACTGGCGCTTCAGAAATATGGCTCGGGGAAATTCACGCTGGCGCAGATCGTCAAACCCGCGATCGACTTGGCGCGCGACGGACTTCCAGTTGCTGATGATATCGCGGACACGCTGCCGGATATGTATCGCCGCATGTCGCGCTGGCCGAACTCGGCTAGGACATTCTCCCGCGTCGATGGCTCGCCGCTGCATGAGGGCGACACGCTGATCCAGAGCGACCTCGCGGCTACGCTCACCGCGATCGCCGAACAGGGCCCGCGCGGCTTCTACGAAGGGCCGGTCGCGGAAAAACTCGTCAAGGCTATCAGCGATGCCGGCGGCATCATGGCGCTGGATGATCTGAAATCCTATCAGCCCGTGATTCGCACGCCGGTGCGCGGCACCTATCGCGGCTATGACATCGTCTCGATGCCGCTGCCTTCCTCTGGCGGCATCGTGCTGCTGGAGATACTGAACATCCTCGAGGGTTTCCAGATGTCCGACATGAAGCAGGGCTCTGCCTCCTCGCTCCATGTCATGATCGAAGCGATGAAGCGCGCCTATGCCGATCGCGCCCGCTATCTCGGCGATCCCGCCTTCATCAACGCGCCGACACTCGCTTTGCTCGACAAGGATTATGCCGCCAAGCAGCGCGCCACCATCGACCTTGCCCGCGCCACGCCCTGGGCCGAAGCGGCAGCAGTGCCGCCGCAGCGCGAAGGCTCCAACACCACGCATTACTCCGTGGTCGACGCCAGCGGCAATGCGGTCAGCAACACCTATACGCTGAACTTCCCCTATGGCGTCGGCCTCGTCGCCGAAGGCACCGGCGTGCTGCTCAACAATGAGCTCGACGATTTCACCGCCGCGCCCGGCGCCTCGAATGCATTCGGCCTGGTCGGCTTCGAGGCCAACCTGCCGGGTGCGGGAAAACGGCCGTTATCGTCGATGTCGCCAACCATCGTGCTGAGGAACGGCAAGCCGGTCCTGGTGACCGGCACGCCCGGTGGCAGCCGCATCATCTCCGCCGTGACGCAGGTGATCGTCGATGTCATCGACTACAAAATGGATATCGCCGCCGCCGTTGCCGCTCCGCGCGTGCATCATCAATGGCTGCCGGATGAAGTGCGGATCGAGAAGGGATTTCCCGATGACGTGCTGGCCGAGCTGAGAGCCAAAGGCCACAAGCTGGTCGAGCCGCTCGGCTATTCCTCCGCCAACTCGATCCTGGTGACGTCGAACGGCCCGCTCGGCGCCCCCGATCCCCGCACCCGCGGCGCCGAAGCGGCGGGGTATTGATATCGCCGTCGAATACTCTCTCCACGTCGTTGCGAGCGAAGCGAAGCAATGACGGAGAAGGCGCGAGGATCGGCACAGCCCGACAGGCGCGCCGTTGCGGAACTATCGCGATAGATTTACCTTTCCGGCGAACCGCCGCATGCGATAGGCGCGGCCAATAAAAAACTCGCGGAGACCTCGAACATGACGATATCGGAGCCATCGAAGGCGGTGGAAGTCGCCGAAATCCACGACACGAGCCTGCTCGCCTTCTACCGCGACATGAACCTGCAGGAGCGGCGCACCTTCTGGGCGTGCGCCTCGGGCTGGGCGCTCGACGGCATGGATTTCATGATCTATCCGCTGGTGATCGGCACCATCATCACCCTGTGGAAGGTCGATCCCGGCACCGCGGGCCTTGCGGGAACGGTGACGCTGCTCTCGTCGGCCATCGGCGGCTGGCTCGGCGGCTATCTCGCCGACCGCATCGGCCGCGTCAGGACGTTGCAGCTCACCATTCTCTGGTTCTCGTTCTTCTCGCTGGTCTGCGCGGTCGCGCAGAACTTCGATCAACTCCTGATCGCGCGGGCAGTTCTGGGCCTCGGCTTCGGTGGCGAATGGGCGGCGGGCGCGGTGCTGATGGGCGAAGCGATCCGGCCGCAATATCGCGGGCGCGCGGTCGGCTCGGTGCAATCGGGCTGGGCCGTCGGCTGGGGTCTTGCGGTGCTCGCGCAGGCGATCCTGTTCTCGATCCTGCCGGCGGAAATCGCATGGCGCTGGATGTTCGTGATCGGCGCGCTGCCGGCGCTCCTGGTGTTCTATCTGCGCCGCTACGTCACCGAGCCCGAGATCGCCGCTGCCACGCGCCAAAAGCAGCAGGCCGCGGGCGACCGGCCGTCGCTGTGGGAGATCTTCCACGGACCGATCCTGAAGACGACCATCCTGGCGTCGTTGGCGGCGACCGGCTGCCAAGGCGGCTACTACGCCATCACCTTCTGGGTACCGCGCTTCCTCACCACCGAGCGGCACCTTTCGGTGGTCACCTCGACCGGTTATCTCGCCGCGCTGATCATCGGCTCGTTCATCGGCTATCTTGTCGGCGCCTGGCTCGCCGATCGTATCGGGCGTCGGAACCTGTTCCTGACCTTCTCGCTCGGCGCCATCGCCGTCGTGCTGGTCTATACGCAAGTGGAGATCAGCAACGAATTGCTGTGGGTGCTGGGCTTTCCGCTCGGCTTCTTCGCGTCAGGCTATTTCTCCGGCATGGGCGCGTTCCTGACCGAGCTCTATCCGACGCGGCTGCGCGGCTCCGGACAGGGCTTCTGCTATAATTTTGGCCGCGGCATTGGCGCGCTGTTCCCGTTTCTCGTCGGCGCGCTCTCGACCACGACCTCGCTCGCCAACGCGATCGCGATTTTCGCGGTCGCCGCTTACGCTGTATTCTTCCTGGCCGCCTACGCGCTGCCGGAGACGCGCGGACGGGTGTTGCATGCTGAGGGATAAATAACACGGGAGGGTTCGGATGACATCGCTCAAGGGCAAGACACTGTTCATCACCGGTGCGAGCCGCGGCATCGGGCTCGCGATGGCGCTAAGGGCGGCACGCGATGGCGCCAATATCGCGATCGCCGCCAAGACCACCGAGCCGCATCCGAAACTCAAGGGCACGATCTATACCGCCGCAGACGAGATCCGCGCTGCCGGCGGCAAGGCGCTGCCTGTTATCTGCGATATCAGGGACGAGGCGCAGGTGATCACGGCGATCGACAAGACGGTCGGGGAATTCGGCGGCATCGACATCTGCGTCAACAATGCCAGCGCGATCGGCCTGACCACCTCGCAGGCCACCGACATGAAGCGGTTCGACCTGATGATGGGCATTAACACGCGCGGCACCTTCATGGTGTCGAAATACTGCATCCCACATTTGAAGAAAGCGGCGAACCCGCACATTTTGATGCTGTCGCCGCCGCTCGATATGAAGACAAAGTGGTTCGAGAACTCGACCGCCTACACGATGGCGAAATACGGCATGAGCATGTGCGTGCTGGGGCTGTCGGGCGAATTGCGATCGGCTGGTGTCGCCGTCAACGCGCTATGGCCGCGTACGACGATCGCGACCGCCGCGGTCGGCAATCTCCTCGGCGGCGACGCCATGATGCGCGCCAGCCGCACGCCCGAGATCATGGGCGATGCCGCGCATGTCATCCTGACCAAACCGGCACGCGAATTCACCGGGCAGTTCTGCATTGACGACAAGGTGCTCTATGACAGCGGCGTGCGCGATTTCGAGCGCTACCGCGTCGATCCGTCGCGGCCGCTGATGTCCGACTTCTTCGTGCCCGACGACGACGTGCCGCCGCCCGGCGTCACCGTTCAGCCGCTGCCCTCCGTTGGCGAAGCGCAGAAGTCGCGGTAAGACTCAACGACACGATCGCGGGCCCTCTCCCTCTCCCCGTCCTTCACGGGGAGAGGGGCGGTGTGAGGGGCTGTCTCCGCGCGCACGGTGATAGGTGGACTCGCGGGAGTCCCCTCACCCGGAATTCAAGCTCCGCTTGAATTCCGACCTCTCCCCGTAAGCGGGGCGAGGTAGAGTACCACTCAGCTTCAGCGCGGAGGAATTTGTGGGCTGGCAGAAATGGATCGCGGCAGCAATCGCGTTCGCCGCCGCGGTGGCGGTTGCCGCCTACTTCCGTCCCGATCGGGCCGTTCGTGTCGCGACGGGCGTGGTCGCACACAATGTGTGTTCCAAAGTGTTCGTCTCTGGCCTCGATCCGGAGACGGTGTTTTCGGAAACAATCGATCGGGCCGGCATCCGCAGACTGCGTCCGCTGCTCCGCTTTGGGCTCGACCGCACCGGCAAGACCGTCGATGCGTCGGTTGTGGGATGGCTGACAAGCCGCGCCGCCTTTCACGACGGACTCGGTTGCGTGCTGCTGCACGGTAGAAAAGCGCCTTATGTGCTCAAGAGCGATATCGACGCGCTGAAGATGGCAAAAGCGCCGCCGCTGCTTGAGGAGATCGGGGGCCCTGAACCTGTCGAGCCTTCGGACCCGGCGCTAAAAGCGGCGCTCGATCATGCCTTCGAGGAGCCGGCGGAGCCGCCGCTCCGGCGCACCAAGGCGGTGGTGGTCGTCCATAACGGCAAGATCATCGCCGAGCGCTATGCCGATGGCATCAGCGTCGACACGCCGCTGCTTGGTTTTTCCATGACCAAGTCGGTGATCAATGCGCTGATCGGAATCCTGACGCAACAAGGCCTGGTCACGCCGTCGATGCCGGCGCCGATTCCGGAATGGCGCGGCAGGAATGATCCGCGTCGCGAGATCGAGGTCGAGCACCTCATGCGCATGACCACCGGGCTGGCGCTGGACGAGACCAATTCGGGCTTCGATCCCTCCAGCCAGATGGTCTACCTGCGTGACGACATGGCGGGCTTTGCAGTGAAGGCGCCGCTGATGGCGCCACCCGGCACGCGTTGGCATTATTCGAGTCCCTCGACGCAACTGTTGGCGCGGATCATCCGCGATGCCGTCGGCGGGCCCGAACAGACGCTCGCCTTTGCCTGGCGCGAATTGTTCAACCCGCTCGGCATGCGCAGCGTCACGCTGGAATTCGACGGCAGCGGCACGCTGCAGGGTACTGCCTACATGCTGGCGAGCGCCCGGGACTGGGCCCGCTTCGGGCTGCTGTATCTCAATGACGGCGTGGTCGGCGGCAAGCGGCTGCTGCACGAAGACTGGGTGGACTTTTCCGCCGCCCCAACCCTGAAGACCGACTATGGCGCGGGCTTCTGGACCAACCGCGGCGAACACCGGAATGCCAAGGCCCGCGTCGCGCTCGGCATTCCGCGCGACGCCTTCTTTGCCTCTGGCGATCTCGGCCAGCGCATCGTCATCATGCCGACGCAGCACCTCGTCGTTGTCCGCCTCGGCAACAGCGTTGATCGGACCGGCGACATGCGCGGATTGGCGCGGCTGGTGAAAGAGGTGATCGCGGCGGTGGAGCAGTGAGACTCCCTCGCCCCGCTCTTGCGGGGAGAGGGTCGGGGTGAGGGGCTGCCTCCGCGAATTCGATGGACAGGAGTGTGCGGTGAGTCCCCTCACCCGGCGCTGCGCGCCGACCTCTCCCCGCAAGAGCGGGGAGAGGTGAGCCACATCTACCGTCCGACCTGATACGGTCCGCCCTTCTCCAGCGCGCGGGCGTAGGCCGGGCGCGCGTGAATGCGTTCGAGGAAGGCCATGCACTTCCGGTGCCCCTCCTCCAGCCCGGCGCGCGCGGAAGCTGCTTCCAGCGGAAAGCTCATCTGGATGTCGGCGGCGCTGAACTCATTGCCTGCGAACCACTCGCTCTTGCCGAGCTCCGCCTCCCAGAACGCCATGTGCTGCTTGAGCTGCGGATTGACCAGCGCCGTCAGCACCTGGTTGGAGACCTTGCGCACGAGCGGGCGCAGCAAGGAGGGCGCGCGTTTCGGCATTGTCGTGAACAGCAGTTTCAACAGCAGCGGCGGCATCGCCGAGCCTTCGGCATAATGCAGCCAATAGGTGTAACGCAGCCGTTCCGGCGTCTCGGCCGCCGGGATCAGGCGTCCCTGGCCATAGGCGCCGAGGATGTATTCGATGATCGCGCCCGATTCCGCGATCGTGTTGCCCTTGTCGGTGATGACCGGCGACTTGCCGAGCGGATGGACGACCAGAAGCTCCTTCGGCGCGCGCATGTCCGGCTGGCGCTGATAGCGCACGATCTCATAGGGCACGCCGAGTTCTTCCAGGAGCCAGAGCACCCGTTGCGATCGCGAATTGTTGAGGTGATGAACGGTCAGCACGGCGCCCCCGGAATTCGAAAAACTTACCGGGCGTTCCGTATCAGGCAATCGCCAGATTCGCGATTGGCCGTGCGGCCAAATTATTTACCCGGGTGATATTGACACCTGAATTATACCCGGGCATAAATTGCTGAACACGGATTAACCGGATGTCTCAGATGAATCAGACCTTTACAGCCTTCGAAGGCCAGCGGCGCCTCGCCGCCGGGCCCCTGCCGGAAGTCGCGCTGGCGATCAAACGGGCCGGCCAGAGCGCCGAGCCGATTGCGATCTTCTGCGACGGGACCGGACGCGCCCTCGATCTGGACCTTCGCGGCAGCGATGACGAGATCCTGGCACGGCTGCCAACATCGGCTCCGCCAGGTGAAGCGCCGGAGCTGGCGCCGAGCGAGCCGCGTGGCCGCGGCCGGCCGAAACTCGGCGTGGTCGCGCGCGAGGTGACGCTGTTGCCGCGCCATTGGGAATGGCTCAACGCGCAGCCCGGCGGCGCCTCGGTCGCGCTCCGCAAGCTCGTCGACGAAGCCCGGCGCAGCAGCGGCGACCGCGACCGTCAGCGCGCCGCGCGCGATGCCGCCTATCATTTCATGTCGGCGATGGCTGGCAACCTGCCGAAATTCGAGGAGGCCTCGCGCGCCCTGTTCGCCGACGACCGCCGCCGCTTTGTCAGCGAGATCGCCGACTGGCCGCCGGACATTCGCGACCACGTCGTCAAGCTCGCCTACAGCGACCGCGCGGATTAGCGCGTGGAACTAAGCCACAACGGAGGTGCACCCCCTCTCCCGCTTGCGGGAGAGGGTTGGGGTGAGGGTGTCTCCGCGGCGGGATTCTTTAGGTGGTGAGAACCCTCACCCGGATCGCATCTAACGATGCGATCCGACCTTCCCCGCAAGCGGGGGAGGTGAACTCGCGGCACGACTGATTCAATCAACGACCTATCACATTTCAACAGGTACCCTTTCCATGTCCAAGCCGCCGCTCTGGAGGACCTTCCTCGCCTTCCTGCTGCCGATGATGCTGAGCAACATCCTGCAGGCGCTGTTCGGCACCATCAACAACATCTATCTCGGACAGATGATCGGAGTCGAGGCACTCGCAGCGGTCTCGGTTTTCTTCCCGGTGATGTTCTTCCTGATCGCTTTCGTGATGGGCTTGAGCTCGGGCGCGACCGTGCTGGTCGGCCAAGCCTTCGGCGCCGGCCAAGTCGACAAGGTCAAGGCGGTGGCCGGCACCACGCTGACGGTCGCGCTCCTGCTGGCCAGTGGCATCGCGCTGTTCGGATTGTTGTTCACGCGCGATCTCCTGGTCGCGCTCGCCACGCCGGCCGATATCCTCGATGCCGCCACCTCCTACGCGCAGACCATGATGGTCACGATGCCGCTCACCTTCGCCTTCATCCTGGCCAGTTCGATGCTGCGTGGTGTCGGCGACACGCTCACGCCGCTGTTCGCGCTCGCGATTTCGACCGTCATCGGCCTCGTGGTGACGCCGGCGCTGATCCGCGGCTGGCTTGGCCTGCCGCATCTCGGCGTCGCCAGCGCGGCCTGGGCCTCGGCGGTATCGAGCCTGCTGACACTGGTGTGGCTCAACCTCTATCTGTGGCGACGACGCCATGCGCTGGCTTTCGATGGCGCGTTCCTGCGCGCGATGCGGCCGGACGGCAGGTTGCTGCGAACCGTGTTGCGGCTCGGCATTCCCGCAGCGCTCGGCATGGTCGTGATGTCGCTTGCCGAGCTGGTGCTGCTCGGCCTCGTCAACGGTTTCGGCTCCAATGCCACGGCGGCCTATGGCGCCGTCAACCAGGTCTTGAGCTATGTGCAGTTTCCCGCGCTGTCGATCGCGATCGCGGTCTCGATCTTCGGCGCGCAAGCGATCGGCCGTGGCGAGGCCAGCCAGATCGGCGCGATCGTCGGCACCGGGTTGAAGATGAATCTGGTCCTGACCGGCGGACTGGCCGTGCTCGGCTATCTGTTCTCCCGCACGCTGATGGGCTTTTTCATCACCGACCCCGCCGTGCTCGAGCTCGCGCAGGGACTGCTGCACATCGTGCTGTGGAGCTCGGTCCTGTTCGGGATGTCGACGGTGTTTTCGGGGGCAATGCGCGCCGGCGGCACGGTCTGGATGCCGCTGTTGATCTCCGCCCTCGCGATCGCGCTGGTCGAGATCCCGTCCGCCATCCTCCTCAGCCGGCTGATCGGCATCGAGGGGGTGTGGGCCGCCTATCCGATCACCTTCTGCACCATGTTCCTGCTGCAGATGGGCTATTACATGCTGGTCTGGCGGAAGCAGACGGTCGAGCGTCTGATTTGACCGGGAAGGGAGATCATCCCTATATGATGATGATCATCATATAGTAGACGGGCCGCGCGGATCGCGCCACAATAGGGGCCAAGGAAAAAGACCGAAGGGCAGGAGGGTCGCCTCCCTATTTGACAGTCCGTTCGCCCGTCCACCTCTCAAGCAACAACAACAAGGAATCATCCCATGCGCGTTCTCGTCGTCGGCGCCGGTGCGATCGGCGGATATTTCGGTGGGCGGCTGCTGCAGGCCGGCCGTGACGTCACATTCCTTGTCCGCCCCAGGCGCGCATCCGAACTCGCCGCCGCAGGCCTCGTGATCAAGAGCCCGAACGGCGATGTGACATTGAAGAATCCGCCGACGGTGCAGGCGGACAAATTGAACGAGACATTCGACGTCGTGCTATTGAGCTGCAAGGCATTCGACCTGGAGGACGCCATCAAGTCGTTCGCGCCGGCGGTCGGGCCGAACACCGCGATCATCCCGCTGCTCAACGGCATGCTGCACCTCAATGCGCTCGACAAGAAATTCGGCGCCGAGCATGTGCTCGGCGGTCTCTGCGCGATTGCGGCGACGCTCAATGAAGCACGCGAGGTGGTGCAACTTCAGCCGATGCAGTCGCTGACCTTCGGCGAACGCGACGGCAAGATGTCCGACCGCGTGCGCGCGATCGCGGAGGTGTTTTCCGCCCTCAACGGCGCCACCGCCAGCGATCATGTGATGCAGGACATGTGGGAAAAGTGGGTGTTCCTGGCTTCGCTCGCGGCTTCCACCAGCCTGATGCGCACCTCCGTCGGCAACATCCTGGCGGCGCCCGGCGGCAAGGATTTCCTGCTCGGCATCCTCGACGAGTGCAGCGCGGTAGCGGCCGCTGAAGGCTATGCGCCGGGCGGACCGTTCTTCGAGCGCGTCAAGGGCATGCTGACCGCCGCGGGCTCGCCGATGACCGCCTCGATGTTCCGCGACATCAAGGCCGGCCTGCCGGTCGAAGCCGATCATGTGATCGGCGACCTCGTCGCCCGCGCCGACGCCGCCAAGATTCCCGTACCGAAGCTGCGCACGGCCTATACGCACCTGAAAGCGTACGAATTGCAGCGGGGCGATTAGTCTTGTAGCCCGGGTGAAGCGCAGCGCAACCCGGGCAGGTCTCTCCGCGGCGCACAGAGTTCCCGGCTTACGCTTCGCTCCACCCGGGCTACGGCATCTCGTCAAAGATGCGCGAGATAATGCGCCAGCGCGGTGATCTCTTCGTCGCTCAGGGGATAGGCGACCTCGGCCATCGCGGCCATGCCGCCGCCGGAGCGCGCGCTGGACTTGTAGTCGTGCAGCGCCTTGACGAGATAATCCTCGCGCTGGCCGGCGATGCGCGCCACCGCCTTGTTGCCGGCATAGCTGTCGGTATGGCATGACGCGCAGCGGCGGCCGGCGGCGGCCTGCTTGCCCTTTTCCGACAGATCAGGATCGTCGTCCTTCGGGCCCTTCGGCGGTGGCAGCGATGAGAAATAGGCGCCGAGATTGCGGATGTCGTCATTGTTGAGCTGCTCGACGATCGGCTGCATCAGCTCGTTCTTGCGGGTGCCGGCGCGGAAGAACACGAGCTGCCACTGGATGAACTGATCCGGCTGGCCGGCGAGCGAGGGGATGTTCTCGGTCTGCGAAATGCCGTTCTCGCCGTGGCATGAGACGCATATCTCGGCCTTCTCCTTGCCGGCCGCGACATCGGCGGCGCGGGCGGGAAGTGCGCAGGCAGTCACTGCTAACAGTGTTGCGGCCAATACAATCCGCATTTTCATTCCTCTCACTCGTCATTGCCGGGGTCGAGCCCGCGCATGACGATTGGATCGATTCGCAACAAGAATTGCAGGCTGCAGCCGCCGTCCGGCCGCCGCAGCCCCCCGTTGGTCACAGTCTCACTTCTTGCTGTAGCTGATGCGATAGATCGCACCGGCCCAATCATCCGCAACGAGGATCGAGCCGTCCTTGTCGAGGATGATGTCAGCCGGGCGGCCGAGATAATTCTGGTCGCCTTCGATCCAGCCGGACGCGAACACTTCCTGCTTGGCGTTCTTGCCGTCGGGACCGACGATCACGCGCACGATGCGCGCGCCCTGGTACTTGTGCCTGTTCCAGGAGCCGTGCTCCGCGATCAGGATGTTGTTCTTGTAGTCCGCCGGGAATTGGTTGCCGGTGTAGAACTTCATGCCGAGTGGCGCGACATGGGCCCCTAAGTTGAGCACGGGCGGCGTGAACTCCGAGCATTTATGCCCCATCGCGAATTTCGGATCGGGCAGGTCGCCCTGATGGCAATAGGGATAGCCGAAATGCTCGCCGATCCTCGAGATCATGTTGAGCTTGTCACTCGGCAGATCGTCGCTGATCCAGTCGCGCGCGTTCTCCGTGAACCAGTAGCGGCCGGTGCGCGGATCGACATCGCCGCCGACGCTGTTGCGCACCCCGAGCGCCCAGATTTCCGCGTTGCCGGTCTTGGGATCGACACGGCGGATCTGCGAGAGGCTGGTCGGGGGGATGCCGATGTTGAAGGGCGGTCCGAACGGAATGTAGAACCAGCCGTCCTTGTCGACAGCGATATATTTCCAGCCATGCGCGGCATAGGAGGGCATGTCGTCATAGACCACCTTGCCCTGGCCGAGATTGTCCAGATTGGCTTCCGCATTGTCGTAGCGGATCAGCTTGTCGACCGCGATCACGTAGAGCGCGCCGTCGCGGAAGGCGAGACCGGTGGGCATGTTCAGCCCCTTGAGGATGGTCTTGACCTCTTTCTTGCCGTTGTTGTCCTTGATCGCGTAGACGTTACCGAGCCCGAATGAGCCGACGAACAGCGTGCCCTTGTCGCCCCAGGCCATCTGCCGCGCGGCGAGCACGTTCGATGCATAGACCTCGATCTTGAAGCCCTGCGGCAGCTTGATCTTCTTGATCAGCGCCGCCAGCTCGGAGTCGGAGGCGCCGGTCGGCGGTCCCGATGGCGGGGCGAGGCCCTTTTGCGCTTCGGTCTCATCGCCCAGGAACCAGTCATCCGGCGGATGGGTCCAGAATTCCTTGGTGCCGGATTCGTATTTCTTCAGCTCCCTGCCCTTGTCCTGCTGCTGTTGTGCGTTGGCAAAGCCAGTCCCCGCCACGAGGGCGATGGTGGCAAGCGCAA
The DNA here is from genome assembly GCF_059512425.1 of Bradyrhizobium sp. Leo78. Classification (NCBI taxonomy): domain Bacteria; kingdom Pseudomonadati; phylum Pseudomonadota; class Alphaproteobacteria; order Hyphomicrobiales; family Nitrobacteraceae; genus Bradyrhizobium; species Bradyrhizobium sp. Leo78. Next base: position 251,675 of record NZ_JCAMOT010000002.1, read on the forward strand.
GAATGGAACGATTGAAAACCGATTGCATCGCGTTACTCCCCTAATCCAGCCGGACGGCTGGCTCTTTATTGATTCTAACGAGACGATCGTGGTGGCCTGCGAGAGATTAGGCCAGAGCGGAAAATGTTAGCACATCCCCCGCGCGAGAGAAGCGCAGGCGATCAACGCCGCATTCGAGCGAGGTCAAGACAAGTTGAGAGGTTCGCTTACGCTGTTTTCCTGCGAAGCATCAGCGATGTCATTGCGCCGCAATATTCGTTTGAAGCTAACGCCTCTCGCAGAGTCACCGCCGACAATTTCGATTGGCCAGAAAAATCAGTCATCGGATGAATGGTTGAGCAGCCATCGAGCCGGGTCGCGCCTCTCGCCGGAGAGGTCTTAGCACGGGCTCGCTTCGTCAATCTTAGGGAAGGATACCGCGCACGGCACGGGCGCGGGGACTACAAGTAAAAGCCGGTCCGCCGGACGGGAAATTGGAGCGGGCGAAGGGGCTCGAACCCTCGACCCCGACCTTGGCAAGGTCGTGCTCTACCACTGAGCTACACCCGCATCCTGATGACGACGATCGCTCGCCGGCAACGGCAGAGCTATGCCAAAAGCGGACCGCGAATGCAACAGGCCCGAAGGCGGCTAAATCGCCTCATTTGACCAGAAATGGGGACGAGGGCCCAAAAGCAACGCGGCGAGGAGCGTTTCGGTGGCGGCTCGCCGCGTTTTTCGCCTGGGAACCCGCTTTTCCCGACCTCAGGCCGCCACGGCCGATTCGCCTCGAGCAGTCCTGCAAACTCCGGCCGCATTTGGTCGCGCCCCTGCATGACCGGCCTGCGGCGGAACGAGCAGGGCGCCTGCCGATTGAAATTTGACGCGAAACCGCCATTTAGCTGACGGGTGTTCAGTTCCGGCCGTGCTAGAACAGGCGCCAATCTCGGGACATCAGGCGAGGATATCGTGACGATAGTTGAGCAGGGCGGCGGTCCGGCGCCGCAGGCAGGCGATCTGATCAAGGAAACGACCACCCAGACGTTCGTCAAGGACGTCATCGAGGAGTCGAAGCGCCAGCCGGTGCTGATCGATTTCTGGGCGCCCTGGTGCGGCCCGTGCCGCCAGCTCACCCCGATCCTGGAAAAAGTGGTGACCAACGCCAAGGGCCGGGTCAAGCTCGTCAAGATGAACATCGACGAGCATCCGTCGATCCCCGGTCAGATGGGCATCCAGTCGATCCCCGCCGTCATCGCCTTCGTCAACGGCCAGCCGGCCGACGGCTTCATGGGCGCGATCCCGGAGAGCCAGGTCAACGCCTTCATCGAGCGGCTGACCAAGGGCGTCCCGGCCGCGGGCGAGCCGAACATCGCGGAAATCCTGAAAGAGGCCGACGCCGTGCTCGCCGAAGGCGACGCCGCGGCTGCGGCGCAGATCTATGCCGAGGTGCTCGGCATCGATGCCACCAATATCGCCGCACTCGCCGGTCTCGCCAAATGTTATGTCACGACAGGCGCGATCGACCAGGCCAAGCAGACGCTCGGCATGGTGCCGGAGTCCAAGCGCAACGATCCGGCCGTCAAGGCCGTGCAGGCCGCGATCGACCTTGCCGAGCAGGCCGAGTCGGTCGGACCGATCGGCGAACTGGAACAGAAAGTCGCCGCAAATCCGCTCGATCATCAGGCGCGGTTCGATCTTGCCACCGCGCTGAACGCGATGGGCAAGCGCAGCGAGGCGACCAACCAGCTCCTGGAGATCGTCAGGCGCGATCGCAAGTGGAACGACGACGGCGCGCGCAAGCAGCTCGTCCAGTTCTTCGAAGCGTGGGGCGGGGCAGATGAAGCGACCGTCGAGGGACGAAAGCGGCTGTCGACGATCCTGTTCTCTTAGCTAGAGCGCGCGCATAACACCGGGGCCACAGATGCCGATCAATGCCGAATATCGGGGCCCGGCCGAGCTTCCCGAGGTAATCCCGGTCTTTCCGCTTGCCGGCGCGCTATTGTTGCCGCGCGGCCAGATGCCGCTCAACATCTTCGAGCCGCGCTATCTTGCGATGGTCGACGACTCCTTCCGTGACGGCCATCGGCTGATCGGAATGATCCAGCCCGACGTGACGCATTCGCACAATGAGGAGAAGCCGGCGTTGTTCCGCGTCGGCTGCGTCGGCCGCATCACCCAGCTCGCCGAATCCGGCGACGGCCGCTATATCCTCGAACTCACCGGCGTGGCGCGCTTCAAGGTGGTGGAGGAGCTCAACGTCCTGACCGCGTACCGCCAGTGCAAGGTCGACTTCTTCTCCTTCTCGGGTGACTTCGTCGCGCGCAAGGGCGAGGAGGACGTCGACCGCGAAGCGCTGCTCTCGGTGTTGACAGACTTCCTCAAGGCCAACAATTTGAAGGTCGACTGGGCCGGCATCGAAGCCGCGCCCAACGAGGCGCTGGTCAACGCGCTCGCAATGATGTCGCCCTATGGCCCGGCGGAGAAGCAGGCGATGCTGGAAGCGCCTGACCTCAAGACCCGCGCCGAAATCCTGATCGCGGTGACCGAGATGGATCTCGCCAAGAAGCGCACCAGCGGCGATCCCCCGCTGCAGTGATTTTCCGCGCGTCCCGTCGTTCTCCTCCGCCGTCATTCCGGGGCGTCCGAAGGACGAACCCGGAATCCATTTCTCCACGAGCGCATGCGGCCCAATGGATTCCGGGTTCACGCTGCGCGTGCCCCGGAATGACAGCGTCATATTTGGCTAATACCCCGCGACCGCCATCGCCACCACGGCGGTGAGCGCCATCCAGCCGAAATGCCGGCCGCGCGTCGCGACCGCATTGGCGAGGGCCGCGAAAGCGAACACGCAGGCCAGGGTGACGACGATCCAGTGCCGCGCCACCTCCGAGGCCATCCAGGGCGCGGCGAGCAAGAGCACGCCGCCGCCGATCCACGCCACCGTGCCGGCCTGCCAGACCAGGCGGATCAGCGTGCGCAGCCGCGCCGGTTCGATCGTCATTTTCGGAAACACCTTGAACTCGCCGAGATAACCGTGGATCAGCGCCGCCGCGATCGCGGCGAGGCCGGAACATTGCAGCAGGATATCGCGCATCGTTCGCCTCCATACAGGTGTGTATGGTTATCGCGCGCGCATTGGCGCCTGTCAATACACTGGTGTATGGTGGGCGACATGACCGATCAGCTTTCCGCCAAGGACTGGCTCGACCAGGGCCTGAAAGCACTGGCAAGACGCGGCTTCACCGCGCTGAAGGCCGACCCCCTGGCAAAGGAGATGGGCGTCTCCCGCGGCAGCTTCTACTGGCACTTTGCCGACATCGCCGCCTACCACGCCGCCATCCTGAAACATTGGCGCGAGATCGCTGCGGAGCGGATCATCGTCGATGTCGAGGCGGCAGCGACAGGTTCCGACGCACTCGCCGTGCTGCTGCGACGGGTGTTTTCCGAAAAGCCGGCGCTGGAAAATGCGGTGCGAAGCTGGGCGAGCGTCGACGCTTCAGCGCGCGCCGCCGTGCAGGCGATCGACCAGCGGCGGCTCGGCTATGTCGAAGGCCTCCTGAAGCGGGCGGGTCTCACCGAGGACGTCGCCCGCGCCCGCGCGCAAATTCTTTATTGGGCATTCCTCGGCCACGCGCTGACGGAGCAGCCGCTACCGAAAGCAAGACAGCAGGCGGTCGTCGACGAGCTTTTGCGGATGGCGGCGCGCTGATCGAACGTGATAAAGACGAGCCGTCAAGCTGGAAGACCATCATGAACTCCCCGACCGATCATCTCGAAAGCACCGCCGATCCAAAACTCCTGGAAATCCTGGTCTGTCCGATCACCAAGGGCCCGCTGGAATTCGACGCGGCTCGCCAGGAATTGATCTCGCGCTCCGCAAAGCTCGCTTATCCGATCCGCGACGGCATCCCGATCATGCTGCCGGAAGAAGCGCGCAAGATCGAGTGATGGATTTGAGCCGTCATTGCGAGGAGCGATAGCGACGAAGCAATCCATTGCGCCGCGAGCGGAGAGATGGATTGCTTCGCGGAGCCTGTCGTCGGGCGGCGCTTCGCGCCGACCCGGTGGCTCGCAATGACGATCCAAGTTCGTAGCCCGGATGGAGCGCAGCACAATCCGGGGCCGCAACGTCCGCTTGCACGGGATTTCCCGGATTACGCTGCGCTTTATCCGGGCTACGCAGCTACAGCGCCTCGCCCTTCAACAGCCGCGGCACTTCGCCCGACAGCCCCGCCGCCTGACGGATGAACAAGCTCTTCAGCGGCGGCAGGCGGTCGACGACGCCAAGTCCGACGTCGCGCACGGTCCTGAGCAGCGTCGATTCGTTGGAGAACAGGAAGTTCAGCGAATTGGTCGCAACTCCCATCGCCATGGTGTCGAAGCGGCGCCAGCGCTGGTAGCGCTCGAGCACATCGGCTTGGCCGAGATCGATGCCGAGCCGCGCCGCATCGACTACCACTTCCGCCAATGCCGCGACATCCTTCAGGCCCATATTGAGCCCTTGGCCTGCGATGGGGTGGATCAGATGCGCGGCGTCGCCGACCAGCGCCAGCCGCTCGGCGATGAAGGAGCGCGCGACGAAATAGCCGAGCGGAAACGCGCGCGGCTTGTCGAGCGCCTTGACCTCACCGAGATGCAAACCAAAACGCCGCTCCAGCTCGTCGTGGAATTCGGCCTCGCTCAAGCCGACGATGCGGGACGCTTCCTTGCGGTTCTCGGTCCACACCAGCGAGGAGCGTTTTCCCTTCAGCGGCAGGATTGCGAATGGACCCGCGGGCAGGAAATGCTCTTCGGCGCGGCCCTGGTGATCGCGCTCATGGCCGACGGTGACGACGATGCCGGACTGATCGTAGTCCCAGCCATGGGTGACGATGCCGGCGCGCTCGCGCAGCTTCGAACGGGCGCCATCGGCGGCGACCAGCAAGCTCGCTTCGATCGCACTGCCATCCGCGAGCGTCACGCTGACGAGATCGGCATTGGCCTCATAGGTCGAAACCGCGCTCGCGCGCAGATCGATGCCTGCGGCCTCGGCGTGCGCCACCAGCGCGTCGATCAGCAGCCTGTTCTCGACCATATGCGCAAACGGCTCGCCGGGCTCGACATCGCCGGCAAAGGTCAGGAACACCGGCCGCGTCGCATCGTCGAGCCGCGAATCGGTGACGACCATGTCGAGGATCGGCTGCGTCGTGTCGGCGATCTCGGCCCAGATGCCGATCGCCTCGAACAGCCGGCGGCAGGCGGCGACGATCGCGGTCGCCCGCGGATCGCGGCTTGGGCGCTGCCCGAGCGCGGGATCGACCACGATGACGGGGATCTCGGTCCCAAGCCCCTGCCGCAGCGCCAGCGCCAGCGCCAAGCCCGCAAAAGCGCCGCCGCAAATGACAATGCCTCGTTGTGCCGACATGCAAGTCCCTTACGCGCTCGTGCCCTCAGACTGTGCTTGCTACCTGATAATAGCTGGGCGAAACAGTGGCACCAAACAAGGTACTTAATGCCGCGCAACAAAATGGAAGGCCATCCATGTCAAAAAGCCTGATTGACCTGCTTTCCATCCTGGATCTCGAACCGCTCGAGGTGAATCTGTTCCGCGGCAACAGCCCGAAAACGAGCTGGCAACGGGTGTTCGGCGGGCAGGTGATTGGGCAGGCGATGGTTGCAGCCTGCCGCACGGTCGAGGGCCGCCTGCCGCATTCGATCCATTGCTATTTCATCCTGCCGGGCGATCCCCAGGTGCCGATCATCTACCAGGTGGAGCGACTGCGCGACGGCAAGAGCTATTCGACCCGTCGCGTCACCGCGATCCAGCACGGCAATGCCATCTTCTCGATCATGGTGTCGTTCCATGCCGAGGAGCAGGGCGCCTTCGATCACCAGGAGAAGATGCCGGACGTGCCGCCGCCGGAAAAGCTCACCGCGGAGGAAGTGTCGAAGCAGCCGATGTTCCGCGAAATGCCGGACTTCATCCGCCGCTATTACGAATCCGATCGGCCGATCGAGCTGCGCCCGGTCGAGCTCGGCCGCTATTTCGGCCAGAAGATCGACGAAGGCCGCATCCATGTCTGGATCCGCACCGCGGCGAAGCTGCCAGACGACCCCGCACTGCATCTGTGCGCGCTCGCTTATGCCTCCGACTTCTCACTGCTCGACGCCATCATGGCGCGCTACGGCCGCACGCTGTTCGACAAGCGCATGATGCCGGCAAGCCTCGATCACGCGATGTGGTTTCACCGCCCGTTCCGCGCCGACGAATGGCTGCTCTACGCGCAGGATTCGCCGAGCGCACAAGGCGGCCGCGGCTTGACGCGCGGCATGATCTTCAAACCCGACGGCACGCTGGTGGCGTCAGTGGCACAGGAAGGTTCGGTGCGCGAACGCAGGTAGCGCGCGGTAGAGCTGGGATAGCGGCGAAGGTTGCGATGCCTCACCTCTCCCATCGGGAGAGGTGAGGTGCCTCCGACGCGAAACTAACCCGAGGTCGTCTTGCCCTGCTCTAAGCGTTCGCCAGCGTGCTGCGCTCGACCAGCGCGAATTGCGACAGGTACCAGTTCGCATACCAGCGCAAGGCCCACGGGATTGGAATCAGCAATAGGCAGCCGATGGTGAACAGGACCGTTCGCCAAAGCATCTCGAGGCCTGACGCCTTGAAGATGATTTCGCGGCGCGTGCCCTCGATATTGCGGCACATCCACCTCATCCACGCCGTGGTCACCCACGCCCAACCGATGATGGTGATGAAGGAGATCGCCAACAACAGATACCACCCGGTATAGGCGATGATGCTGCCGTTGAAGGCGATCGGGAGCTGCTGTCCGTTTGACGTGAGATGGCTGGCGATCCAGCGGATGACCACCCATCCGAGCGCCGCCTGCAGCAGCGGCGCAAGCAGCTCGACCGTCGTGCTCTCGGTCCAGCCGGTATAGCTCAAGAGCCCGATCGCGACGAACACGTACCAGATGTCACCGACCTGTCCCGTGAAACCGAGATTCGGCCGGCCGGGGACGTTGATGTGCGGGATGATCCAGCGATAAAAACCGGTGGCGGACCACGGCGCCGGGATCACCAGGAGCTGGCCAATGGCGAACCACAGACTGCGCCCAAACAGCTCCCAGATCGGCAGATCGGCCGAGACCGTCCCACCCGCATAGCCGGCAGCAGTGACGATCGGCGGCCCGCCCGCCTGCGAGGGCATCGCCGAACTGGAAGGATCCGAAATCAGTCCGGGAATCTCGCGCGCCTTCTGCCAACCGGCCATCCCCTCGGTCCAGACCAGCGTATCCGCCCCGACCGTGCCCCGCATGATGAGATCACGGAGCTGGAATTCGGGAAACGGGCCCTTTTGCTGGCCCTCGGATGCATAAAACCAGGATCGATCGGCCATGGCATTTCCTTGGAAAACACGATTCTTGGGAACGGACGCCAGTAGAACAACGGGCGAAGCAGGAAAGCCGCATTGTGACGGACGATCATGTCCCCTGTACAGGGAGCGAGGTCAGGGTCTGCCAATGTTTTCCCCCTGAACCTGCAACTTTTTTGTGCCATTTGCTCAGAAAGATGCCAGATTGGCCCGCGATCGAAGGTCATCCAAAGAGGAAGGATGGCCGTGCTTAAGGAAAATGCGGACCGCTAGCCATGAAACTTGTCGTCGCCATCATCAAACCCTTCAAGCTGGACGAGGTTCGCCAGGCGCTGACCGAGATCGGCGTCCACGGCATGACCGTCACTGAAGTCAAAGGTTATGGCCGGCAGAAGGGGCACACCGAGATCTACCGCGGCGCAGAGTATGTCGTGAACTTCCTGCCGAAATTGCGCATCGAGATCGCAGTCGCATCCGACATCGCCGACAAGGCGGTCGAGGTCATCACCGCAAAGGCACGCACCGGCCAGATCGGCGATGGCAAGATCTTTGTCACGCCGATCGAACATGCGCTGCGGATACGCACCGGCGAAACCGACAGCGACGCGCTCTAACTTCTCCAAACTCTCCGAGCGCGACCGACAACGCCGCCGGTCGCATCCACCAGACTCATTTCATTTCTGCCGGGGAAACACCATGGGGGCATCCTCTCGTGCCGCGCGGCTGATCGCGCCGCTTGGTCTTGCGACGCTGTTGTCGGCGACGCCGGCGCATGCCGAGACGTCGGCCATCAACGCCGCCGATACCGCCTGGATGATCGTTGCCACCGCGCTGGTGCTGATGATGACGATCCCGGGGCTTGCGCTGTTCTATTCCGGCATGGTGCGCAAGAAGAACGTGCTGGCGACGATGGCGCAGAGCCTGTCGGCCGTCGCGATCATCTCGATCCTTTGGGCGATGTTCGGCTACTCTCTCACCTTCGTCGGTGATGGACCGTGGATCGGCGCGCTCGACCGCTGGTTCCTCGCCGGCATGACCATGGACGGCGTCAATCCGGCGGCGAAGACAATCCCGGAAGCGCTGTTCATGCTGTACCAGATGACGTTTGCGATCATCACCGTGGCGCTGGTGGCAGGCTCGGTCGCCGATCGCATGCGCTTCTCGGCCTATCTCTGGTTCTCCGTCGGCTGGTTCATCTTCGCCTATATTCCGCTCGCACATTGGGTGTGGGGCGGCGGCTTCCTCGCAAGTCTCGGCGTGCTGGATTTCGCCGGCGGGCTCGTCGTGCATCTTTCGGCCGGCGTCAGCGGATTGGTCGCCGCGCAAGTGTTGGGGCGACGCCACGGCTATGGCAGCGAGAACTTGTCGCCGTTCGACCTGTCGCTCGCAGTGATCGGCACGGGGCTGCTTTGGGTCGGCTGGTTCGGCTTCAATGGCGGATCGGCACTGACCGTGAGTTCGCGCGCGGTGATGGCGATCATCGCCACGCATCTTTCCGCCTGCGCGGGCGCGCTGACCTGGGGCGCGATCGAATGGGCGACGCGACGCAAGCCGTCGGTGCTCGGCATGATCTCGGGCGCAGTCGCAGGGCTCGGCACCATCACGCCGGCCTCGGGCTTCGTCGAACCATGGCACGCGGTCATCATCGGCATCATCGCGGGCTTCGTGTGCTTCTGGGCCTGCACCTGGCTGAAGCTCCGCTTCAAGTATGATGATTCACTCGACGTGTTCGGCGTCCACGGCATCGGCGGCATGGCCGGGACGCTGCTCGCGGGCGTGTTCGCCACCAGCGCCATCGGCGGCACGGCCGGCCTGCTCGAGGGCCGTCCGCAGCAACTGCTGATCCAACTCGCCGGCGTCGCCGTGACGCTGGTGTGGTGCGGCGGCATCACCTTCGTGCTGCTGAAGCTGGTCAGCGCGTTCGTCCCGCTCCGGGTGTCGCTGCAGCAGGAGCTGGAAGGCCTGGATATTTCGCAGCACGGCGAGGCCCTGCAGTAATTTCGCTTACCATATTACCTCTAGGTTGCCACCGTGCTGGGCAGGATTATGTCCAGACTCTGGCGTGCCCATGAATCGGGCAATATTGATTACGTTTTGAGCGCGACGGAATAGCGCAGGTCCGACCAATTCCCGTCAAACGCGAAAACGGGCGGATTCATAATCCGTTAGGCGGTGCCGTCGATCTGGCACGGCATTTGATTCTAACGCCTGCGGCTGTGACCGCGTCGTGAATTTTCTCCGCGTGGTGGATCTCAGTCGAAAAACACCCGGTTCGTCTGCACCGGGCCCAAGCGGGGATAGGACACATGAAAATTGTTATGGCGATTATTAAGCCATTCAAGCTGGAAGAAGTCCGCGACGCCCTGACCGCCATTGGCGTTCACGGTCTCACGGTGACGGAAGTCAAGGGTTACGGGCGTCAGAAGGGCCACACTGAGATCTATCGCGGCGCTGAATACGCCGTGAGCTTCCTGCCCAAGATCAAGATCGAGGTCGCGGTTGCGGCCGACCAGGTCGACAAGACTATCGACGCCATCACATCGGCGGCAAAGACCGGACAGATCGGCGACGGCAAGATCTTCGTCATCAACCTCGACCACGCGGTGCGCATCCGCACCGGCGAGGCCGATGCCGCGGCCCTCTGATTTCGCGCTCAAACCTTACAATTCAGGAGTAGAATAACATGACGTTCAAACGTCCCCATGGCGCGGGATTGGCGGCACTCGCATTCGGCTTGTTCGCTGCGACCGCCGCCTATGCCGAACCGACCGTCAACAAGGGCGACAACGCCTGGATGATGACATCGACGGTGCTGGTGCTGTTGATGACGATCCCGGGGCTCGCGCTGTTCTATGGCGGCCTCGTCCGCTCCAAGAACATGCTCTCGGTGCTGATGCAGGTGTTCTACACGGTGTGCATCGTCACCGTGCTCTGGGCGCTCTACGGCTACAGCCTCGCCTTCACCGGCGGCTCGGACTTCATCGGCGGCTTTTCCAAGGCCTTCCTGGCGGGCGTGACGCCGGACTCGAAGGCAGCCACCTTCAGCGTCGACGCCAATATCTCCGAACTCGTCTATGTCTGCTTCCAGATGACGTTCGCGGCGATCACGCCGGCGCTGATCGTCGGCGCTTTCGCCGAGCGCATGAAGTTCTCCGCGCTCGCGCTGTTCATCCCACTCTGGGTGACGCTGATCTACTTCCCGATCGCCCACATGGTCTGGTACTGGGCTGGTCCGGACGCGATCACGGATGCGGCGAAGGCGCTGGCGGCTGCGGCTGACGGCGCGGCCAAGACCGCGGCGCAGACCAAGCTCGACGAGATCAATGCTGACGCCGGCTGGATCTTCAAGAAGGGCGCGATCGACTTCGCGGGCGGCACCGTCGTGCATATCAACGCCGGCATCGCCGGCCTGGTCGGCGCGATCCTGATCGGCAAGCGCACGGGCTACGGCAAGGAGCTGATGGCTCCGCACTCGCTCACGATGTCCATGATCGGCGCCTCGCTGCTCTGGGTCGGCTGGTTCGGCTTCAACGCCGGTTCGAACCTCGAGGCTTCTGGTGGCGCCGCGCTCGCGATGACCAACTCCTTCGTCGCGACCGCGGCGGCGGCGTTGTCCTGGATGTTCGCGGAATGGATCATCAAGGGCCATCCGTCGGTGCTCGGCGCCATCTCGGGCGCGGTCGCAGGCCTCGTGGCGGTCACCCCGGCCGCCGGCTTCGCCGGCCCGATGGGCGCGATCGTGCTCGGCCTCGTGGTCGGCGTGGTCTGCCTGTTCTTCTGCACCGTGGTGAAGAATGCGCTCGGCTACGACGACTCGCTCGACGTGTTCGGCGTCCACTGCGTCGGCGGCATCGTCGGCGCGATCGGCACCGGCATCCTGGTGAACCCGGCGCTCGGCGGCACCGGCGTGATGGACTATGTCGCCGGCAAGATCGGCGACTACGACTTCGTCGCCCAGATGACCTCCCAGCTCTGGGGCGTCTGCACCACGCTGGTGTGGTCCGGCATCGGCTCGGCCATCCTCTACAAGGTCGTCGACGTGATCGTCGGCCTGCGCGCCAACGTCGAGACCGAGCGCGAAGGCCTCGACATCACCGAGCACACCGAGCGCGCTTACAACATGTGAGTTCTCCCGGGGTGTGATCTCTCCCGGGATCACACCCAGAACTACGGTTCGGGCACATACCCGGCAATGCCCTGACCGTTGAGGGGCTCCAGCGCAAGTTGGAGCCCCTTTCTTTTTGACCGCGGCCCGAAGAAGGAGAGGGCATGCCGGCCTTCTAACGGCTGCCGACGCGGCAGGGCTGCTCGAGGTGCTACCGTTCGCCTTCCGGCGCAATCAGCGCGACAGTTGGAAAATAGGTGCGATAGCGCCGCACGTCGCGGGTCAAGAGTGGCAGCTGCTCCACCGCAGCATGGGCTCCGATGAACAAATCAGATGGTACCCCTGTGCGGCTGCCACCGGCGGCGCGATATTGGAGATAGGCCTTGCCGGCAAGAAAGAGCGCGGCGCGCGGGATCTCTGCCAGCTCGATTTTCAAGTCGCAGAGTGTGGCGTCGACGGTTTCGACCTTGTCGTAGCGTATCGAGACTTCTGCGTAGATGACATTGTTGATGAACAATGGCCCAGCCGATGCCGCCCGTTCGAGCTGCGCCTGCGACCAGTCGGCCCATTTCTCGTCGTCGGTCGCGAGGTCGAGAAGGACATTCGAATCGACGAGGGTCATTCCGGCTCATCACGCAGAAGGGCCATCAGTTCGTCAGTCGTCATGCCCCGCCCCGCGGAGCCACGCGCCTTGGCAAATCGGCTGGCCGGCCGCGGTCCATCAGCTCTCTCGATCAGAACGCTGCCGTCGTCGCTACGGCGAATATTGACCTCGCTGCCCGGACCAATACCCAGGTAATCGCGAAGCGGCTTTGGGATTGTCACCTGGCCCTTGCGGGTGACAGTCGTTGTCATCGCTGATCTCCAATTGCCCGGTAATACTCGAAGAAAATATGGTAATACCACGCAAATTGTCCAGCGACACCGATGGTTAATCGCGTCTTAACCTCGCCGTATCTATGGTGACTTGATCAATTTACGGTCGAGCTGGATTCCCCTCGACCGCATTGAAAGTGCTGGCGTTTAGACATGGCAATGACCGCTCCCTCCGGCGTGGCGCAAGACGCCGGCAGTGTAATGCCGGCCGGTCAGGCCGAACGTTCCCCCTTTGCGCGCACGGCCGAGCTGCTGGCACCGTACCAACCCGGCAAGCCATTGATTACGCTGTCGTTGGGCGAGCCGCAGCACCCGGTTCCCGCCTTTGTCGGGCCGGTGCTGGCCAAGCATACCGCCGAGTTCGGGCGCTATCCGCTCGCCAAGGGTATCGAGCCGTTCCGCCGCGCGGCGGCGAACTGGCTGTCGACCCGGTTCCACCTGCCGCGGCCGGTCGATCCCGAGAGCGAAGTGCTGGTGCTGAACGGCAGCCGCGAGGGCCTGTTCTTCGCCGCCATCACCGCCGCCCGCTATGTCGGCGCGCGCGCGGGGACGCCGGCAATCCTGATGCCGAACCCGTTCTATCCGGCCTATGGCGCCGGCGCGCGCGCGTCCGGCTGCGAGCAGGTCTATCTGCCGACCACGCCGGCCAACGGATTCCTGCCCGATCTCGACGCGCTGGATGACGCGCTGCTGGCGCGCACGGTGGCGTTCTACATCGCTTCGCCCGCAAACCCGCAAGGCTCGGTCGCCTCGAGCGATTATTTCGCGCGGCTGAAGGCGCTCGCCGCTCGTTTCGAGTTCATCATTTTGAGCGACGAATGCTATTCGGAGATCTACACCCGGGAAGCTCCCGGCAGCGCGCTGGAACATGCCGGCCCCGACTTCACCAATGTGGTCGTGTTCCAGTCGCTCTCGAAGCGTTCGAACCTGCCGGGCATGCGCGTCGGCTTTGCCGCCGGCGACAAGAAGTTCCTCGCCGCCTTCCACGAGCTACGCAACGTGGCGGCGCCGCAAGTGCCGGTGCCGCTGCAGCATGTCGCGGTCGCCGCCTATAGCGACGAGGCGCATGTCGAGGAGAACCGCAGGCTCTACCGGATCAAGTTCGATCTCGCCGACCAGATCCTCGGCAGCCGCTATGGCTATCAGCGTCCGGCCGGCGGCTTCTGCGTCTGGCTCGACGTCTCCGAGCGCGGCGGCGATGAGGCGGCGACGGTGAAACTCTATCGCGATGCCGGCGTGCGCGTGATCCCGGGCAGCTATTTGGCGCGGCCGCAGGCCGACGGCTCCAATCCGGGCGCGGGCTATATCCGGCTCGCGCTGGTCTCCGACAGTGAATCAACGGCCGAGGCGCTGCACCGCCTGGTCGAAACCTTAAGTTAATCGCAAGGCTTTGGAAGCGTATGCCAGCGATCGAACGTGTCATTCCCCTGGTCGGCCATCTGCCGGTCCCGATCCGCGAAGCCTTGGAGCGGCGGGTGCGAGAATTCGGCGGGCTGTGCCTGATCACGCTTGCCGGCGTCGCCGCCGCGGCGCTGATGACGTGGTCGGTGCAGGACCCGAGTCTCAGCCACGCCACCTCGCGCCCGATCCGCAACATCCTCGGCTATCCCGGCGCGATCGGCGCCGATCTGTTGATGCAGATCCTGGGCCTCGGCGCCATCATGCTCATCCTCCCCATCGCGGTGTGGGGCTGGCGCATGCTGACGCATCGCGCCTTCGACCGCGAGGCGCTGCGGCTGGCATGCTGGATCCTCACCACCGTGATCGCCGCGGGCTTTGCGAGCTGCTTCCCGCATAATGGCGCCTGGCCATTGCCGACCGGGCTCGGCGGCGTGGTTGGCGATGCGCTGGTGCGCGCACCGGCGGTGGTGTTCGGCCCGGCCGGCATGATCTATCGCCTGGTGCTCGGCACCATCCTGTTCGTCGCGATGACCGCGAGCTTCCTGTTCGCGAGCGGCTGGGGCGCAAGGGAGAGCGAAGAAGAGTTGACGGCGATCGAGGATCGTGACGAGCCGTTCGTCGAAGAAGACGATGGGGAAGACCGCAGTTCGATCTCGCTCGGCTGGCTGTTCCACGCTGTCATGAGCGCGAAGGCGCGGCTCGGCTGGCTCTTCGGCACCGCCTATCGGTCGCTGGTCTCGAGCGCGCCACAACGCAGCGCAGCCGCGTTCGAGCGGCAGGAGCCCAGTCTCGGCGGCCGCGCCGCGCCGTCCGTGGTGCCGGAGGCGAGCGAGGAATTCGACGAGGAGATCGAAGAGGAAGAGGAACAAGACGAGGAGGAAGAAGCCGAGGAAGCGCCCGTCGCCCGCGCCCCGCGCAAGAAGGCCGAGCCGCGCGCGAAGAAGAAATCGTCCGACAAGTTCGAGCTGCCCTCGGTCTCGGTGCTGTCAGCGCCGAAAGCCGCCGACCGCCAGCCGCAGAGCAAGGCCGAGCTCGAAGCCAATTCGCGCGCGCTCGAAGGCGTGCTGCAGGATTTCGGCGTGCGCGGCGAGATCGTCAAAGCCAATCCGGGTCCGGTCGTGACGCTGTACGAACTCGAGCCCGCGCCCGGCATCAAGTCGTCGCGTGTGATCGGCCTCGCCGACGACATCGCCCGCTCGATGAGCGCGCTGTCGGCTCGCGTCGCCGTCGTCGCCGGCCGCAACGCCATCGGCATCGAATTGCCGAACCTGCATCGCGAAAAGGTTTACCTGCGCGAACTCCTGGTCGCGAAGGAAGCTATCGACTCGGTGGCAAAGCTGCCGCTCTGCCTCGGCAAGAGCATCGGCGGCGAACCCGTCATCATCGATCTCGCGCGCACGCCGCATATGCTGATCGCCGGCACCACCGGCTCCGGCAAATCGGTCGCGATCAACACCATGATCCTGAGCCTGGTGTATCGGCTGCGCCCCGACCAGTGCCGCCTGATCATGGTCGATCCCAAGATGCTTGAACTCTCCGTCTATGACGGCATCCCGCATCTTTTGACGCCGGTCGTCACCGATCCCAAGAAAGCGGTGGTCGCGCTGAAATGGGCCGTGCGCGAGATGGAAGAGCGCTACAAGAAGATGGCCAAGCTCGGTGTGCGCAACATCGACGGCTACAATGCGCGCCTGGTCGAGGCAAAGGGCAAGGGCGAAGAGCTGACGCGCACCGTGCACACCGGTTTCGACAAGGAGACCGGCAAGGCGATCTACGAGGAGGAGAAGCTCGACCTCGATCCGTTGCCCTACATCGTCATCATCGTCGACGAGATGGCCGACCTGATGATGGTCGCCGGCAAGGACATCGAAGGCGCGGTGCAGCGCCTTGCGCAGATGGCGCGCGCCGCCGGCCTGCATGTGATCCTTGCCACGCAGCGTCCTTCGGTCGACGTCATTACCGGCACCATCAAGGCCAACTTCCCGACCCGCATCGCCTTCCAGGTCACCTCGAAGATCGACAGCCGCACGATCCTGGGCGAGATGGGCGCCGAGCAACTGCTGGGGCAGGGCGATATGCTCTACATGGCCGGCGGCGGCCGCATCAGCCGCGTGCACGGCCCGTTTGCCTCCGACGACGAAGTCGAGAAGGTGGTGCGCCACCTGAAGACGCAGGGCGCGCCGGAGTATCTGGAAGCCGTTACCGCCGAAGAGCCGACCGACGAGGACGGCGCGGTATTCGACTCCACCGGCATGGGCGGGGACGGCGGCGGCGGCGACCTCTATGCGCAGGCGGTGGCGATCGTGAAACGCGACCGCAAGGCCTCGACATCCTATATTCAACGGCGGCTGCAGATCGGCTACAACCGCGCCGCCTCATTGATGGAGCGGATGGAACTCGAGGGCGTTGTCGGCCAGGCCAATCATGCCGGCAAGCGCGAGGTCCTGATCGAAGAAGAAGGCAGCATGTGATCCTGCCCCGAGAATTTCACGGAAAAGCGATATCCCCGCGGCATTACCCACGGTAAACTCAGGCATGATCCGGAAAAGTGGGCACCGGTTTTCCGAAAAGATCATGCCCCTAAAGTCGGAACACGCGTTGCATCAGAATCCGAAATACCGAATGGCCAAACAGCACGTCCATCGCGCCATCCATTCCGGATTGGCGATCCTGATCGCCACGTCGATCGCCGGCGCCGCGCCCTCATCGGCGCAGAACGTGCCGGTGCCGAAGCCCGCGCCGAAGGGCCGCGATGGCACGCAGCTGAGCGCGCAGGAGCAGAGAGGCCCCGCGACGACAGGCTCGACACAGACGCCGCCGACCCCTGTCATCCCCGATCCGCGCCGCAATGTTCCCGCCAGCATCTTCACGACGTTCGATGCCAACCAGAAGGCGCAGGCCGCGAGGATCAGCAGCTATCTCTCCTCGCTGCAATCGCTCGCCGGCAGTTTCGTGCAGGTCGGCCCCGACGGCTCCAAGACCAAGGGCGATTTCTATATCCAGAAGCCCGGCAAGGTGCGCTTCGAATATGAGCCGCCAAGCCCGATCGACATCGTCGCCGACGGCTCCTCGGTCGCGGTGCGCGACCGCAAGCTCGCCACGCAGGATATCTATCCGCTGTCGCAGACGCCGCTGCGCTATCTGTTATCCGACCGCATCGACCTGATGAAGGACACCAACGTCGTCAGCGTCACCGCCGACGATGTCTTCGTCTCGATCATCATTGAGGAGAAGCAGGCGCTGATCGGCACCAGCCGGTTGATGCTGATGGTCGGCGCCAAGGACGGCCAGCTCAAGCAATGGACCATCACCGATCCGCAGGGCTACGACACCACCGTCGCCGTCTACAATCTCGATTCCACCAGGAAGATCGATCCGGGCCTGTTCAAGATCGATTTTACCAACTACGCGACCCCGCCGGGCTAGCGAGTTCGCAGGAATTGTAGGGTGGGCAAAGCGCAGCGTGCCCACCATCAACACTCCGACGTAAATGGTGGGCACGCTTCGCTTTGCCCACCCTACGCGTCCCCTGTGGACAATCCTATCCACCGCCGCAATCCATGCTAAGACGCAGTTCCCATGCGTCTCTCCCTCACAACCTGGAACATCAATTCGGTGCGTCTGCGCATCGACCTCGTCGCCAAGTTCATCAAGCAGGCGCGGCCGGACGTGCTCTGCCTGCAAGAGACCAAATGCATCGACGACGCCTTTCCGTTGAAGCGGTTCAAGCGGCTTGGCTATGAGCATGTCGCGCTGAACGGGCAGAAGGGCTATCATGGCGTCGCCATCATCTCGAAAGTGCCATTCGAGAAGACCGACATCCGCACCTTCTGCGACAAGATCGATTCCCGCCACATCTCGGTCGAGTTCGGCGACAAGGCACAATTGTCAAAGCCGCTGGTGCTGCATAATTTCTATGTGCCGGCCGGCGGCGACATCCCCGATCCCGCGCTCAATCCGAAATTCGAGCACAAGCTGCAATTCCTCGACGAGATGAAAGCCTGCGAGCCCCTGCACCCGCGCGGCGACGACCGTCACGTCCTGGTCGGCGATCTCAACGTGGCCCCGCACGAAAACGACGTGTGGTCGCACAAGCAGCTCCTGAAGGTCGTCTCGCACACCCCGATCGAAACCGAGAAGCTGCTCGCAGCGCAGGTGCATGGCGAATGGTTCGACGTCGCACGCGAGCGCATTCCACTGTCGGAGAAAGTCTACACCTGGTGGAGCTATCGCGCCGCCGACTGGACCGTCGGCGACCGCGGCCGCCGGCTCGACCACATCTGGGTCTCGCGCGCGCTGAAGGACAGCGTCACGGATTTCAGGATCACCCGCGACGCGCGCGGCTGGGAGCGTCCGTCGGACCACGTGCCGGTGACGGTGACGTTGGAGGTGTAGCTGACCGTCGTCCCGGGCTTGACCCGGGACCCATAACCACAGGCTTTTGTGGTGTGCTCCGCCGCAACCACTTGCTTCCGCCACAACGGCTGCCTGTGGTTATGGGTCCTCGCTTTCGCGAGGACGACAGGGAGCTACGAACTCAACTTCCCGCCCGCCACCACGATATCGCTGGCAAGCTGGCTGGTGCGGGTGGCGAATTCGTTGCGCAGCCTTCGCGCCGCGGCGGGATCGCTTTCCAGCACGCGTTGAAACAGGCTGCGCGAAATTCGAACACAGGTGGCGCGCTCCAGCGCGGTCGCGGTCGACGGCCGCTTCATCGGCACGATCAGCGCGAGCTCGCCGATCAGCGCGCCGGGGCCTGCGATGATCTCGGCACCGCCATCTTCCACGCGGAAAGCGCCGCGCTGCACGACATAACCCGCATCCGCCTGGTCGCCGGCATGGAAAATAACGTCGCCGGGTTCGAAATTTCGCTGTTCGGAGCCGATCGCAAGCATGCGCAAAGCAGTATCCCCCAGCAGGCGCAAGGTGGAGACGCGTTCGAGCAGCGCTACGTCATCTTCGATCGACATTCAGGCCGGTGACCGGGGATACGATTCGGTCGCGAATCGTATCACGGCACCAGTTTGTAGCCACCGGCTTCCGTCACCAGGATCTCGGGATTGGCGGCATCTTTCTCGATCTTCTGCCGGAGCCGGTAAATATGCGTTTCCAGCGTATGGGTGGTGACGCCCGAATTGTAGCCCCAGACCTCCTGCAGCAGCGTCTCGCGCGACACCGGCATCTGGCCGGCGCGGTAGAGGAAGCGCAGGATCGCGGTCTCCTTCTCGGTCAGCCGCACTTTCCGCGCATTGGCGGCGGTCAGCATCTTCGAGCCGGGCCGAAAGCTGTAGGGACCGACGGAGAACACCGCGTCTTCGCTCGCCTCGTGCTGGCGGAGCTGCGCACGGATCCGGGCCAGCAGCACCGCGAAGCGGAAGGGCTTTGCCACATAATCATTGGCGCCGGATTCGAGGCCGAGGATGGTGTCCGAATCGGTGTCATGGCCGGTCAGCATGATGATCGGCGCCTTGAAGCCGCCTTTGCGCAAGGACCGCACCACCTCGCGGCCATCGGTATCGGGAAGGCCCACATCCATCAGGACGAGATCGGGAGAGTTGGTCTTGGCGGCGCTGGCGCCCTTGGCGCCGGTATCGACTGCGGAGGCTTCGAATTCCTCGTGAAGGGAAAGTTGCTCGACCAGCGTGTCACGCAGGTCGGTGTCGTCATCCACGATCAAAATCTTGCGGGCATTGGCCATAGGAACGATCCTCTTGGAGGCAGGCAGCAGCGGACACAAGCGGACAGCGCTTTGGCCGAGACTTGATGGCGAGACTCGCTGTGTAGGTAGTCGTTCATTACCGATTCACAAGCCGATCACAGTCTATCCCAAATCAGCAGCCGATTGGATGAATGTGCTGTAATCCCGCCAGATAGAACAATCGGGGCCGGGCAGGCAAGGCGCGGGCTTTTTGATTCACATGAGAAGTTCCAGTTTTTCAATCACTTATGAGACAACCGCGCGTGATCGGCCGTTGTCCCTGGTCCGCGTCCAACCCGCCGCCGGTAACCCGTGCCGGGGGTGGCTGACCGCCGACGGTTGGTCGGTACCGGTTGCACTTGGCCGGGGCGGCATCCTCGCCAATAAGCGCGAGGGCGACGGCGGCACCCCTAGGGGTGTCTTCCGCCCCCGACAATTATGGTGGCGGGCGGACCGCTCCCCGCGACCGGCGAGCTTCCTGCCCACCCGTCCCATTCGGCCCGAGGACGCCTGGTGTGAGGACCCGCGGGACCGCCATTACAACCGGCCGGTGCGGCTGACCCGCGAGCAGAACGGCGACCGGCTGACGCGCGAGGATCGTCTCTACGACTTCATCATCGAGATCGACCACAACACCACCCCGCGCATCGCCGGCCGCGGCAGCGCGGTGTTCCTGCATCTGGCCCGTCCAAATTTCGCGCCGACCGCCGGCTGCGTCTCGATGACCAAATCCTCGATGCTGCGGCTATTACGGCGAATGAGCCCGCAGACGCGGATAGTGATTGGTTAGAGGGCAGGTAGATCTGTGACCCGCGGCCCGCTCTTAGACCCTCATGGTGAGGAGCGCGCAGCGCGTCTCCCGGACGATGCTACGCATCGCTCGGAGAACCATGAGGCCCCGCCGGCGGCCTCGCACTTCGAGACGGCCGCTTCGCGGCCTTCTCAGGGTGAGGAGATAGATTGGAGCTCACGGCCCTCTTCGCATTATTGCGCGCGAACGCAACGCAACCGCGCAGCTACCGCGTCCCAAAAATCGCGGATCCCACGCGCACATGGGTCGCGCCGATCTGGATCGCTGTGGGGAAATCGGCGCTCATGCCCATCGAGAGATTCGTCAGGCCGTTGCGCGCGGCGATCTTGGCCGTCAGCGCGAAGTGCGGGGCAGGGGGGTCGTTGACCGGCGGGATGCACATCAGGCCCGAGATCGAAAGCCCGTAATGCTCGCGGCAGCGCGCGATGAAGGCATCGGCCTCGGACGGGGAAATGCCGGCCTTCTGCGGCTCCTCGCCGGTATTGATCTGGATGAACAATTGCGGCTGCCGGTTCTGGTTTTTGATTTCCTTGGCTAACGCTTCGCAAATGCTGGGGCGGTCCACCGAATGGATGGCATCGAACAGCGCCACCGCCTCCTTCGCCTTGTTGGATTGCAACGGTCCGATCAGATGCAGCACGATGTCGGGATGGGCCTGCATCAAGGCAGGCCACTTCGTCTTGGCTTCCTGCACGCGATTCTCGCCGAAAACGCGCTGTCCGGCCGCGATGACGGGCGAAATCGCATCCGCATTGAATGTTTTCGACACCGCGATCAACGTCACCGAGCCACGATCGCGACGCGCATCCTTGCAGGCGCGCGCGATTTCCTCCTCGACTTCTGCGAGACCGTTTGGTGAATGCGCGGTTAGCGCCGCTGTGTTTTCCGGTGTCATGTCATCTACCAACGCGGCTGGCGGGAGTTCCCTCGAATTTTATCAAATCCGGGAAAGCCTTCTTGAACCCTTCGTTCTACTTTCACCAGTGGGGCTAGGGGACATTAATGTCTAAAATTAATTTCAACCGCCACCGCGCCAAACTCAAGACTCTTCTGGGTATCCGCGGGCGGCTGGCGCTGCTTGCGCTGTTGCTGGTGGCGCCCATGATGCTGGACCGCGTCCGCACCCTGGAGGGTTCGCGGGCCAAGCAGATCGCACACGCCGCCGAGGAATTCGCCGCGCTCGCCGCACACAGCGCCGACGCCCAGCGCGAGGTCATCTCCTCGGTCGAGACCGTGCTCAAATCCGCGGCCTATATCCGCGCATCCGCCGGCGGCATCGGCAAGAGCTGCGAGATCCTGCGCGCCAGCGTGCCCGCCAACATGCCATGGATCCGCAGCCTGATGTTTCTCGGTAGCGACAACCGGATCCAGTGCTCGACCGACAACGCCTATGTCGGCATCGATCTCAGTGACCGGCCCTATGTGACCGAAGCGAGGGGGCGCCGGGAATTTGTCTTGAGCGATTTGATCGTGAGCCGCCCCACCAATACACCGGTCGTGATGGCCGCTTACCCGGTGGCGGCCGTCAACAGTGAAACCGACTCGGTGGTTCTGGCCGCGATCAATCTGGACTGGATGTCCAAGATCATGAGCAATTACGGCGGACGTGCCGGTGTTTCCTCCGTCTTGGTCGACAGCACTGGCACGGTTCTCGCGGCACCGCTGGATCAGGCAAGCATGATCGGCCGCTTGCTGGACACCGTGCCGCTGATGTCCGCGGTCGCGGACAAGGCGCTTAGTTATGGTGAGTCCTCCGGCTCGATGTCCTTTACCGCGGCGGATGGCACGAACCGCACGATCAGCTTTGCCCGCATTCCCGGCACACGCTCGCGGCTGATCGTCAGCATCGACGAAGCCAAGGTGACGGCGGCGATCGATCGCGATATCCGCACCGCCTATCTGCAGCTCGGCTTCGTCTGCCTGGTTGTGCTGTTCGGCGCGCTGGTCGGCGCAGAGAAATTGATCATCCAGCCGATCGACGTGATGACCCGCACGGCCAGGCGCTTCGGCGAGGGCGACTGGTCGGCCCGCGTCGCCAAGAACAAGCTACCGGCGGAGTTCGTACCGCTGGCCCGCGCCTTCAACGCGATGGCCGCGCAGCTCAGCCAGCGCGAACGCGACCTCGTCGCGACCAACGACCGCCTGACGGTGATGGCCTCGATCGACATGCTCTCGGGGCTCGCCAATCGCCGGGGCTTCCAGAGCCGGCTCGATTTCGAGTGGATGAAGGCGCAGCAATATGATTGCGAGCTGTCGCTCCTGATGATCGACGTCGATCATTTCAAGCTCTACAACGACACCTACGGCCATCCCGAAGGCGATGCCTGCCTGACCAGGCTCGGCGAGACGCTCTCCGGCATCGCCGCCAATACGTTGGGCTTCGCCTGCCGCTATGGCGGCGAGGAATTCTGCCTGCTGTTGCCGAACACCGGTGCCGCACGCGCAAAAGAGATCGGCGAGATCGTGCGCGCCACGGTGCAGGATCTCCACCTACCGCACGCAACCTCCAGCTACCAGATCGTCACCGCCAGCGTCGGCGTCGCCTGCACCAAGCCAGGCCCGGCGCTCCTCCCCGGTGACCTGATCGAAGCCGCCGATGCCGCCCTCTACGCCGCCAAACATCTCGGCCGCAACACCGTCGTCGAGCACGGCCTGGTGCGAGGCTCGGAAGGCGCGGCAGCGATGGCGATGGCGAGCTAACTTCGCTGCTGTCATTCGGGCGCGACGACATCACCACATCCTCTGTCATTCCGGGGCGCGCCTCTTGGCGCGAGCCCGGAATCCATTTCGCCGCATCCTTCCTGGCTGGATGGATTCCGGGCTCGTCCTTCGAACGCCCCGGAATGACGGCGGAGAAAAATTCGCAAGCAATTCCAACCTGATTTGTCCCGTCCAGCCCTCGCACAAAAAACATTCCGCTTCCGCCGTCGGGCAAATCAGCACTATGACTCCGCGCGTCTCACCCAGATGAGGGGCGGGTCGCGATCGTCACGAACGTTGCGGTGAGATGCGGTGGACGCAGGTGTTGCGACAGACGAACGCGACATCAGCGGACGGCGAAGTCGTGTGGTCCTGGCGCCCCGACGCTGGCGCTAAATCTCTTGCGCGAACAACTTCGCGCGAGAGGTGACGGTGGCAAGAAAGCCCGGTCACCGAGGAGAGCACGAAGGAAACCGTAACACCATCGCGCAGGGAAAGCCGGAATGCTTCGGTTGAACCTGTGGTCCTACCCCCGTGCTTTTTGTTGCACGGGACCCACGGGTGCAACCAGCACCCGGCTTTCCCTGCGCCCTCTGCTTATCGAGGAGGGTGAAACGAGACGCAAAGCTCGGACGCAACGCGCCGCGAGAACGCGAACTCACATCCGCTCCGCTGTTCGAAAATTGAATCGGAATCGTAGGATGGGTAGAGCGGAGCGAAACCCATCATTTGCGGCGCTTGCTCCATCGCGATGGGTTTCGCTTTCCCTCTACCCATCCTACCTAGCGGGGATCGGCCAAAAACCCCAACCCGTTGACCCCGCAGCCAATTCTATGGCCTAGTCCGCCGTCTTCTAAACGGCCGAAAAGCCCCTCAAGAGCCCTGCTCCATGACCTCCGAACGTTACAACGCCCGTGAAACCGAGCCGCGCTGGCAGCGCCAGTGGGACGAGAAGGCGATCTTTGCGTCGAAAAACGACGATCCGCGGCCGAAATACTATGTGCTCGAGATGTTCCCGTACCCTTCCGGGCGCATTCATATCGGCCATGTCCGGAACTACACGCTCGGCGACGTGCTGGCCCGCTACATGCGCGCCAAGGGGCTCAACGTGCTGCACCCGATGGGCTGGGACGCGTTCGGCCTGCCGGCGGAGAACGCCGCGATCGAGCGCAAGGTGGCGCCGAAGGCGTGGACCTACGACAACATCGCGGCGATGAAGAAGCAGCTTCGCTCGATCGGGCTGTCGCTGGACTGGTCACGCGAGTTCGCGACCTGTGACCCCAGCTACTACAGGCATCAGCAGAAGATGTTCCTGGACTTCCTGCGCGCCGGCCTGGTCGAGCGCGAGAAGCGCAAGGTCAACTGGGACCCGGTCGACATGACCGTGCTCGCGAACGAGCAGGTGATCGACGGCCGCGGCTGGCGCTCGGGCGCTGTCGTCGAGCAGCGCGAGATGAACCAGTGGGTCTTCAAGATCACGAAGTACTCGCAGGAGCTGTTGGACGCGCTCGACGGGCTGGATCGCTGGCCCGACAAGGTGCGGCTGATGCAGCGCAATTGGATCGGCCGCTCCGAGGGACTCTTGATCCGCTTCGCGCTGGATCCCACAACCACGCCGGACGGCGAGCGCGAATTGAAGATTTTCACGACGCGGCCCGACACGTTGTTCGGCGCCAAGTTCATGGCGATCTCGGCGGACCATCCGCTGGCGCAGGCGGCGGCCGCGAAGAATCCGAAGCTTGCCGAGTTCATCACGGAGGTCAAACGGATCGGCACCGCGCAGGAAGTCATCGACACCGCCGAGAAGCAGGGTTTTGACACCGGCATCAAGGCGATCCATCCGTTCGATCCGAACTGGAAATTGCCGGTCTATGTCGCGAACTTCGTGCTGATGGAATACGGCACCGGCGCCATCTTCGGCTGCCCGGCGCACGACCAGCGCGACCTCGACTTCGTCAACAAATACGACCTCGGCAATACGCCTGTTGTCTGTCCGGAGGGGCAGGATCCGAAGACGTTCGTGATCACCGACACCGCCTATGACGGTGACGGCCGCATGATCAATTCGCGCTTCCTGGACGGCATGACCATCGAGCAGGCGAAGGAAGAAGTCGCGAAGCGGCTGGAGAGCGAGATTCGCGGCAACGCGCCCGTCGGCGAGCGCCAGGTGAACTTCCGCCTGCGCGACTGGGGCATTTCGCGCCAGCGCTATTGGGGCTGCCCGATCCCGATCATCCATTGCCCGAAATGCGACGTCGTGCTCGTGCCCGACAGCGCGCTGCCGGTAACGCTGCCGGAGGACGCGACCTTCGACAAGCCGGGCAATGCGCTCGACCACCACCCGAGCTGGAAGCACGTCACCTGCCCGCAATGCGGCGGGCCGGCACAGCGCGAGACCGACACCATGGACACCTTCGTGGATTCGTCCTGGTACTTCGCGCGCTTCACCGATCCCTGGAACGAGACATCGCCGACCACCCCTGAAGTCGCCAACCGGATGATGCCGGTCGATCAGTATATCGGCGGCGTCGAGCACGCGATCCTGCATCTGCTCTACAGCCGCTTTTTCACCCGCGCGATGAAGGCGACGGGCCACATCGCGATGGATGAGCCGTTCGCCGGCATGTTCACGCAAGGGATGGTGGTGCACGAGACCTACCAGAAGGCCGACGGTACCTACGTGATGCCGGCGGACGTGAAGATCGAGGTCGTCGGCAGCGAGCGGCACGCGACGACGATCGACACCGGTGAGGCGATCACGATCGGCCCGATCGAGAAGATGTCGAAGTCGAAGAAGAACACGGTCGACCCCGACGACATTATTGCGACCTATGGCGCCGACGTCGCGCGCTGGTTCATGCTGTCGGACTCCCCGCCGGATCGCGATGTGATCTGGAGCGACGAACGGGTGCAGGGCGCGGCGCGCTTCGTGCAGCGGCTGTGGCGGCTGGTGAATGAATCCGCCGAGATCGCGAAGGGTGTGCCGGCGGCCCGGCCGGCGTCATTCACCCCCGAGGCGCTCGCCTTGCGCAAGGCGGCCCATGGCGCGCTGGACAAGGTGTCCTCCGGGATCGAGCGGCTGCATTTCAATGTCTGCCTCGCCCATATCCGGGAATTCGCCAATGCGCTCGCCGAGACCCTGGCCAAGGGCGGCAAGCCTGCCCCCGACGTCGCCTGGGCGGTCCGGGAGGCCGCGGTCATCCTTGTTCAACTGTTCGCGCCCATGATGCCGCACCTCGCCGAGGAATGCTGGCAGGTTCTGGGCCAGGAGGGGCTGATTTCGGAGGCTTCCTGGCCGCAAATCGAACGCGATTTGCTGGTTGAAGACAGCGTGACCCTGGTGGTCCAGGTCAACGGCAAGAAGCGGGGTGATGTTACCGTGCCACGGGCGGCGGAAAATGCTGAGATCGAGGCTGCCGTTCTGGCGCTTGATGCGGTAAAAGCCGCCTTGGACGGCAAGCCCGTCCGCAAGGTGATCGTGGTGCCCATGAGGATCGTGAATGTCGTCGGCTAGGATCCGGATCGCTCTCCGGCTCGTCGCGGTGGCCGCTTTGGCTGCGGTGACGGCAGGTTGTTTCCAGCCGATGTATGCCGAGCATACCGACGGCACGCCGGCGTTGCGCGAGAAACTGATGGGCGTCGAGCTCCCGCCAATCAACGACAAGCCGAACGCGTCCCGCGAGGCCCGCATCGGCGTGGAAGTCCGCAATGCGCTGGCGTTCAAACTCTATGGCAACGCCACCGGCATGCCGCCGACCCATCGGTTGGTGATCCGCTTCACGACCAGCCGCTCCTCGCTGATGATCGATCCGAACACGGCGCTGCCGACCGGCGAGAATTTTGGCATCGACGCGCAATACAACCTGGTCGAGATCGCCTCCAACAAGTCGGTGATGACGGGCTCCACCTTCTCGCGGGTGTCCTACGACATGCCGGGCTCCTACCAGCGCTTCACCCGCACGCGCGCGTTGCGCGACGCCGAAGATCGCGCCGCGCAGGAGATCGCGGACAACATCAATACCCGGCTGGCGTCCTTCTTCACCGCCGGGACCTGAAACACCGTCATTCCGGGGCATGCGAAGCATGAACCCGGAATCCAGAGATGATGGATGGAGATTCCGGGTTCGTGCTCTGCACGCCCCGGAATGACACTCAAATAAAATGGTCGCGCTCCGCGGAAAAGAGATCGACGCCTTCCTCGCCCGGCCCGATCCCGGCCGTCCGATCATCCTGCTCTACGGCCCCGATGCCGGCCTCGTGCGCGAGCGCGCCGATGCGCTGATGGCATCCGCGGTCGACGACCCCAACGATCCGTTCTCTCTGGTCCGCCTCGACGGCGACGACCTCGCCGCCGAGCCTTCGCGTTTGGTGGATGAAGCGATGACGGTGCCGCTGTTCGGCGGACGGCGCGCGATCCGCGTTCGCGCCGGCTCGCGCAATTTTGCCAGCGGCGTCGAGACGCTGACGGATTCGCCGGTGAAGGACTGCCGCATCGTGATCGAGGCCGGCGACATCAGGCCGGATTCGCCGCTGCGCAAGATATGCGAGCGCGCCAAGAATGCAGTGGCGATCGGCTGCTATCCCGACACTGAGCGCGATCTCGCCAAGCTGATCGACGACGAACTCAAGGCATCCGGCCTGCGCATCGCGCAAGATGCCCGTGCCGTGCTGATGTCATTGCTCGGCGGCGACCGCCAGGCTTCGCGCAACGAAGTGCGCAAGCTCACGCTCTACGCCCACGGCAAAGGCGAGGTCACGCTTGAGGACGTGATGACCGTGGTGTCCGACGCGTCCGAGCTGAAGCTCGACCCGATCGTGGACAGTGCCTTCGCCGGCAATGCCGCCGCGGTCGAGACGGAGTTTGCGAAAGCGATGGTCGCCGGTACCTATCCCGGCGTCATCATCGCTGCCGCGCAGCGCCAGGCGGCCTGGCTGCACAAATCGGCGCTGGCAATCGCCGATGGTGCGCCGGCCGCGTCGGTGCTGGAGGGCGGATACCCGCGATTGCATTTCTCGCGGAAAGGTGCGGTCGAAATCGCACTCCGCAATTTCAGCCCGCAGCGGCTGGTCGGCATCATCGAGCAGCTCGGCACCGCGGCGCTCGATATGCGCAAGCAGAATTCGCTCGCCGCAGTGATCGCGCAACGCACCTTGCTCTCGATCGCCGCGAATGCGCGACGGCGGGGATGAGACGCGATGCACCCCAAGGCGTCATTGCGAGCGAAGCGAAGCAATCCATATTTCCCCATGCGGAGAGATGGATTGCTTCGTCGCTATCGCTCCTCGCAATGACGAGACTAACCGCCCTCGAGCCGCCGCATCACCTCGTCGAGCTGCTCGAGACTGCGGTAGCTGATCTGGACGGAGCCGCCCGGATCGCGGTGGTTGACACTGACGGTCAGGCCCAGCGCATCGGAGACGCGCTTCTCTAGCGCGAGCGTGTCCGGGTCCTTCTCCTTGCCGGCGGCGCCGCCGCGCGCCTTCTGCGGCTTGCGCACCGGCACGCCCTCGTCATGCGCCAGCGCTTCGGCCTGGCGCACGTTGAGACCTTCGGCGACGATGCGCTTGGCGCCTGCGAGCGGATCGGGCACGCCGATCAGCGCGCGCGCATGGCCTGCGGACAATTCGCCGCTGGCGATGAAGGCCTGCACCTCGGCGGGCAGCTTCGTCAGCCGCATCATGTTGGCGACATGGCTGCGGCTCTTGCCGACATCCCGCGCGATATCTTCCTGACTGCGCTTGAACTCGTTGGCGAGCGCATGATAGCCCTGCGCCTCTTCCATCGGGTTGAGGTCTTCGCGCTGCACGTTCTCGATGATCATCATCTCGAGCGCGTCACTATCGTTGACCTCGATCGGGACGATCGGCACCTCGTGCAGGCCGGCGAGCTGGGAGGCGCGCCAGCGCCGCTCGCCGGCGATGATTTCGTAGCGGTCCTGCGCGCCCTTGACCGGCCGCACCACGATCGGCTGGATCACGCCGCGCTGCTTGATCGAATCGGCGAGCTCACGAAGCTCGGCATCGGCGAAGCTGCGGCGCGGATTGCGTGGATTGGCCTTGAGGAATTCGATCGGCACCTTGCGCTGCGTGCGCGGCCGCTCGACATGCGCGGCCTCGCCGCCGACGTCCCCGATCAGACTTGCAAGCCCACGGCCCAGTCGCGAACGCGCTTCGTCGGCCATTGTCGCCAGCTCCCTTGGATTCACGTAGCAAACTCCGGAATTCGAATTTCAGATCGGTCGGATCGTAGGATGGGTAGAGCGCCGCGAAACCCATCGCGCTCCTCGCATGGAAAGATGATGGGTTTCGCGGCGCGCTACCCATCCTACGAATGGTCCTTAATTCGTGCGCAACTCGCGTTCGCGCTGGATCACTTCGGTGGCGAGCTTCAGATAGGCTTCGCTGCCGACGCATTTGAGGTCGTAGACCAGCACCGGCTTGCCGTAGGACGGCGCCTCGGAGATGCGCACGTTGCGCGGGATCATGGTGTTGTAGACCTTGCTGCCCATGAACTGCCGGACGTCGGCGACGACCTGGTTCGACAGATTGTTGCGGGAGTCGAACATCGTCAGCACGATGCCGTGGATCGACAGGTTCGGGTTGAGCGTCGAGCGCACCTGCTCGACCGTCTGCAAGAGCTGCGACAGACCTTCGAGCGCGAAGAACTCGCACTGCAGCGGCACCAGGATCGCGTCCGACGCCGCCATCGCGTTCACGGTCAGCAGGTTGAGCGACGGCGGACAGTCGATCAGCACATAAGTGTAATCGGCATCCGGCGAGGTGTTGTTGTTGAGCCCGGCGATCGCGTCGCGCAGGCGGAACGCGCGGCCCGGCGTCGTGCCGAGTTCAAGCTCGAGGCCGGAGAGATCCATGGTCGAGGGCGCGATGTGAAGCCGTGGCACCGCGGTCGCCACGACCGCCTCGCGCAGCGGCGCCTCGCCGATCAGAACGTCATAGGTCGAGCAGCCCCGATTGCGCCGGTCGATGCCGAGCCCGGTCGATGCGTTGCCCTGCGGATCGAGATCAACGACCAGAACCCGCTCGCCGATGGCTGCGAGTGCCGTCCCGAGATTGATCGCTGTGGTTGTCTTGCCGACGCCCCCTTTTTGGTTGGCAAGCGACAAGATGCGTGGATGGCCAGCCGGTTGTGGCGCCCTATCCTCTTGATAAATCTCATCAATTACGGTCATAGCGTTGCCCTGATAGTCCCCTGCGTAAAGCTCAACGGCGCCCGATGGAGCTAAGCTCGACAATCCAGCCGTCTCCGCCGGTGCGACTCGGATGAAGCTGCGGCTCAATTTTCCAATATTTAGTGGCTTCGGTCAATTCGGCGTCTACATCTTGGCCTTTGAGAAACAGCGCTTTTGCACCCTTTCGCACCAACGGTTCCGCGAAGCCGATGAGCTGATGTAGCGGAGCCAGCGCCCGCGCGGTCACGCAATCGATCGGGCCGCTGATTCTTTCCACAATATCCCCGATGTCAGCCAGATGCACCGTCCCCGGCGCCGCTGTCACCCGCAGTGCTTCGCGGAGAAAGGCCGCTTTCTTGGCGTTGCGCTCGACCAGGTGGACGCTAGTGCCAGGCGTGTCGGCGAGTACGCAGGCGAGCACGACACCGGGAAAGCCGCCGCCGCTGCCGAGGTCGATCCAGGCCTTGGCAGTTGGAGCAAGGTCGAGCAGTTGCAGCGAATCAGCGATGTGGCGGGTCCAGAGTTCGGGAAGCGTCGACGGCGCAACGAGATTGGTCTTGGCCTGCCACTCCAGGAGAAGCGCGACGTAGCGGTCGAGCCGGGCTTCCGTTTCACGTGAAACGGGGGCGAGGGCGAGGGCCGCCCTCTTGTCGGCAGCTGCGCTCGGTAGCGCTCTGTTTAGCGATGCTTTGACCATGATTCGCAATGTCAGTCGGAAGCCAGGTTGTCATTGCGAGCGCAGCGAAGCAATCCATTGGCGCCGTCGTGCTCGGATGAATGGATTGCTTCGCTGCGCTCACAATGACCGTGGCGCGCCGTTTCACGTGAAACGCTTACGCGGTCGCCGTCGCCTTCTTCCGCCGTGCCTCACGGCGCAGATAGGCAGCCAGAATGCCCAGCGCCGCCGGAGTCATCCCGTCGATCCGCCCTGCCTGACCCACGGTCCGCGGCAGCGCAGCCTTCAGCTTGGCGCGCGCCTCGTTGGAGAGGCCGGGTACGTCGTCATAGTCGACGCCGGTCAAGACGAGTCCCTCGTCGCGGCGGAAGGCATCGACATCGGCGATCTGGCGCTTGAGATAGACATCGTACTTCGCGTCGATCTCCAGGTGCACGGCAGTCGATGGATCGATGACCGACAGCTCCGGCCAGATGCCTCGGAGCGTCGACCACTCCACTTCGGGGTACGACAGCAGTTCAAAGACGGAGCGGCGGACGCCATCGCGGTTCAGCGCCAGCCCGTGTCTTATGGCCTCGTTGGGCGTAATCGAAAGCGACCTGGCCAGCGCCTTGGCGGCATTCAGCGCCGCCATCTTTGCGGTGTGGCGCTTGGAGCGGGCTTCGCCGACGCACCCCAACGCAATCCCCTTATCCGTCAACCGCTGGTCGGCATTGTCGGCCCGCAGCGTCAGCCGGTATTCGGCCCGCGAGGTGAACATGCGATAGGGCTCGGTGATCCCACGCGTGACCAGGTCATCGATCATCACGCCGAGATAGCCGTCGGCGCGGTCGAACACGATTGGATCAGTGCCGCCGGCAGCGAGTGCCGCGTTCAGGCCAGCGACGATCCCCTGCCCGGCTGCTTCCTCGTATCCGGTCGTGCCGTTGATCTGGCCAGCGAGAAACAGTCCGGGCAATCGCTTGGTCTCAAGCGTCGGATCAAGCTCGCGCGGGTCGACATGGTCGTACTCGATCGCGTAACCCGGCCGGACCATCTTGACCCGCTCAAGGCCGGGGATGGAGGCGAGGATCGCGAGCTGGACCTCTTCCGGAAGTGAGGTCGAGATGCCGTTGGGGTAGACCGTATCGTCGTCGATGCCTTCGGGCTCCAGAAAGATCTGGTGGCCATCGCGATCCCCGAAGCGGACGATCTTGTCTTCAATCGAGGGGCAATAGCGCGGCCCAGTGCTCTTGATCTGACCGGAATACATCGGCGAACGATGCACATTGGCCCGGATTACCTCATGCGTCTTGGGCGTGGTCCGAGTGATCCCGCACTGGATCTGGGGCGTCGTGATCCGGCCCGTCATGATGGAGAACGGCTCAGGTGGATCATCGCCTGGCTGCATCTCGACTGCAGACCAGTCGATCGTGGTGCCATCCAGGCGCGGAGGCGTCCCGGTCTTCAACCGGCCAAGCGTAAAGCCCAGACGCTCGAACGAAGCTGAAAGCCCCATGGCCGGAGCCTCACCGACCCGGCCGGCGGGCCAATTCTTCTCGCCGAGATGGATCAAACCGCGCAGGAAGGTGCCGGTCGTGATCACAACGGCGCCGGCAGAGAGCATCCGCCCGTCTCCGAGGCGAATTCCATTGATGCGGCCATTGGAGGTCAGGAGATCATCCGCCTCGCCCTCGACCACGGTCAGGTTGACGGTCTCAAGGATCGCGGCCTGCATCGCAGCGGCATAGAGCTTGCGGTCGGCCTGAGCGCGCGGCCCACGGACGGCAGGACCCTTGCGGCGGTTCAGCACCCGAAACTGAATGCCGCCGGCATCCGCGACCCGGCCCATCAGGCCGTCGAGAGCGTCAACTTCGCGGACCAGATGACCCTTGCCGAGCCCTCCAATCGCGGGATTGCAGGACATCGCGCCGATGGTCGAAAAACGATGCGTCACCAGCGCGGTCTTCGCGCCCATCCGGGCAGCCGCACTGGCGGCCTCGCAGCCGGCATGGCCGCCACCGATGACGATGACGTCGAATGAAAGCGATTGGGTAGACATGCGCAAACTTCTAGCGCGGAGCGGTGAAAGTCGAAAGACAAGTTTCAACGAGCCTGATCCGGTGTTTCACATGAAACAGGGTGCGGTCCTGTGTTCCACCGACCCCCGCGCCGGGTGTTTCACGTGAAACAGTGCCGGCACAGGGCGAAGGTGGAGAATTCACGTCGAGAAGCGCGGCGCCGGTGCTGCGCGGTCGGATCGATTGCGGCGTCCGAGCCCTTAAGCCGGCTCTGCCAGACCTCGACCGATTCATTGGTCCACTTACGGAAGCCGCTGTTAGCCGTCAGTGAAGGTGGCAGTCGTTGATGGTGCCAAGTCCGCCACAGCAGATAAGGCAGCATCACGGCCACCAGCAGGAACAGATTGACGGATTGCGAGAGGAAGTTCGTATCGTTCTGACAATCAAACGATATCCAGGCCGCCAGAACGAAGAATTGCGACGAGCCCGATAGCGGCCTTGTAGACCAGCGGATGGAATCCGGAAGGCCTGTCCGGTGGAAGTTCCGTGCGCCCTGTTGGCCGTTCTCCAGCATCTGCGAGGAGCGATCGGCCGCCAACGGTTCGGCAGCACAATGGATAACCAGGGAGACTCGTTTATGATTTGCGGGACCTGAGAAGCGAGTATGGTGTCGTTTCCCGGATCGGCTTCCCTGACTCAGTGGCCTACTGATCCAGCGACCTACTTCCCGACGCAGAATTCCCGAAAGATCACGTCGAGGATGTCCTCGACATCCACGCGGCCGAGAAGCCGTCCGAGACTATAGGCGGCCGCCCGGAGTTCCTCCGCGGCAAGTTCTTCGCCTGCCCCGACCACATCTATCGCCCGCCGCAACGATTCGGCCGTCTCTCGCAAAAGCTTGCGCTGCCGCGTCCGGGTAATCAGACCGCCCTCGCCAGATCCGAAGCAGTCGTGTGCAAAGCCGACAAGGGCCGCGATCAGTTCCGGGATCCCTTCCCCGCTCCGAGCAGAGATCCTGAACGTGGCGCACGGTAGTTCCGATCCTTGTAGCTCCGACGCCGAAGCATCCAGATCGATCTTGTTACGTACCAACCAGACCGGCGCGGACCCGTCGTTTGAAGCTGCCGCGCTCGTCCTATCGGTGAGCCACAAAACCAGGTCGGCTTCTTCGGCGCGGGCACGGGCGCGGCGCACCCCCTCCTGCTCGATCGGATCGTCGGTCTCTCGGATTCCGGCGGTGTCGATCACCGTCACCGGGTAGCCGTCGAGATCGAGCTGCACTTCAATGATGTCGCGCGTCGTGCCAGCGTGCGGCGAGACTATCGCGACGTCGCGCCGCGCAAGCTGGTTGATCAGCGTCGACTTGCCGACATTAGGCGGACCCGCGATTGCGACCACCAAACCGTCGCGAAGTCGTTCGCTCTGCGCCTGGGCCGCCAGCACCTGCTGAATTTCGGTCAGCAGCGCTTTGACCTTCGTGAGCGCCGGCGCGATCAGTTCCGCCGGAACGTCGCCCTCGTCGGAAAAATCAATACCAGCCTCGATCAGAGCCGATGCTTCGATGATCTCAGCGCGCCAGTCGCGGGCGCGATCGCCGAGCAGGCCCTTCAACTGGCGCAGCGCCTGGCGGCGCTGCCGATCGGTGTCGGCATGAATGAGGTCGTCGAGGCCCTCGGCCTCGGTCAGATCGAGCTTGCCGTTCTCGAAGGCGCGGCGGGTGAATTCGCCGGCCTCGGCAGGCCGAACGTCATCAACGCCAGCGAGCGCATTGAACACCGCGCCGAGCACGGCCCGCCCACCATGGACATGAAATTCGGCGACGTCCTCGCCCGTGGCACTCGCGGGCGCTGGGAACCAGAGGACCACCGCATCGTCGATCGGCTGGCCGGTGGCATCCTTCAGCAGCGTTCTGCTCGCCATCCGCGCCGATGGAATCTTGCCGGCCAACTTCACCAATGCCGGACCAGCTTGCGGCCCCGACACCCGGACGATGGCGATCGCACTTGGCGGTCGCCCCGAGGAAAGCGCAAAGATGGTCTGGTCTCGCGGATGCATCGCCTATTTGTTAGCGAACGGCCGGGAAGGCAACGCACAATTCGCGCATCTCATCGTTCGCGCCTAAGCTGCATCGCAACAATCAGCCAATCTTGCTGCAGCAATTGTGCAGCAATTTGCTACGAGATCGGCGGCGCCCCATCATCGGCAGATCCGCGAATTGAAGAAGTATAATAATAATCAAATACTTAGATGACGGAATTCTGAACCATGCGGTTATGCTGCAGCTATACCGCAGCATAACCAGATATATTGCACCGCAACATAAGCGGACCTGTCGTCCGGCGCTTACGTGTTCATCGAATCGAAGAACTCGGAGTTGCTCTTGGTGTTCCGGAGCTTGTCGAGCAGGAAGTCGATGGCGTCCATCGTGCCCATCGGATTGAGGATCCGGCGCAGCACGTACATCTTCTTCAGGAGCTGCGGATCGGTGATCAGCTCTTCCTTGCGCGTACCGGAGCGCGAGATGTCGATCGCCGGGAAGGTCCGCTTGTCGGAGACCTTGCGGTCGAGGATCAATTCGGAGTTACCGGTTCCCTTGAACTCTTCGAAGATCACTTCGTCCATGCGGCTGCCGGTATCGACCAGTGCGGTGGCGATGATGGTGAGCGAGCCGCCCTCCTCGATGTTGCGGGCGGCACCGAAGAAGCGCTTCGGTCGCTGCAGCGCGTTGGCGTCGACACCGCCGGTCAGCACCTTGCCGGATGACGGCACCACCGTGTTGTAGGCGCGGCCCAGGCGCGTGATCGAGTCGAGCAGGATAACCACGTCGCGGCCATGCTCGACCAAGCGCTTGGCCTTCTCGATCACCATCTCGGCCACCTGGACGTGACGCACGGCCGGTTCGTCGAAGGTCGAGGACACCACCTCACCTTTCACCGAGCGCTGCATGTCGGTGACTTCTTCCGGACGCTCGTCGATCAGAAGCACGATCAGATAGCATTCGGGATGATTGTGCGTGATCGAATGCGCGATGTTCTGCATCAGCACGGTCTTACCCGTGCGCGGCGGCGCCACGATCAAGGCGCGCTGGCCCTTGCCGATCGGCGCAACGATGTCGATCACCCTCGCAGAAAGGTCTTTTCGCGTGGGGTCATCGATTTCCATCCGAAACCGCTGATTGGGAAACAGCGGCGTCAGGTTGTCGAAATTGACCTTGTGCTTGGACTTCTCAGGGTCCTCGAAATTGAGCGAATTGACCTTCAGCAACGCAAAATAGCGCTCGCCCTCTTTCGGGCTGCGGATGTGGCCTTCGATCGTATCGCCGGTGCGCAGGCCGAAGCGGCGGATCTGCGAGGGCGAAACGTAGATGTCGTCAGGGCCCGGCAGATAATTGGCATCGGGCGAACGGAGGAAGCCGAAACCGTCCGACAACACCTCGACGACACCTTCACCGATAATGTCGGTTTCCTGGATCGCGAGCTGTTTGAGGATGGCGAACATCAGCTCCTGCTTGCGCATGGTGCTGGCGTTTTCGACCCCATTTTCCTCGGCGAACGAGACAAGCTCGGCCGGCGTCTTGGACTTGAGGTCTTGAAGTTTGATTTCCCGCATGGGGGTGGTCCTGTGGAGCATTTTTTGAGAAGGGTCTTGCGAGGTGGCTTTGAGAAAAAGCGGACGCAAAAATGAAGGTCCGCAGGTCTAAGCAAGGAAAGCGCCGGTGGGGCTTCAAACCTGATGTGGCGGCCGGCCGTTGATGGAACCGGAACGCGATCACATCCGCCTGCGTGGGGTGGGATTGGGACAAATATAGAAAATCGCTTTGCGCTCCGCAAGAAGGACTGAAGCCTGATTCCTGGGCAAACGGCTCCTCTAGAACGGCTTGACCACCACAAGAATGACGATGCCGATCATCAGGACAGTCGGCACCTCGTTGATAATCCGATAAAATTTCTGGCTTCGGGTATTCCGGTCGGCGGCAAAATCCTTCATCCAGCGGGCAAAAAATCCGTGGACGCCGGAGAGCACGAGCACCAGCAAGAGCTTGCCATGCAGCCAGCCGGAGCTGAACCAGTGACCAGTCCAGGCCAGATAGAGGCCGGCGAGCCAGGTGACGATCATGGCCGGATTGATGATCGCCCTCAGAAGGCGCCGTTCCATGACCTTGAAGGTCTCGGACTGCTTGGAGCCTTTCTCGGCCTCGCAGTGATAGACGAACAGCCGTGGCAGATAGAGCATGCCGGCCATCCAGGAGATGACCGCAATGATGTGCAGCGCCTTGATCCACTCATACATCGTGATCGCCGTGCTCCTGGAACATCTCGGGCAGCCTCGCCGTTTCAAAAGAAGGCCCGCCAGCGAGGTTACGGATACATATCCGCAAGCACCGCTCTCTTAAAACCAATTAATTTTAGAATCTTAGGTTTGAGTCTAAGTGACCGTGAATTTGACTCACACAACGCGATCCCGCCCTTCTCGGGTGCTTGTTCACACCGCTCAACAATTCGGCCCGCACTGTCGCGCAACGGAATATCGCCCAAGGCCTCAAGCGCTTGCGGCGTTCCTTGACCAGCTTATCAAGAGACAAATTCACATATTCTCACTATCATCCCACCGGCACGGCGGACTTGTCCTCGCAGGAGGCGCTGTGAAGAAAAGGTTTAGATATCCCTAAGGCGGCGATCTCAGCTGAAAAGTTGTAGGCAACCTCCACAGGGATTCACAGGATAGACAGAGGTTCTGGTGCCTACATCAGGCAATTACTTTCACCTGCATCTGGTGTCGGACTCAACCGGCGAGACGCTGATCACGGTGGCGCGCGCGGTGGCCGCGCAATACGCCAATGTCTCACCGGTCGAACACGTCTATCCGCTGGTGCGCAGCCAGAAGCAGCTCGACCGCGTGCTCGATGAAATCGAGGAATCGCCCGGCATCGTGCTGTTCACGTTGCTCGAGAAAGATCTCGTCAGCCGGCTGGAAGCCAAATGCAGGGAGATCAACATTCCGAGCCTGTCGATCATTGGGCCGGTGATGCAGTTGTTCGAGGCGTATCTGGGTGCGGCCACTTCGGGTCGGGTCGGCGCGCAGCACGTGCTGAACGCGGAATATTTCAAGCGCATCGATGCGCTGAACTACACGATGATGCATGACGACGGCCAGCATGTCGAAGGCCTGGAGGAGGCTGATGTCGTTCTGGTCGGGGTGTCCCGCACCTCGAAGACGCCGACGTCGATCTATCTCGCCAACCGCGGCATCCGCACCGCAAATGTCCCGCTCGTACCCGGCATTCCGCTGCCGCATCAACTGGAGCACCTGAAGAAACCGCTGGTAGTGAGCCTCCATGCGACGCCGGAGCGCCTGATCCAGGTTCGGCAAAACCGGCTCTTGAGCATGGGCGCGGCGTCCGGCAATGACGAATACATCGACAGGCAGGCGGTTACCGATGAAGTCGCGTTCGCGCGCCGCCTGAGCGCAAAGTTCAACTGGGCGCTGCTGGACGTCACGCGACGTTCGATCGAGGAGACGGCCGCAGCGGTGATGAAGCTCTATAATGACCGCCAGCGGCAACGGCCGCTGGAGTGATTCGGTGGCGATGACGATCTGGCGCGGAAAAAGTCCGCTGATTCTCGCCTCCCAGAGCCGTGCGCGAAAAATGCTGCTGGCCAATGCGGGGATCGCGTTCGAGGCGATGCCGGCGGATATCGACGAACGGGCGATCCAGGAAAATTCGGGCCTTTCGGCGCCGGCGGAAATCGCGTTGCTGCTGGCGCGCGAAAAGGCCTTGTTCGTTTCCTCCGCGCGGCCGGGACGATTCGTCGTCGGCGCCGACCAGACCCTGGCGCTCGGCGATCGATTGTTCACCAAACCCGCTGGCCGCGATCAGGCGGCCGAACAATTGCGTGCGCTCGCGGGTCGGGTTCACGAACTGCATTCCGCCGTTGCCGTCGCCCAAGACGGCAAAATACTGTTTGCCGACACCAGCGTGGCACGCATGTCGATGCGCCCGCTTCGCGAGGACGAGATCACCGCCTATCTGGGCCAGGCCGGCGAGGCCGTGACCACCAGCGTTGGCGCCTATCAGCTCGAAAGCCTCGGGGTACATCTGTTCGAGCGCATCGACGGTGACCATTTCACCATCCTCGGCTTGCCGCTATTGTCGCTGTTAGCCTTCCTGCGCAGCGAGAATTTGCTGGCAATCTGACATGTTTCCGAGTGATGACTGAAAGATGCTGATCCTGGGACTGACCGGCTCGATCGGGATGGGGAAATCCACCACCGCGAAACTGTTCGCGGAAGCTGGCGTCCCCGTCTATGACGCCGACGCGACCGTGCACCAACTCTACGAAGGCGAAGCGGTGCCGGCGATCGAAGCTGCCTTCCCCGGCACCACCGCTGATGGCAAGGTGGATCGTGCAAAGCTCTCCGCGCGCGTGGTCCACGATCCAGCGGCGATGAAGCAGCTGGAGCAGATCGTCCACCCGATGCTCGGCGCGTCCCGGCAGAAATTCTTTGCGGATGCGGAAGCCTCCGGCGCGCCCGTCGTGGTCGTCGACGTGCCGCTGCTGTTCGAGACCGGCGGAGAGAAACGGGTCGATGCGGTGGTCGTCGTGACGACCTCGCCGGAAATACAGCGCGAGCGCGTGCTGGCACGGGGCACGATGGACGACGAGAAACTCGATGCGATTCTGGCGCGACAATTGCCCGATGCCGAGAAACGCAAGCGGGCGGATTTCGTGGTGGATACCTCACATGGCCTTGATCCCGTGCGCGCGCAAATCAAGGACATTCTGGCTGAGGTCGTTAAGATGCCGAAGCGGCGAATCTGATTCGCCTGGTATTCTGCGGTCCTAAAAATCCATGCGCGAAATCGTTCTCGATACCGAAACCACCGGCCTTGATCCGCTGCGCGGCGATCGGCTGGTCGAGATCGGTTGCGTCGAAATCTTCAACCGCATGCCGACCGGGCAAACCTACCACGTCTACATCAATCCCGAGCGGGACATGCCGGCCGAGGCTTTCGCCGTTCACGGCCTCTCGACCGAATTCCTGGCCAGCAAGCCGGTGTTCACCGAAGTTGTCGACGAATTCCTGGCGTTCATCGCCGACACTCCGCTGGTGATCCATAACGCCTCGTTCGACATCAGCTTCATCAATGCCGAACTCGATCGAATCAAGCGGCCGGTGATCGCCAAGGATCGGCTGGTCGACACCCTGCTCCTGGCACGCCGGAAACATCCGGGCGTGTCGAATCGGCTCGACGATCTCTGCTCGCGCTATTCGATCGATAATTCCCGCCGCACCAAGCACGGCGCGTTGCTCGATGCCGAGTTGCTGGCGGAGGTCTATGTCGACCTGATCGGGGCGCGGCAATCGCAGCTCATCCTGGCCTCGGAAGCCGAGATCACCCAGGTCGGCCATGGCGATATGCCGCGGCGGCAGCGCGAGATTCCGCTGGCGCCGCGGGTGACCGACGCGGAGCGCGAGGCACACCGCGCCTTCATCGCGACCCTCGGCGACAAGCCGATCTGGAACGAGTACCTGCCGGCGGCGGCCGAAGCCGCCGCGTAGATTCCTTAAGATCAGCTCGGTTTCACGCCGGGTGCCGGGGCGGCTTGTGTCGCTGCCTGCCGCTCCATGTTCTGGCGGTACAGGCCGACGAAATCGACGGGATCCAGCATCAAGGGCGGGAAGCCGCCATCGCGCACGGCGGTGGCGATGATCTCGCGCGCAAACGGGAACAGCAGCCGCGGGCATTCGATCATCACCAGCGGGTGCAGGTTCTCCTGCGGCACATTCAGGATCCGGAACACGCCGGCATATTGCAGATCGAAGCTGAACATCACCTTGCCGGCACTCTCGGCCTTGCCTTCGACCGACAGCGTCACTTCATATTCGCTCTCGGCGAGATTCCTGGCCGAAACATTGATCTGGATATTGATCGCCGGTTGCTGCTCCTGCGGCCCGAGCGAGGCCGGCGCGTTCGGGTTCTCGAACGAGAGATCCTTGGTGTATTGCGCCAGCACGTTGAGCTGGGGCGGGGCCTGCTCGGGGGGTGCGCCGTTGCCGTTGGTCATGGGAAGCTCTCCTGAGCACTGGCGATCGGAGACGGTCTGACGTCCGAAGCCGCAGTTAAGGTTTTGGAAATGCTGGTGCCGGGCGAGTGGCTATCATAGCCCCACACTGCACCACAAGGCGACAGTCCTTGATTGCCAAACCTTCGCCGATTTGGCGCCGAGATCGTCAATCGCGGCTGAAAGGCGGCACCATTTGCGCCCTAAATATTTGAAGATGCGTGATTTCCAGGCATCATCGGATTTCCCCTCGCGGCCAAAACGCGCTAGAATGGCCGCGCCAAAACGCGCCATTGGCCGAGCGGAGTTTCGTGCCTACATGCTGCGGACTCAATTGGCGAGGTAATCTCCGCCGTTTCCTGAGCGGAACGCCCGCTGGGGGCGGACCGTTGCCGGTGCAGATCAGAAAGCGAACACGACGTGGATATCTACACCATCATTTTCCTGGCGCTGGCCGTCTTCATTTTCCTGCGCCTGCGGAGTGTCCTCGGACAGCGCACCGGCAGCGAGCGGCCCCCCTATGACCGTGCGGCCCCGAATGTGCTGCAGCGGGACAATAATGTCGTCCCGATGCCGGGCTCGGTGATCGACCAGCCGCCTCCGCTGCCGAGCAAGGACGTGACGCCGCCGTCCGACCGCTGGAAGGGAATTGCGGAACCCGGTACGGCGCTGGCGCAGGGGCTGGACGCCATTGTCGCCCAGGACTCCTCGTTCGATCCACGCCATTTCATCTCGGGTGCGCGAAGCGCCTACGAGATGATCGTGCTGGCCTTTGCCAACGGCGATCGCCGCGCCTTGCGCGACCTGCTGTCGAGTGAGGTCTATGACAGCTTCGATGCCGCGATCAAGGATCGCGAGAAGCACGAGCAGAAGACCGAAACCCGCTTCGTCTCGATCGACAAGGCCGAGATTGTCAGCGCGGAAGCACGCGACCGTGCGGCACAGGTCACGGTCCGCTTTGTGTCGCAGATGATTTCCGTCACCCGCGACAAGGCCGGTACCATCGTCGACGGCAACCCGGAAAAGGTCGCCGATATCACCGATGTCTGGACATTCGCCCGCGATACGGCGTCGCGCGATCCGAACTGGAAACTGGTTGGCACTGGAAGCGCCCACTGATCGGCTTCGCCTTGCGCGTCTCACGGCCGCGTGCTGCGCAATCGCTCTTCTATGCTCGACGGCCGCGCTAGAGGCGCGCCCAAGGTCGCCAGCGAAGGCGACCAGGCATTCGGCCGTCCAGCACACCCGTCACCTCCCCTATCCGAACCTGGAGTTGCCGCTGCAGATCAGCAGCAGCCAGTATGAACCGCTGGCCTGGACCGACATGCCGGGCTGGAGCGATGACGATCACCTTGCGGCCTATAAGGCCTTTCGCGCGAGCTGCCGGCCGATCGCCGCCGAGCACGGGCTGCCCTCGGAATCGAAGGCGCTCGGCACCTCGTTGCGCGATCCCTGCCGCATCGCCAAGGGGCCGGAGCTCACCGACGAAGCCAAGGCGAAAGCCTTCTTCGAGGAGCATTTCCTGCCCTTGCGCATCTCGCGGCTCGGCGAGGACGAGGGTTTCGTCACCGGCTATTACGAGCCGGTGCTGGATGGGTCGCGGACCCAGACCGACGTCTACAACGTGCCGGTCTACCGCCGGCCGTCGAACCTGTTCGTCCGTGGCGCCAAGCAGAGTTCGAGCGGCCTGCCGAACAAGGGCCAGGTATTCCGCAAGATCGGCCGCCGCAAGCTCGTGCCCTACTATGATCGCGCCGAGATCGAGGACGGTGCGATCGCCGGCCGCGGCCTCGAGATCTGCTGGCTCAAGGAGCAGACCGATTTGCTATTCGCGCAGATCCAGGGCTCGGCGCGGGTGCGCTTCGAGGACGGCTCGACATTGCGCATCAACTATGATGCCCACAACGGCTATCCCTACACGCCAGTGGGCCGCATCCTGATCGACCGCGGCATCATCCCGAAAGAGCAGATGTCGATGCAGAAGATCAGGGACTGGATGGCGCAGAACCCTGACGGAGCCAAGGAATTGCGGCGGCAGAACCGCTCCTATGTCTTCTTCCGCGAGGTGCAGCTCTCCGACAAGGACGAGGCAGTCGGCGCGCAGGGCGTGCCGCTGACGCCCGGCCGTTCGATCGCGGTCGACA
Source organism: Bradyrhizobium sp. Leo78 (assembly GCF_059512425.1). Lineage (NCBI taxonomy): Bacteria > Pseudomonadati > Pseudomonadota > Alphaproteobacteria > Hyphomicrobiales > Nitrobacteraceae > Bradyrhizobium > Bradyrhizobium sp. Leo78. The sequence continues at coordinate 294,675 of NZ_JCAMOT010000002.1, forward strand.
AGGCGCTGCACGTCTATGGCACGCCGTTCTTCATCGAAGGCGAATTGCCGATCGAGTCAGAGCAATCGAAGACGCCGTTCCGCCGCCTGATGATCGCGCAGGATACCGGCTCGGCGATCGTCGGCCCGGCCCGCGCAGACCTTTATTTCGGTGCCGGAGCCGATGCCGGAAAAGTGTCGGGCCGGCTGCGGCACAATATGCGCTTCGTGATGCTGGTGCCGAGGAGCCTCGATCCCGTCGCCCGCGGGCGCAAAATGCCGGTGCCGGATGAGCGGCCGTCGGAAAAGATCGCAAAGCTGTTTCCGCAAGCTGATCCGCAGAAGGAAAAGAGCGCGGCGAAGCCCGCGGATGCATCCGCGTCGACCAGCGCGGTGCCGATGCCGGAGCCGCGGCCCGCCATCAAGACTGATGAGCCGCGGCGTCATCGGCACTACCGCCATTACCGCACCTACAGATGAAGCGTCCCGTTCCGATTGCAGATCCGGCGCCGCCGCGGCGAAGGCGCGCGCTCAGCGAAGAAGAGCGTGCGCTGTGGGAAAGCGTCGCGAAGCAGGTCAAGCCGCTGCGCAAACGCCAACCCGCTGTGAAGACGCATGCTGGACCCGAAGCGGAGACCAAGGCCGCCGCCAAAACTGCAGCGCCCGCGAAACCGATCCCAGTCAAATCAGCACCGGTGCCGCGTCCGCAGACGCCGCCGCCACTGGCACCGATTGGCCGCCGCGAGCGCGCGCAACTGTCGCGCGGCAAGAAGGAGATCGACGCCCGGCTCGACCTGCACGGCATGACGCAGACGCGCGCGCATCGCGTGCTGCTCACGTTCTTGCAACGCGCGCACAGCGACGGGCTGACTTTCGTGCTCGTCATCACCGGCAAGGGCAAAGCCGGCGGCGGCGATTCCGAGCGTGGCGTGCTGCGCCGCCAGGTGCCGCAATGGCTGAGCCTGCCCGAATTCCGCGCGCTCGTCGTCGGTTTCGAGGAAGCCCACATCGGCCACGGCGGCGAGGGCGCGCTCTACGTGCGCGTGCGGCGCGCGAGGGTCTAGTCGCTACAATCCGTAGGCCGGGTGAAGCGAAGCGCAACCCGGGACAGTTTCCGCCGCGGATCGAGCTGCGCTCCATCCGGGCTACGGATTGATGGCTTACAAAATGAACCGGCTCAAATCGGCGTTCTTGGCGAGGTCGCCGACATGCTTGCGCACATAATCGGCATCGACCGTGATGGTGTCGCCGTGGCGATCGGGCGCGGTGAAGGAGATTTCGTCCAGCACCCGCTCCATCACCGTCTGCAGCCGCCGCGCGCCGATATTCTCGACGGTGGAGTTGACGGCCACGGCGACGTCGGCGAGCTCGTCGATCGCGGAGTCGGTAATCTCGAGTTTCACGCCTTCGGTCTGCATCAGCGCGACATATTGCTTGATCAGCGACGCCTCAGGCTCGGTCAGGATGCGGCGCATGTCGTCGCGCGTCAGCGCCTGCAATTCGACGCGGATCGGCAGGCGCCCCTGCAGCTCCGGCAGCAGGTCAGAGGGTTTTGCGATATGGAATGCGCCGGAGGCGATGAACAGGATGTGATCGGTCTTCACCGGCCCGTGCTTGGTTGTAACAGTGGTGCCCTCGATCAGCGGCAGCAGGTCGCGCTGCACGCCTTCGCGCGAGACGTCGCCGCCGGCGCGATTTTCGCGCACGCAGATCTTGTCGATCTCGTCGAGGAACACGATGCCGTTGTTCTCGACCGCATTGATCGCTTCCTGCACCAGTTGGTCGGTGTCGAGCAGCTTGTCGGATTCCTCATTGACGAGGATTTCGTGCGAGCCCGCCACCGTCAGACGCCGGGTCTTGGTGCGGCCACCCATCTTGCCGAAGATGTCGCCGATTGAAATCGCGCCCATCTGCGCGCCCGGCATGCCCGGAATCTCGAACATCGGGAAGCCGCCGGAGGACTGCGTCTCGATCTCGATCTCCTTGTCGTTCAATTCGCCGGCGCGCAATTTCTTGCGGAAGGATTCGCGCGTCGCCGGGCTCGAGCCCGGTCCGACCAGGGCGTCCAGCACGCGCTCCTCGGCGGCAAGTTGCGCCCGCGCCTGCACGTCCTTCCGCTTGCGCTCCCGGATCAGCGCAATCGCGACCTCGACGAGATCGCGCACGATCTGCTCGACATCGCGGCCGACATAACCGACCTCGGTGAATTTGGTGGCTTCGACCTTGAGGAACGGCGCGCCGGCAAGCTTTGCCAGTCGTCGCGCTATTTCCGTCTTGCCGACGCCGGTCGGCCCGATCATCAGGATGTTCTTCGGCAGCACTTCCTCGCGCAGGGAACCGGAAAGCTGCAGTCGCCGCCAGCGGTTACGCAAGGCAATGGAGACCGCACGCTTGGCGTCGGTCTGGCCGACGATGAAACGGTCGAGTTCGGAAACGATTTCGCGGGGGGAGAAGTCGGTCATGTCACCTAGCTAGGGGTTCAAGGCTGTGAGAGCAAGCTGAGGTTAGATCGCCGTCGGGCTGGAAATCATGTCGAGTTCGTAATCTGCGGTCATGCGTCACAGACCATCAGGAGCGCCGGGCCGTCGGGCGTGTGGATCATGCGGACTTTCTCAAATCCGGCTTTTTCATAGGCGCGCACGGCGCGAGCATTGTTCGGATCGGGATCGGTGACGATGCGCGGCGCGCCCTGCCCCAACCGCTCGATGACGAAGCGGCGGATTAATGCCGAGCCGTGTCCGCGCCCGATCATGTCGGGCTCGCCGATGAAGAGATCGATGCCGCGCGTGCCTTCGGGATGTGCTCCGAAGCCTTCATTCCAGGCCGTCAGCGCGTAGCACTGCAGGTAAGCGAAATCGTTGCCATCGGCGGAGATGATGAACTGGTCCATTGCCGGCTCATCGAGATCGCCACTCACCAGCGCATATTGCTCGGATGGATCGCCCCACCATTCCCGGACATGCGGTAGCGCCAGCCAGCGCTCGATCAGCGCAAGGTCGGCCGTCGTCATTTCCCGGAAGGTGTAGAGTCCCATGAGATCATGATCCGGTTGGGTTGAATCGGATCATGATCTCATTTCTTTGTCCGAGCATGATCTCCGCGCAAACGCTTCGCGCTTGTCGCGAGGAAAACCGGTTCCCACTTTTCCGGATCATGCTTCAGCCGCCCAGCGTCTCGATCGTCACGTTCCGGTTGGTATAGACGCAGATGTCGGCTGCGATATCGAGCGAGCGGCGCACGATCGCCTCGGCATCCTTGTCGCTGTCGATCAAGGCGCGCGCCGCGGCCAATGCGTAATTGCCGCCCGAGCCGATCGCCATGACGCCGGCTTCCGGCTCCAGCACGTCGCCGGTTCCGGTGAGGACGAGCGAGACGTCCTTGTCGGCTACGATCATCATCGCCTCCAGCCGCCGCAGATAGCGGTCGGTCCGCCAGTCCTTGGCCAGCTCCACAGCCGCCCGGGTCAATTGTCCCGGATATTGCTCGAGCTTGCTTTCCAGCCGCTCGAACAGCGTGAAGGCATCGGCGGTGGCGCCGGCAAAGCCGCCGATCACGTCGCCCTTGCCGATCCTGCGCACTTTCTTGGCATTGGCCTTGATCACGGTCTGGCCGATCGAGACCTGTCCGTCGCCGCCGATCACCACCTTGCCGCCCTTGCGGACGGTGACGATCGTGGTGCCGTGCCAGACGGTCGGCTCGTTTGGGGATGCTTGCATGGGGTACCTCATTGTCCGAGCAGATTTAGGCGGTCGGCCAGTGGCTTACAATCGGGTCATTTGAGGCCGGTTTGGTCACCATGGCCGCAACTTGGCCGTTTTTGGTGTCATCCCGCAGTAGCGAAGGGGTCATCGGCCTGTTAAAAGACGCCCGTTTTCGGCACGGGAAAGCTCAATTTTCATGCGCACGGCGACGATCAAGCGCAAGACCAAGGAGACCGACATCGAGGTGGCGGTCAACCTCGACGGGTCGGGTGTGTCCCAGGTTTCGACTGGGATCGGCTTCTTTGACCATATGCTCGACCTCCTGGCGCGGCATTCGCGCATCGATATCACGGTCAGGGCCGAGGGCGATCTCCACGTCGATTACCACCACACCACCGAGGATGTCGGGATTGCGCTCGGACAGGCAGTGAAACAGGCGCTCGGCAACATGGCCGGCATCACCCGCTATGCCTCGATCCACATGCCGATGGACGAGACGCTGTCGCGCGTGGTGATCGACATTTCGGGCCGTCCGGTGCTGGTGTTCAAGGTCGCCTTCCCCCGCGACAAGATCGGCGAGTTCGACACCGAGCTGGTGCGCGAATGGTTCAATGCGTTTGCGATGAACGCCGGCGTGACTTTGCACGTCGAGACCCTATATGGCGAGAACAGCCATCATATCGCCGAATCCTGTTTCAAGGGTCTTGCGAGAGCGCTTCGCGCGGCGGTCGCGATCGATCCGCAGGCCGCGGGCGAAGTGCCCTCCACCAAGGGCAAGCTCGGCGGCTGATTTCCCGGGCACGGCCCGGAAAACTCGGTCCCGGCTTTCCCTCGCGACAAACGCGAAGCGTTTGCGCGGAGATCATGCCAAACCAAAACTTCGCGGCGGAGAGTTTTGATGCCGGTCTACACAGTGCATGCCCCCGTAGGGAACAATGCCGATCTTGCGGCGACTGACAGGTTCACTTTCGTGCGCGACGGCTTTCATTTCTGGGCGGCGGTTGCGAGCGTGATCTGGCTGGCCTGGCACCGGCTGTGGCTGGCGCTGATCGGCTGGGTCGTGTTGATGACGGCGATTGATTACGGCCTGGCAAAGCTCGGCATCGGCCGCGGCACGATCCTGGCCGTCGATGTCGTGCTGGCGCTGCTCTTGGGATTTGAGGCGGCAAGCCTGAAGCGCTGGACGTTGTCGCGCGGCCGATGGCGCCAGCTCGACATCGTCGTGGCCGACGACGAGGAATCCGCCGAGCGCCGTTTTTTCGATCGCTGGACCGCGGCGCATCGCGGCGTCGTCAACGACCAATGGTCGGTCGACCGCGGTGGCCCGCCGCCGACGCGGAACACCCCGGGCCAGCCGTTCTCCAAGCCGCCGCCGCTGCCGCAGGGCGGCATTATCGGGTTGTTTCCAGAGCCGGGAGGATCGCGATGACGGTTGCCATCATCGATTATGGCTCGGGCAACCTGCACTCCGCGGCGAAAGCGTTCGAGCGCGCCGCGCGCAGCATGGAAGATCCGCAGAAGATCATGGTGACGCGCGATCCCGATGCGGTGTTCCGCGCCGACCGCATCGTGCTGCCGGGCGTCGGCGCCTTCGCCGATTGCCGCAAAGGCCTCGATGCGCTCGACGGCATGCTCGAGGCCTTGACCGAAGCTGTGCGGGTCAAGGCGCGGCCGTTCTTCGGCATCTGCGTCGGCATGCAGTTGATGGCGACGCGCGGCAAGGAGCATGTGACGACCGACGGCTTCAACTGGGTCGCCGGCGACGTCGAGAAGATCCAGCCCCGCGAGGAGAACCTGAAGATTCCGCACATGGGCTGGAACACGCTCGAAGTGCTGCGCGAGCATCCCGTGCTGGAGCGGTTGCCGCTGGGGCCGGACGGCCGCCACGCTTACTTCGTGCACTCCTATCACCTTAACGCGGCCAATGAGCAGGACGTGCTGGCGCGCGCCGATTACGGCGGGCCGGTCACAGCCGTCGTTGCAAAAGACACCGCGATCGGCACACAGTTTCACCCCGAGAAGAGCCAGCGCTTCGGGCTGGCGCTGATCTCGAATTTCCTGAAGTGGAAGCCGTGATCCTCTTTCCTGCCATAGACCTCAAGAACGGACAGTGCGTGCGCCTGGAGCAGGGCGACATGGCGCGCGCCACCGTGTTCAATCTCGATCCGGCGGCGCAGGCGCGTGCCTTCGCCGCGCAGGGATTCGAATATCTGCATGTCGTCGATCTCGACGGGGCCTTCGCCGGCAAGCCGATGAATGCGCACGCCGTCGAAGCGATGCTGAAGGCGGTGACGATGCCGGTGCAGCTTGGCGGCGGCATTCGCGATCTCAAGACGGTGGAAGCCTGGCTGGACAAGGGCGTGGCGCGCGTCATCATCGGCACCGCGGCGGTACGTGACCCCGAGCTCGTCAGGGGCGCCGCGAAGAAGTATCCCGGCCGCGTCGCCGTCGGCCTCGACGCGCGCGACGGCAAGGTCGCGGTTCAGGGCTGGGCGGAGACCTCTGAGGTGACGGCGCTCGAGATCGCCCGGCGTTTCGAGGATGCCGGCGTTGCCGCGATCATCTTCACCGACATCGCCCGCGACGGTCTTTTGAAGGGCCTCAACCTCGAGGCTACGATCGCCCTTGCCGAGAGCATCTCGATCCCCGTGATCGCGTCCGGCGGCTTTGCTTCGATCGATGATGTGAAGGCATTGCTGGAGCCACGCGCCAAGAAGCTCGCCGGCGCCATTGTTGGCCGCGCGCTCTATGACGGCCGGCTCGATCCCGACGCCGCGCTGAAACTGATCCGCAGCGCCAGCGCCGCGGCTTAGGAGACGACATGTTCAAAGTCCGCGTCATTCCCTGCCTCGACGTCAAGGACGGCCGCGTGGTCAAGGGCGTCAATTTCGTCGATCTGCGCGACGCCGGCGACCCCGTGGAGGCGGCGATCGCCTATGACGCCGCCGGCGCCGACGAGCTCTGCTTCCTCGACATCACCGCGACCCATGAAAATCGCGGCACCATGCTGGACGTGGTACGGCGGACCGCCGAGGCCTGCTTCATGCCGCTCACCGTCGGCGGCGGCGTCCGCACCATCGACGACATCCGCACGCTGCTGCGCTCCGGTGCGGACAAGGTGTCGATCAATTCCGCGGCGGTCAGCCGTCGCGAATTCGTGAAAGACGGTGCCGAAAAGTTCGGCGAGCAGTGCATCGTGGTCGCGATCGACGCCAAGCGGGTCAATCGTGCCGGCGGTTCCGACCGCTGGGAAATCTTCACCCATGGCGGGCGCAAGCCCACCGGCATCGAGGCGATCGAATATGCCCAGGAGGTGGTCTCGCTCGGCGCCGGCGAGATCCTGCTGACGTCGATGGATCGGGACGGCACAAGGCAGGGCTTTGACCTTGAGCTGACGCAGGCGATCGCTGACAGTGTCCCCGTACCTGTCATCGCGTCCGGCGGGGTCGGCAACCTCGACCATCTCGTCGACGGGATCAGGAAGGGTCACGCCACCGCGGTCCTGGCCGCGTCGATATTCCATTTCGGCGAATTTACCATTCGCCAAGCCAAGGAGCACATGGTGCGTGCAGGGCTGCCCATGCGTCTCGATCCCTAGGACTCGCCGTCACAAAAGTGCTAAGTCCCCTCCGGGGGAAATTGCCGGCGTCCGGCCGGTCTGGGTGCTTGAGTATGTCGCGTTTCACGGTCCACGATCTGGCCGCCATCATCGATGCCCGCGCAGCGTCGGGGGGAGAGGCGTCCTATACCAAGAAGCTGCTCGACAAGGGCGCAGAGCATTGTGCCAAGAAGCTCGGCGAGGAAGCGGTCGAGACCGTGATCGCCGCGATCGAGAACGATCGCAATCATCTCATCGCCGAAAGTGCCGATCTGGTGTTTCACCTGCTGGTGCTGCTGAAGGCCCGCGGCGTGAAGCTCGAGGACGTCGAGGCGGCGCTGGCGCAGCGCACATCCATGTCCGGCTTGGAAGAGAAAGCGGCGCGCAAGCGTGACTAAAGCGTTTTCGAGCGAAGTGGACACCGGTTCGCGTGAAGAAAACGCGTCAAAAGAAGAATCTAGGGCATGATCCGGAAAAGTGGGCACCGGTTTTCCGAAAAGATCATGCCCAAGCAATAGTTCAGTTAGGGCACGGCCATGGATATTCAGGCACCCGACCAGCAATATAATCCGTACCGGATCTTCTCGCGCGAGCAATGGGCGAAATTGCGCGACGATACGCCGATGACGCTGGAGCCAGGCGAATTCGAGCGGCTGCGCTCGATGCATGATCGGCTCGACATCCACGAGGTCGAGGACATCTATCTGCCGCTGTCGCGGCTGCTGTCGATCTATGTCGACTCCACGCAGCGGCTCTATTACGCGCAGCGCCAATTCCTCGGCATCCAGGACCGCAAGATGCCCTATATCATCGGCGTCGCAGGATCGGTCGCGGTCGGCAAGTCCACCACGGCTCGCGTGCTGCAGGCGCTGCTGGCGCGCTGGTCGCCGCGGCCCAAGGTCGATCTCGTCACAACAGACGGCTTCCTCTATCCCAACGCCGTGCTCGAGCGGCTGGGATTGATGCAGAAGAAGGGCTTTCCGGAAAGCTACGACCAGCAATTGCTGCTCTCGTTCGTGAGCGACATCAAGGCCGGGCGGCGGCCGGTGCGCGCGCCGGTTTATTCGCACCTGACCTACGACATCGTTCCGAACCAATTCATCGAGATCGATCGTCCCGACATCCTGATCGTCGAAGGTGTCAATGTGCTGCAGACGAGCCGCTTGCCGCGCGACGGCAAGGCGGTGCCGGTGGTTTCCGACTTCTTCGATTTCTCTGTCTATATCGATGCCGATGAGCCGGTGTTGCGCGAGTGGTACGTCAAGCGTTTCCTTGCCCTGCGCGATACCGCGTTCCACGACCCGCGCTCCTATTTCCACCGCTATGCCGTGCTGTCGGACGAAGAGGCCACCGCCACCGCGATCGCGATCTGGGAACGCACCAACCGCGCCAATCTCGAGGACAACATCCTGCCGACCCGTCCGCGTGCGACGCTGATCCTGAAGAAGGGCGCCGACCACGTGGTGGAAACAGTCGCACTGCGGCGGTTATAATTCGCTGTCGCCCGGCATCGTCATTGCGAGCGAAGCGAAGCAATCCATGCCTCCGCATGTGTGGTGCGATGGATTGCTTCGCTTCGCTCGCAATGACGGCGGGAGCAGCGGTGGCTATGCCGCCAGATGCCGTGATGCGGCCAATCCCGCGAGCGCCTCCTCCAGCTTCTCGCGATCGAGCGGCTTGATCAGAAAGCCGTCCATGCCGGCTTCGAAGCAGGCGGAGCGATCCTCAGCCAGCGTATTGGCTGTCAGCGCGAGGATTGGCGTTGCTCGGCCGGACTGGTTGGCTTCGAGTTGCCGGATGCGTTTGGTGGTCTCGATGCCGTTGAGCTGCGGCATCTGCACGTCCATCAGCACGAGGTCGTATGGCGCCCCTGTGGATTTCGCCGATGACCAGGATTGAAGCGCCTCTTCGCCATTGGTGGTCATCACCACCTGGTGGCCGAGACGCGTCAGCAGCGAGCGCATCAGGAGCGCGTTGATCTCATTGTCCTCGGCAACCAGGATCGATAGCTTCTTATCGGACAGTGAGGCCTGCGTTGAACTGTCCCCTATCGGCTCCACAACGGGCTCCGCGACGACGCTCGGCGACGCGACCTCGGGCGTGGCAGTCAGACGAGCGGCGAGCGAGACGGCGCGCAGCGGCTTGACCAGATAGCCGGTGAACGGCGCGTCGGCGGACCGCCGCAGCTCCTGCCGGGTCGCCGGCGTGAACATCACGATCCGCTGCGTCGCATGCAGCCGCGCCACTTCACTGATGCGGCTGATCTCGGCCGCTCCCAGCGCATGGTCGATCAGCACGGCGTGCCATGAACGTTCGGGCAGCAAGGCCTCCGCCACCGTGGTATCTGACACCATGCAGGTCTGTGCGCCCCAGCGCTGCAAGCGGCGCGATATCAGCGAGGCTTCGATGCCTTGCGGCGCGACCAGCATGATCGATCGTCCCGCAAGGTCAGGCGGGCTGAACACGGGCGCGGTGTTGCCGTCGGAAGCGGCGAGTGGGATCGAAACTTCGAAGGTCGAGCCCGCGCCCGGCGTGCTTGCAAGCGCGATGCGGCCGCCCATGCGCTTGATGATGCGGTCGCTGATGCTGAGGCCCAGTCCCGTGCCGCCATAGCTGCGCGCAATGCCTTCATCGGCCTGCTCGAACTCGCGGAAGATGCGTTGCTGCGCTTCCGGTGCAATGCCGATGCCGGTGTCGCGCACCAGGAAGCTGATCTCATTCGGCCGGATGCCGGGCTCGACGACGAGGGCGACGCCGCCGGTCGCGGTGAACTTGATGGCGTTGCCGGCGAGGTTGAGCAGCACCTGGCGCAGCCGGGCCGCGTCTCCGATCACCTCCATCGGCAACCGCTCATCGATATAGGCGGCGATCTCGATTCCTTTGGCTTCCGCCCTTGGCGCCAGCAGTTCGGTGATGTCCTCGATCAGTTTCGAAAGCGCGAACGGGCCCTCTTCGAGATCGATCTTGCCGGCTTCGATCTTGGAATAGTCCAGCAGTTCTTCGATCAGCGACAGCAGCGCGTCGCCGGAGGTCTTCACCGCCTTGGCGTAGGTCATCTGCTCCGGCGTCAGCGGCGTATCCATCAACAGGCCGCTCATGCCGATGATGCCGTTCAGCGGGGTGCGGATCTCGTGGCTCGCCATTGCGAGGAAGCGCGACTTGGCGCGGTTGGCCGCATCGGCCTGATCGCGCGCGTCAGCGAGCGCGCGCTCGCTTTCGGTGCGGTCGGTCACGTCACGCCCGACGCTTTGCATCTCCGCAGGCCGTCCTGCATCGGTGCGGACGAGGCCCTCGCGCCAGGCGATCCAGCGCGGCCCGGAGCGGTGCGCGATCTTCTGGTCGTAGACGCGGGTGCCGCTTGGCTCCAGCGCAGTGTTGCCCTGTTCCAGTACCTCGAAGGCGAAATGGCTGCCGATCAGTTCACCGCGCGTTTTTCCTGCGAGGTCGCAATAGGCGTCGTTGACGAAGGTGATCATGCCATCGGCGTCGCGCAGCACGATCAGGTCGCTTTGCGATTCGAACAGGCTGCGGGCACGTTGCTCCGCTTCCTGCAGTTCCCAATTGCGGTCGGCGAGCGCCTCGTTATGCTCGGCGATCATGCGCAGCTTGCCGCGCATCAGCCGCAACCGGACATTCAGTACGACCAGCACCACGCATGTGAGCGCGAAGAGCAAGCTGACACCCACAGCGATGGAACGTGGGTCACGGTCGGAAACCGCGCCAATGAGCAATGCATAGCCACCGGTGAAGACCGCGGCGAACACGACGAAGGCGCGGAGGGTGAAGACGATCCAGGCGTGACGCCGCCCGAACCGAAGCAGGCGGAGCTTCAGCCGATAGGTCCACGTCATCGCCGATCCCCTGATCACCTGCTTTGGAGGCTGGCAGCTTGGGCCACCTCGCATGTTGGGTCGACGATGCGTCGGCGACCTTGCAAAGTGCTTGAGACGGCGTCGCGTTCCGGCCCGCGATGCGAACAGGGTTGATAATGCGTTAACGATCGTTGCTACAGCGAAGCGGCCTGCAGTCGGCGGTGCCCACCATGCGCGCCGACGATCAGCGCCGCGGCATCTCGCACCGAGAAGCTCTTTGAATGAACGAAGATCCGGTAATCGGCCGGGCCGTCCTGCGAAAGATAGATCACGGGATCGGTTGCGGTAGGATTGGCCGAGATCGCGACCAGTTGTGGGACGCCGCTGCTCTCGCAGGCGCCGGGCTCGCTATCATCGACATCATCGATGACGGTGAAATCGGCGGCTTCCGCGCTATCGGAGATCTGGACCCGCACGGTGGCGGCAGCCGGATCGTCCGTGAAGCTGACATGGAGCTGGGCGAGCCAGGGGAGCGATGCGATCTGGATGGTGGCACCGCCGGCCTCGATGCAGGGGTGCGAGCCCGGCAGCAATTCACCGCGGGCAACAAGCGCGAACGCGGCCAGCGGCACGACCGAGGCCAGAATCTTCAAACGCAACATGACACCACTCACTCAACCGCAGCCGGCTAGAATTGCGCGGACTTATGGTTGGCGGAGTGTAAAGAGAACTGGTTACCGTCGCGTTGACGCGAAACTGCTGGACGCGCTCTACGCCGCGCGCCTGATATCGTCGGCCAGCGCGCGGTAGGACAGCGCTTCCGCGAGGTGCAATCGGCCGATCTTCTCCGTGCCATCGAGATCGGCGAGAGTGCGCGCGACGCGCAGCACGCGGTGATAGCCGCGCGCGGTGAGGCGCATGGTCTCGGCTGCATCACGCAACAGTTTTTGCCCCTGCGCGTCCGGCTGGGCGATGGTCTCAAGCAGCGATGACGGTGCCTCGGCGTTGGTGCGGACGTTGGGCATGCCGGCGGCGGCATAGCGCGCAAGCTGGATGTCGCGCGCGGCAGCAACCCGCGCCGCCACTTCCGCCGATCCTTCAGAAGGCGGCGGCAGGATCAGGTCGGCGGCGGTCACTGCCGGCACCTCGATCCGTAGATCGATGCGATCCATCAGCGGACCAGAGATGCGCATCTGGTAATCGGCGGTGCAGCGGTCGATGGGCCCGCGCTTGCAGGCATAGCCGGGCTCATAGGCATGACCGCAGCGGCACGGATTCATTGCCGCCACCAGCATGAAGCGCGCCGGATAGGTGACGCGATGGTTGGCGCGCGAAACCGAAACCTCGCCGGTCTCCAGCGGCTGCCGCAGCGAATCCAGTACGCGCGGATCGAATTCCGGCAGTTCGTCGAGGAAGAGCACGCCCTGATGCGCGAGCGAAATCTCGCCGGGCTTGGCGCGCATGCCGCCGCCGGTGAGCGCCGCCATGCTGGCGGAATGATGCGGGCTGCGGAACGGCCGCCGCGCGGTCAAGGCGCCGTCGCGGATCTCGCCGGCCACCGAGGCGATCATCGAGACTTCCAGCAGTTCGGACGGCGACAGCGGCGGCAGGATCGAGGGCAGCCGCGCTGCCAGCATCGATTTGCCGGCGCCGGGCGAGCCCATCATCAGGAGGTGATGCCCGCCCGCCGCCGCGATCTCGAGCGCCCGCTTGGCGCTTTCCTGGCCCTTGATGTCGCGGAGGTCGAGCAGCGTCTCCTTCTGCTCATGCACCTTCGGCTGTGGGCGCGACAGTACCTGCGTGCCCTTGAAGTGATTGGCGATCTGGATCAGCGAGTGTGCGGCGATGATCTGGATGTCCGGGCTCGCCCACGCCGCCTCCGAGCCGCAGGCCGCCGGGCAGATCAGCCCCTCGTCGCGCGAATTGGCGCCGATCGCCGCCGGCAATACGCCTGCGACCGCCGCGATCGAGCCGTCCAGCCCGAGCTCGCCCAGCACGGTAAAGCCGTTGAGCGCATCCGGCGGGATGGCCCCGATCGCCGCCATCAGCCCGAGCGCGATCGGCAGGTCGTAATGGCTGCCTTCCTTGGGCAGGTCGGCGGGCGCCAGATTGACGATGATCCGCCGCGCCGGCAAAGCGAGGCCTGAGGCGATCAGTGCCGAGCGAACCCGCTCCCGCGCTTCGGAAACCGCCTTGTCCGGCAGGCCCACGATCGCAAAAGCCGGCAATCCCGGCGCGACCTGCACCTGCACGTCGACCGCGCGAGCCTCGATCCCCTCGAAAGCGACGGTGGAAACGCGTTGAACCATGCTGCCCCCTTGCCACAATCGAGGGTAGCCGAAGGCAGCGCCAAGCGCAAGAACATTACGGGAACGCGGGCTCCGGGACCTACCGCGCGGCCGTCCCAGAGCCCGGGCAGGCTTACAGCGTCATCTGCATCGGTTCGGGATAATAATGGAAGCCGTCGCCGACCTTGGCGACATGGCCGTAACCGGGCCAGGCGAAGTGATAGGACATCACCGGGATCTTGTTGGCCGCCAGCATCTCCAGCAGTCTCACCCGCGAGGCCGCCGCCTGCTTCGGGTCGGTATCGTAGGAGAACTCCATCCGCGGCCGCTCGAGCAGCAGCACCGCGTGATGCGAGAGATCGCCGAGGAAGGCGAAGGATTTGCCGGCCGAGCTCACCATGAAGATGTGATGGCCGACGGTGTGGCCGGGCGCTGCGATCGCCTGCACGCCGGGCAGGAATTCCTGGCCGTCCTTGAAGAACACCAGGCGGTCGCGGACCGGCATGAGATTCTTGCGCGCGTGAATGACAAAATCCTTCAGCGGGCTGCCCATCTTGCCTTCGTCGGTCCAGTAGTCGAAGTCGCTCTGGGCGATATAGACCTGCGCGTTCGGGAATAGCGGCTTGTCGTTGGCATCGACGATGCCGCCGATGTGGTCGATATGCGCATGCGAGCAGACGACGGCGTCGATGTCCTCAGGCTTGATGCCAGCCTCCGCCATGCTCTTCTGCTGGCGGCCGGTGGTCGGACCGAACGCTTTCGACGTGCCCATGCCGGTGTCGAACAGGATCAGCTTGTCGCCGGTGTTCACGATCGGCGAATTCTGCTCCAGCACGACATTGTCGGGCGACAGGAAATTGTCCGACAGCATCTTCTTCACTTCTTCCTTCGGCACGCCGGTGAAGGTGCCGGAGGGATCGCCGAGCGGCAGCGGGCCGTCGGAGACGACGGTGACTTCGGCATCGCCGAGAATGAAGCGGTGCCAATAAGGCGTTTGCGTGCCGAGCTTCGGCGCGCGTGCCAGCGCGCTGCCGCCGAGCAGCGTGCTTGCACCAAGGCCGGCGCCGAGCGCGAGCAGGGACCTTCGCGAGACATTGATCGTCATGCTTTTCCTCCACATTTTTGTCGAGTTATCTTTGGCAAGTCGCCGCCTTGCCGCCCGCGAACAGGTCCTGCCCCGCGACTTGAAGGCGAGCAGGGGCATGCTGCGCCCGCTGCCGCAAGCTGACAAGAGGTCTCAGAGAGGAAGGAAGACGAACGGGCCTTACGATTTCGTGCGCTTTGATTCGATCACGTCCCAGATCCTGGCGGCCACGTCCGGACCGCCGAGCCGCGAGATAGCGCGGATGCCGGTTGGCGAGGTGACGTTGATCTCGGTGAGATAGCCGTCGATCACGTCGATGCCGACGAACAACAGGCCACGCTCGCGCAAGGCCGGGCCGAGCGTCGTGCAGATCTTGCGCTCGCGGTCGGAGAGTTCGGTCGACTGCGCCGCGCCGCCGCGCACCATGTTGGAGCGCAAATCGTCCGCCGCCGGCACGCGGTTGACGGCACCGGCGAATTCGCCGTTGACCAGGATGATGCGCTTGTCGCCATGCTTGACCTCGGGAAGGAAGCGCTGGATCACCCAGGGCTCCTTGAACGTCACCGAAAACATGTCGAACAGCGAGCCGAAATTCATGTCCTGGGGCATGACGCGGAACACCGCGGCGCCGCCATGGCCGTGCAACGGTTTCATGACGACAGCGCCATGCTCGTCGCGGAAGGCGTTGATCTCGTCGAGGTCGCGCGAGATCAATGTCGGCGGCATGAGCTGCGGAAAGTTCATCACGAACAGCTTTTCCGGCGCATCGCGGACGCTGGCAGGATTGTTGACGACCAGGGTCTTCGGGTGAAGGCGCTCGAGCAAATGCGTCGAAGTGATGTAGGCGAGATCGAACGGCGGATCCTGCCGCAGCAGGATCACGTCGAAATTGGTCAGCGGCTCGCGCTTCGGCTCGCCGAGCGAGAAGTGATCGCCGATCTCGTCACGCACGGAAAGGACCTGCACCGGCGCCACCAGTTCGTCGCCGCGCAGCGAGAGCTTGTCAGGCGTGTAATAGGAAATGCCGTGGCCGCGCTTCTGCGCTTCGAGCAGCAGCGCGAACGTCGAATCGCCGCGGATGTTGATGCGCTCAATGGGATCCATCTGGACGGCGACGTTCAATTTCATGGGCTTTGGGTCCGGTCTCTCGAGGAAGTCATGCGCTGGCGTCGAACGCCGCTAACAGATGGCGCGGCAGATGCCTGGGCGCAATCAGCATGGCGTCGAAACGCATGTCGAATTCCGCATGTTCGGGATGCGCCATCAGCCAGGCCTGGGCCGCAGCAATGATGCGCTGTTGCTGGCGCGGCGTGACGGCATAGGCGGCCTCATCAAAGCTGGCGCGGGCCTTGACCTCGACGAAGGCGAGCAGGTTGCGCTTGCGCACCACCAGGTCGATCTCGCCATAGGGCGTGCGGAAGCGCTTGGCGAGAATGCGATAGCCCTTGGCCATCAGATAGGCCGCGGCGCGGCTTTCCGCCGATAGCCCGGTGCGGAACGCAGCGACCCGTTCGGGCGAGGCGAGCTTTATGTCCGCCCCCTGCGGCGAGCTGCCGTCACTCTTGGCCATCGTCGCCCCGCAGTTCCTTTGCGAGTTCGAGAGCGCGGGCATAGACCTCGCGACGCGGTCGGCCGGAAAGCTCGACTGCATGCGCAACCGCATCCTTGACGCTGTCGCGCAGGAGTGACGCGCGCAGCAGTTCGTCGAGCTGATCCTGCCCCATCACCTGCGCGTCCGCCGGCGGCGGACCGATCACCAGCACAAATTCGCCGCGCGTCTCCACCGCGTCCCTGGCCGCCGCCAGTTCGGCGATCGGGGCGCGCCTGATCTCTTCGTGCAGTTTTGTCAGCTCGCGGCAGATCGCGGCGTCGCGCCCGCCCATGATCGCGGCGAGGTCGGTAAGCGTCTCCTGCACGCGGCTGCCGGATTCGAACAGCACCAGCGTTGAGTCGATCCTGGCGAGCTCAGAGAGCCGCGTGCGCCGGGCCTGTTCCTTCGCAGGCAAGAAGCCCTCGAAGAAAAAGCGGTCGGTCGGCAGCGCCGCGACCGAGAGCGCCGTCAGTACCGATGATGCCCCGGGTACCGCGACCACGTGGTGCCCGGCGGCGCAGGCCTCGCGCACCAGCTTGAAGCCGGGGTCGGAGATCAGCGGCGTGCCGGCGTCGGAGACCAGCGCGATCGCGGCGCCCTCGGCCAGCCGCTGCAGGATTTTTGGCCGGGCCTGGGCCGCATTGTGCTCATGGTAGGGGGTCAGCTCGGCTGCAATCGTGTAACGCTCGGTCAAACGGCGGGTGATGCGGGTGTCCTCGCAGGCGATCAGGTCCGCGCCGGCGAGTGTCTCCAGCGCGCGAAGGGTGATGTCGGCGAGATTTCCGATTGGTGTTGCAACCAGATGGAGGCCGGGAACCGGCTTTGGCGCGTTCAGCACATGACCGCCGATGGAAAATGTCCTGTTGGGGACGTCCGTCCCGGCGTCAGCGCCGTATCTTGAGCTGGCTTTTGCGCGCATAGTGCCAATCTAGAGCATCATCCGGAAAAGTGGACACCGGTTTTCCGAAAGATCGTGCTCGAACGAAGAGTGGGAGAGCGCCGGCGCCATAACGTGCTTGCGTCTTGCGGAGTGGGGGCGGCTGTGCTGCGCATTTGGTGAGGGGTTCGCGGTCCACAGCCGGCAATTCACCATGGGGATAATCCCTTTGTTTTGGTTAACTATTCGCCGACAATATGCCTGATTCCATCCTCCATTGGTTCGGCAGTTGGAATCCCGGCCCGAACACGGCCGGTCAAGAGAAGAGACGAGATGGTGGGCCCGCATAGCCGCAAACCAAAATCCCCGGGTCTGCAAGGTTCCGCCGCGACCCGCCGGACAGCACTCGGCCTGATGCTGGGTGCTCCCCTGCTGGCCGCCTGCTCGGGGGTGCAGCAGACCCTTAGCCAGTTTACCAGTCCGTCCGGCTCGCCGCAGCCGGAAGCAGCCCCCGCCGGACCGCAGCAGCAGCCGCAGGCGATCGGCAACGGGCAGGTCAAAGTAGGGTTGATCTTGCCGCTGTCGGCGGCCGGCAATGCCGGCCTTGCCGGGCAGTCGATGAAGAACGCCGCCGAACTGGCGCTGGCGGAATTCCAGAACCCGAACATCCAGCTCCTGATCAAGGACGATGGCGGCAGTCCGCAGGGCGCCTCCCAGGGCGCGCAGCAGGCGATCGGCGAGGGCGCGGAGATCATTTTGGGCCCGCTGTTCGCGCAGTCGGTGCCGGCCGTCGCCCAGGTGGCGCGCGGGCGCGGTATCTCAGTAATCGCGTTCTCGACGGATTCGAGCGTGGCGGGACGCGGCGTCTATCTCCTGAGCTTCCTGCCGGAGTCTGACATCAACCGGATCGTCGAATATTCCGCGAGCATTGGAAAGCGCTCTTTCGCCGCGCTGGTTCCCGACAATGCCTATGGCAATGTGGTCGAAGCCGCGTTCAAGCAGGTGGCCGGCCGCAAGGGCCGCGTCGTCGCGTTCGAAAAATACGGCGCCGATCGCGCCACGCCGGCACGCACGGTGGCGCAGTCGCTCGCCCAGGCCGATGCGCTGTTGCTCGCCGATGACGGTGATTCGGTGGTAGCGACGGCAGACGCGCTGACCGCAGCCGGCGCCAATCTGCGCAACATCCAGCTTCTGGGCACCGGCCTGTGGGACAATCCGCGGGTGTTCGCGAACCAGGCGCTGCAGGGCGGTTTGTTTGCCGCGCCGGATCCGTCCGGCTTCCGCGCCTTCGCGGGACGTTACCGCAGCAAATACGGCTCCGAGCCCGTGCGCACCGCAACGCTCGCCTATGATGGCGTTGCGCTGGTGGCCGCGCTGGCGCGGACGCAAGGTGCTCAGCGCTTCCAGCAGGAAACGCTGACCAATCCTTCCGGCTTCGCCGGTATCGACGGCCTGTTCCGCTTCCGCGCTGACGGCACCAACGAACGCGGCCTTGCGGTGATGAAGGTTGCGACCAGCGGCGCCCAGGCGGTCGCGGGCTCACCGAAGAGTTTTGGGGCGTGATGAAGCGGCCGTAGCCCGGTGAAGCGCAGCGCAACCCGGGATTCTGTCGCGTGCGGATGGAGAGGCCCCGGATTGCGCTTCGCTCCACCCGGGCTACGAATTGTGCGTCGACTACGCGGCCAAATCCGCCACCACGGCATCCAGCACCGGGAAACCTGACTTGGTCACGCGTAGCCGTCCGTCGGTGTCGACGATGATGGCGCCCTCTTCGCGCAGCACCGCGATGCGGCGCGGGTCGAGTGCACGGCCTGAGAGCGACGCATAGCGCGTGGGGTCGATGCCTTCGGCGAGACGAAGCCCCATCAGCAGGAATTCGTCGGCGCGCTCCTCGCTGTTGAGCACCTCGTCCGTGATGACGCCGCTGCCATTGGTTTCGACACGCATCACCCAGGCTTCCGGCCGCTTCTCGGTCGCGGTGGCGTGACGGCGGCCGTTGATGTCGAGGCGGCCATGTGCGCCCGGGCCGATGCCGGCATATTCGTCGCCACGCCAATAGACGAGATTGTGCCGGCACTCCGCGCCGGGGCGGGCGTGATTGGAGATCTCGTAGGCCGGCAGGCCTGCTTGCGTACAGACCTCTTGCGTCACGTCGTAAAGCGCGCGCGCGACCGCCTCGTCCGGCGTCTGCAATTTGCCGGCGGCATGCAGGCCAAAGAACGGCGTGCCTTCCTCGATCGTGAGTTGATAGAGCGACAGATGCTCGGCGGCTTCCGCGATCGCATGCTTCAGTTCGTCGGCCCACATCGCGGGAGTTTGATCGGGCCGGGCGTAGATCAGGTCGAAGGAATAGCGATCGAAAGATTGACGGGCGACGGCGACCGCATCGAGCGCTTCGCGCGCAGTGTGTAATCGCCCCAGCGCCTTCAGCGAGGCATCATCGAGCGCCTGCACGCCGAGCGATACGCGGTTGACGCCGGCGGCGCGATAGCCGCGAAACCGTGTGGCTTCGACGCTCGTCGGATTGGCTTCCAGTGTCACTTCGACATCGGGAGCGACGCGCCAATACTTGCCGATCGCATCCAGGATCGCGCCGACCGTCTGCGGCTGCATCAATGACGGCGTACCGCCGCCGAGGAAGATCGAGGACACTTCGCGGCCGGGGACGCGCGCCGCGGTGGTCTCGATCTCGCGCGCAAAGGCACGGGCAAAGCGCGCCTCATCGATCTGCGTATGCCTGACGTGGCTGTTGAAATCACAATACGGGCATTTCGACAGGCAGAACGGCCAGTGCACGTAGACGCCGAAGGCTGCCTGGTCCCGGTCAGTCAAGGCATATCTCCGCCAATTTGACGAAGGCACGGGCCCGGTGCGACAGGCCGAGTCCGAGCGGCGGCAGCCCGTGCTTCTCGACGCTCGTCATCTCGCCGAAGGTGCGGGTATGGCCATCCGGCAGGAACATGGGATCATAGCCGAAACCCGCGGTGCCGCGCGGCGGCCACACCAAAGTTCCATCGGCACGCGCTTCGACCTCTTCGAGGTGCCCATCCGGCCAGGCGACGCAGAGCGCGGAAACGAAATGAGCGCTCCGGCGGTCGGGCGCCGTGGCGCTACGTTCCTGCAAGAGGCGCTCGATCTGCGTCATCGCGGCGGTGAAATCCTTGTTTTCGCCGGCCCAGCGCGCCGAATAGATGCCGGGGGCGCCGTCCAGCGCGTCGACCACCAGCCCGGAATCATCGGCAAATGCCGGGAGATCGGCGGCCTTGGCTGCCGCAATCGCCTTGATCGCGGCATTGGCGCGAAAACTGTCGCCGGTCTCCTCAGGCTCGCCAAGACCGAGATCGCCTGCCGAGATCGCCTCCACGCCATGCGGCGCCAGCAATTCGCGCATCTCGGCAAGCTTGCCGGGATTGTGGGTCGCGATCACGAGCTTTCCAGTGATTCGGCGGTGCATGGCCTATTGACTACGCCACTGCCATTTTCTGCAAGTCGACCAGCCGCGCCACGCCCTTGCGCGCCAGCGCCATCAGCGCCAGGAACTCGTCCTGCGAGAACGGCGTCTTTTCCGCGGTGCCCTGTACCTCGATGATGCGGCCGTCGCCGGTCATGACGAAGTTGGCGTCGGTCTCGGCTTCAGAATCCTCGGCATAGTCGAGGTCGAGCACCGGCGTGCCATTATAGATGCCGCAGGAGATGGCCGCGACGTTGTCGCGCAACACGTTGGTTTTCAGCATGTTGCGGGTCTTCATCCAGTTGATGCAGTCGGCAAGCGCGACCCAGGCGCCGGTGATCGAGGCGGTGCGCGTGCCGCCATCGGCCTGCAGCACGTCGCAATCGACCGTGATCTGGCGCTCGCCCAGCGCTTCCAGATCGATGGTGGCACGGAGCGAACGGCCGATCAGGCGCTGAATCTCGATGGTACGCCCGCCCTGCTTGCCGGCGGAGGCCTCGCGCCGGGTACGTTCCAGCGTGGCGCGGGGCAGCATGCCGTATTCGGCGGTGACCCAGCCGCGGCCCTGGCCCTTCAGCCATGGCGGCAGGCGGTCTTCCAGGGTCGCAGTGACCAGCACATGGGTGTCGCCGAATTTCACCATGCAGGAACCCTCGGCATATTTGACCACGCCGCGTTCCAATGAGACGGGGCGCAGTTCGTCGGGTGCACGGCGGCTTGGCCGCATGGGAATCCTCCGGGAATTCGAGCGATATGGCTGGCGGTGCTTGTAGGAGCGGGCAGCCGCAGCGGCAAGCTTTTTGGCCGGCTTCCGGGCGGGTAATGCACGCTTGTCACCGGGCGTGTGGATGGTCAAATTAGAGGCAGTTGTGAGGGAGTTATTGTGGCTCAACACGAACCGGTTGGTTTGATCGCGCCGCACGCCGGGCTTGCCCAGCTCAACGAGCGTTCGCGCGACATTTTTCGTCAAATCGTCGAAAGTTATCTGGCGACCGGCGAGCCGGTCGGCTCGCGTAACATCTCGCGTCTGATCGCGCTGCCGCTGTCGCCGGCCTCGGTGCGCAATGTGATGTCCGATCTCGAACAACTCGGACTGATCTACGCGCCGCATACCTCCGCCGGCCGACTGCCGACCGAATTGGGCCTGCGCTTTTTCGTCGATGCGCTGATGCAGGTCGGCCATCTCACGGAGGCGGAACGGCAATCGATCCAGAGCCAATTGGCTACTGTCGGCCGCGCGCAGTCGGTCGAGGCAGCGCTCGATGAGGCCTTGATCCGGCTATCCGGCCTCACCCGCGCCGCCGCCGTGGTGCTGACGCCCAAATCCAATGCGCGGCTGAAGCATATCGAGTTCGTGCGGCTGGAGCCGGAACGTGCGCTGGTGGTGCTGGTCGGCGAAGACGGGCAGGTCGAGAACCGGGTGCTGAGCTTGCCGCCGGGTGTTCCATCCTCGGCACTGATCGAGGCCACCAACTTCCTCAATGCACGCATCCTCGGCCGTACGCTCGCCGAAGCGCGGCTCGAACTCGAGACCGCGCTGGGACAAAGTCGCGCCGAGCTCGATCAATTGACGCAGAAGGTGATCTCTGCAGGGCTTGCGAGCTGGTCGGGCGGCGACAATGAAGACCGGCAGCTCATCGTGCGCGGGCACGCCAATCTCTTGGAGGATTTGCATGCGCTCGAGGATCTCGAGCGCATCAAGTCGCTGTTCGATGATCTCGAGACCAAGCGCGGCGTGATCGACCTTCTGGGGCGTGCGGAAAGCGCCGATGGCGTGCGGATCTTCATCGGGTCGGAGAACAAATTGTTCTCGCTGTCGGGGTCCTCGACCATCGTTGCGCCCTATAGCGACGGCGCCGGCCGTATCGTGGGCGTGCTCGGCGTGATCGGGCCAACCCGGCTGAATTATGCGCGGGTGATCCCGACCGTGGACTATGCCGCGCGCCTCGTCAGCAGGATCCTCGGCGGCTAGAGCATTTCCGGTTCTGATGGAATCAGAACCGGAACTCTAGATTCTTGTTTTGACGCGCTTTCTTCACGCGAAGCGGTGTCCACCCTCGGATCAGGTCCGAGGGCATGCTTCGCTCGAAAACGCTCTAACCCCGAAACGGGGCCGGTTGCGCTTGATTTTCATGGCCCAAAGCACGATATCCGGGCCAGCCAATCCTTAACTGTTGATCAGACGTGATTTTTCGAAAAGGCAAGCCATGACCGATCCGAACCGGCCAAACGACAACGCCGAGAACCCGGCGCAGACAGGCGAGCCCGTGGTCTCGAAGCCCTACGTCATGCCCGACGATCCCGAACAGGGATCGGCGGAAGCCTTGACCAAGGAGCTCAATGAAGCGCGCGATCGGACGTTGCGCACGCTGGCCGAGATGGAAAACCTGCGCAAGCGCACCAGCCGCGAGATCGCGGATGCGCGCGCTTATGGCATCACCGGCTTTGCCCGCGACATCCTCGACATCGCCGACAATCTGCAGCGTGCCCTCGACGCCGTCCCGGCGGAGGCCAAGGCGGCCGCCGACCCCGGGCTGAAGGCCCTGATCGAGGGTGTCGAATTGACCGAGCGTTCGCTGCACGCCACGCTGGAGAAGAACGGCGTCAAGAAGTTCGATCCCACCGGCGAGAAGTTCGATCCGAACTTTCAGCAGGCGATGTACGAGGTTCCCGACCCCTCCGTGCCCTCGGGCACAGTGGTGCAGGTGGTCCAGGCCGGCTATACGATCGGCGATCGCGTGCTGCGTCCGGCGCTGGTCGGTGTCTCCAAGGGCGGCGCAAAAACCGCGCCGGCTTCCGCCGCACAGCAGAACTGAATCTGCTCAACGCATCGGCTGACGGAATGCTGTTAATGCCGGCCTCGACAAAGGCCGGCAGAGATAGATGTTATCGCGGCTGAATTCCGTCGCGCACGCTGCGGAAGCGCGGGAATGCGGTCGACCATTGATCGCGCGGCGAGGAGCCGATGATGCGCAGCGAGGTCTGCGCACCGAACCGCAGCCATTGCACGATGGTCACCGGCGTATTGTCCTTGCCGCTCACCGCATCGATCCGTGTCTCATAGCCGGGCTGGCCATCGATGCGGATCGGCTCCGACATCGTGATCCGTCCGTCGCGCACGCCGGGAATCGTGGTCGCGATCTGCTGGGCAAAACGGCCGCGATCATCGGGAGAGGCGGCGGTCGAGCCGATGATGCCGATGATCATGAAGGGCGCCACCTCGAACCCGCTCTTCTCGTCGCCATCGGCGACGATCAGCGCGGCGCCGGGTGCCAGCGTGCGGACGTTCTTGAAGTTCGCCAGTTCGGTCATCTTGAACGGCATCAGCCCGAGCTGCTCGTCGACCGGAACCTGATCCCGGATCGCGGCTGTCGAAAACATCTGGCGGACGGCGTCATCGGTATAGATCCTGGCGGCATTCTCCGGGACCTGCATGGCGACGTAGCCGGAGAAGGTCGGCCCGGGCAGGATCATCGAATAGCGCCGCACAGCGCCGGCGCCATCCTTGGCATTCTCGACCGTGTAATAGGCAAGGCCGGCAGCGGTCTCGATGCTCTCCGGCTTGATCCCGCCGGTGCCGCCCGGGTTCGCCTTGAAGGCGTTGGCGACCTCGCCATAGGCCTCCGCCGGCAGGTCGGTGACCAGCACCTTGACGCCCTGGTCCTCGGTCTCGAAGCCGGTGAAGGTTTTCGCGCGATTGAGCCCCACCAGCGGCTTCATCCCGACCCGGGCGCCCGGCGGAAAGACCACGTCCGCGGCAAAGGCGGGAAATGCGGCGGCAACGAACAGGGTGACCGCGGCGAGGAGGCGAATGGGGTTCATGTCAAGGATCTACCGGGTTTGGCATTGAAGCCGTTCAATGGGCGGCCGGTGCGGGCCGCAAGCTGTCGGGCCTCGTTCAGTTGGCCCGCTTTTAGCGGTTTTGATGGCCCGACGACAGGGGCGGGCGGCTCCATGCAGCCTGATGGCACAGGGTGCAATGTCGCAGCTTTCTTGCGCATTCGTTAATGTGGGCCCCAAGACCAAGCCTGGGACCAAAACAGGACCAGACAGGTCCCGGGCCGGACTGACACAATCTTTCAAACGTCAGTCTTTTCAGACCTCAAGGTTGCGTCCAGTCCTTGCAGGCCTTACCCCCCCTCCTATATGAGGCTCATCGTCGCAATATCGCGAGCATTTGAACGTGTGGGGGTTCGGTTCGGTGCGCCGTCAGGGCCCAGCCAACCTGCCTTAGAAAGAAGGAAATCAGAATCATGGGAAAGGTCATAGGGATCGACCTCGGCACCACGAATTCGTGCGTTGCCGTAATGGATGGCAAGAACGCGAAGGTCATCGAGAATTCCGAGGGCATGCGGACGACGCCGTCGATCGTCGCCCTCACCGATGATGGCGAGCGCCTCGTCGGTCAGCCGGCCAAGCGCCAGGCGGTGACCAACCCTGAACGGACATTCTTTGCGGTGAAGCGCCTCATCGGCCGCCGCTATGACGACCCGATGGTCGAGAAGGACAAGAAGCTTGTCCCCTACAAGATCGTCAAGGCATCGAACGGCGATGCCTGGGTCGAGGCCGACGGCAAGACCTATTCGCCCTCCCAGGTCTCCGCCTTCATCCTGCAGAAGATGAAGGAGACCGCGGAAGCGCATCTCGGCCAGAAGGTCGATCAGGCCGTCATCACGGTTCCCGCCTACTTCAACGACGCGCAACGCCAGGCCACCAAGGACGCCGGCAAGATTGCGGGCCTTGAAGTGCTGCGCATCATCAACGAGCCGACCGCGGCCGCGCTTGCTTACGGTCTCGACAAGACCAAGTCCGGCACGATCGCGGTGTACGACCTCGGCGGCGGCACCTTCGATATCTCGATCCTGGAAATCGGCGACGGCGTGTTCGAGGTGAAGTCGACCAACGGCGACACCTTCCTCGGCGGCGAAGATTTCGACATGCGGCTCGTCAGCTATCTCGCCGACGAATTCCAGAAGGAGCAGGGCATCAACCTGCGCAATGACAAGCTTGCCTTGCAGCGCCTGAAGGAAGCCGCTGAGAAGGCCAAGATCGAATTGTCGTCGACGACGCAGACCGAGATCAACCTGCCCTTCATCACGGCCGACCAGACCGGGCCGAAGCATCTGACGATGAAGCTGACCCGCGCCAAGTTCGAGGCACTGGTTGACGAACTCATCCAGAAGACCATTGAGCCCTGCCGCAAGGCGCTGAAGGATGCCGGCCTCACCGCCGCCGAAGTCGGCGAGGTGGTGCTGGTCGGCGGCATGACCCGCATGCCGAAGGTTCAGGAAGTGGTGAAGCAGTTGTTCGGCAAGGAGCCGCACAAGGGCGTCAACCCGGATGAGGTCGTCGCCATCGGTGCTGCGATCCAGGCCGGCGTGCTGCAGGGCGACGTCAAGGACGTCCTGCTGCTCGACGTGACCCCGCTGTCGCTCGGCATCGAGACGCTGGGCGGCGTGTTCACCCGCATCATCGACCGCAACACCACGATCCCGACCAAGAAGAGCCAGGTGTTCTCGACCGCTGAGGATAACCAGAACGCGGTCACCATCCGCGTCTTCCAGGGCGAGCGTGAAATGGCGGCCGACAACAAGATGCTCGGCCAGTTCGACCTGATGGGCATTCCGCCGGCCCCGCGCGGCATGCCGCAGATCGAGGTGACCTTCGACATCGACGCCAACGGCATCGTCAACGTCTCGGCCAAGGACAAGGCGACCGGCAAGGAGCAGCAGATCCGGATCCAGGCATCCGGCGGCCTCTCCGAAACCGACATCGAGAAGATGGTCAAGGACGCCGAGGCCAACGCGGCCGAGGACAAGAAGCGGCGTGAGGCCGTCGACGCCAAGAATCATGCGGACGCGCTGGTGCATTCCACCGAGAAGGCGCTGGCCGAGCATGGCTCGAAGGTCGCCGAGACCGAGCGCCGCGCCATCGAGGACGCCGTCAGCGACCTGAAGGAAGCCTTGAAGGGCAATGATGCCGAAGCGATCAAGGCCAAGACCAACGCGCTGGCGCAGGCTTCGATGAAGCTCGGCGAAGCCATGTACAAACAGCAGGCCGAAAGCGATGCCGCCAAGGACGCTGCGAAGGATGATGTCGTCGACGCGGAGTTCACCGAGGTCGACGACGACAAGAACAAGAAGTCTGCTTAAGACGCGGGCGTAGGATGATGACCCCCATGCCAAGAGCGCGCCGAGCGTCTCCATGGATGGGGGTCATTTTTCGTTAAGCCGGACACTGCATCTTGCCGAACGCATGGTCCGGCATGAGGATGAATTCGGGCGGGTTTGACTGATGTCTACCAAGCGCTGCTATTACGAGACCCTCGAGGTCGAGCGGAACGCGGACGAAACCAAGCTGAAATCGGCTTTCCGTAAGCTCGCGATGAAATGGCATCCGGACCGCAATCCCGGCGATGCCACGAGCGAGGTGAAGTTCAAGGAAATCAACGAAGCCTACGAGGTCCTGAAGGACAACGACAAGCGTGCTGCTTATGACCGCTACGGCCATGCCGCGTTCGAGCACGGCATGGGCGGCGGCGGCCCGGGCTTCGGCGCTGGTTTTGCCTCTTCCTTCTCCGATATTTTCGAAGACCTGTTCGGCATGGCCGGGCAGCGGCGTAGCGGTGGCCGCGAGCGCGGCGCCGATCTTCGCTACAACATGGAGATCACGCTCGAGGAAGCGTATCTCGGCAAGACCGCGCAGATCGAAATACCCGTCTCCGTCACCTGCGAATCCTGCTCCGGCACCGGCGCCAAGGCCGGCACCAAGCCGAAGACCTGCTCGATGTGCGGCGGCGCCGGCCGCATCCGCCAGGCCCAGGGCTTCTTCACGCTGGAGCGCACCTGCCCCGGCTGCCAGGGCCGCGGCCAGATGATCGAAGACGCCTGTCCGTCTTGCTCTGGCTCCGGTCGGGTCACACGCGAGCGGACGCTGTCGGTCAATATTCCCCAGGGCGTCGAGGATGGCACCCGCATTCGCCTCGCAGGCGAGGGCGAAGCCGGCGTCCGCGGCGGCCCGTCCGGCGACCTCTACATCTTCCTGTCGCTGACCCAGCACGCGTTCTTCCAGCGCGATGGCGCCGACCTGCACTGCCGGGTGCCGATCTCGATGGTCACCGCGGCCCTGGGTGGCGAGTTCGATGTGCCGACCATCGACAAGGGCAAGACCAAGGTGAAGGTACCGGCCGGAACGCAATCCGGCCGCCGATTCCGCATTGCATCAAAGGGCATGCCGGTGCTGCGCTCGCGCCAGACCGGCGACATGTATGTCCAGGTCGTGGTCGAAACGCCCCAGAATCTGACCAAGAAGCAGCAGGAATTGCTGACGGAGTTCGAAAAGCTCTCCTCCGGCGCGACGCAACCGGAAGCGGTAGGTTTCTTCTCCAAGGTCAAGGACTTCTTCGGCACTCGGACGGGTACCTAGCGTGGTCGCGGAAGCGATGGGCGTAACAGTGCCGAAATCCAAATTGGTGCATAGCGTTATCGCCGAACTGCGTTGCGGTTCGGCGGAACAGATGCGCGGGCGATCTGCTTGACCATAACGGCTTCGACCTATACCTCTTTATGACTGTTTTCTGACAGCCGCTCGCGCGGTCCCGCCTGGTAGCGACATGCCCCTGCAATCGTCCGTGCGTCCGTTGAAGAAGCCCCGTCTCGACGACGAGGTCCGCTTCCTCCGGTCATGGATCGAAAAACCGCTGCATGTTGGCGCGGTGATGCCGTCAGGCCGGTTGCTCGCGCGCACGATGGCGCAATATGTCGATGTCAGATCGGAAGGTCCCGTCGTCGAACTTGGTCCCGGGACCGGTGCGATCACCAACGCGCTGATCGAACATGGCGTCGATCAGAAGCGGCTCGTGCTGGTCGAATACAATCCCGGCTTCTGCGCGCTGCTGCGCGAGCGCTATCCGCAGGCCAAGGTGGTGCAGGGCGACGCCTACAGGCTTCGGGAATCGCTCTGGGACGCTTTACCCGCGCCGGCCGCAGCGATGGTTTCCGGCCTGCCGCTGGTCACCAAACCGATGATCACGCGCCTGAGATTGATCCGCGACGCCTTCGCGGCCCTGGCGCCGGGCGCTCCCTTCGTCCAATTCACCTATTCGGTCGTCCCGCCGATCCCGAAATCGCTGCCGGGCGTGTCCACAGAAGCTTCCGAGCGGATCTGGATGAACCTTCCGCCCGCCCGGGTCTGGGTGTATCGCAAAGGGCGGTGACACCCGCGCGTCGCGCGGCGGGTCTGCCGAACGCGATTCAAAAATAATGTCTGCGCTGAAAATACTTGTGATCCCGGGGTCGCTGCGATCAGGCTCGCTCAACGCGAAGCTCGCGGCCGTTGCGGCGCATGAATTCGCGCAGGCGGGCGCCGAGGTCAGCCGCATCTCTTTGGCCGATTTTCCGCTGCCGATCTACGACGGTGACCTGCAGGCAAAATCCGGCGTGCCGAAGAACGCGATCAATCTCAAGCGCATGATCGGCGCGCATCATGGCGTCCTGATCGTGACGCCGGAATATAATTCCTCGGTGCCGCCGCTGGTCAAGAACACCATCGATTGGGTGAGCCGCGTGCAGGATGCCCATGAGACCCGCGGCCAGGTGTTTCGCGATCGTGTCTTCGCCATCGCTGCCGCCTCCGGTGGCCGGCTCGGCGGCAGCCGCGCATTGGCGGCGCTGCGCCTCATCCTGTCGGCCTGCCAGGCCCCCGTGATCCCGAACCAGCTCGCGCTGTCATTTGCCGAACATGCCTATGACGATATGGATCGCTTAAGGCATCCCGCCGATATCGAGGCGATGCAGGCAATGGTGCGGCAATTGATCGACCTTTCTCAACGCATGATGTGAGGTGACATGCAGCCAGCCGATATCGCGCCGAAGGACCGATTGATCGTGGCCCTCGATTTGCCCAGCGTCATCGTAGCGGAAGCGATGATCGACAAACTCGGCGACAGCGTGAATTTCTACAAGATCGGCTATCAGCTCGCTTATGCCGGCGGCCTGCCGCTGGTGCGCGCGCTCGCAAGCGCCGGCAAGAAGGTCTTCGTCGATCTCAAGCTGCATGACATCGGCAACACGGTGGCGCGCGGCGTCGAGAGCATCGCGACGCTTGGCGCGACCTTCCTCACCGTGCACGCCTATCCGCAGACCATGAAGGCCGCCGTCGAAGCGCGCGCGGGATCGAACCTCAGGATTCTCGCGGTCACGGTGCTGACGTCCTATGACGACAATGATCTCCACGCCGCCGGCTATCGCTTCAACGTTGCCGATCTCGTCGAGGCGCGCGCCCAGCAGGCGCAGGTGCTCGGCGTCGATGGGCTCGTGAGTTCGCCGGAGGAGGCGGCCTCGCTGCGCAAGATCGTCGGGCACCAGATGAAGCTGGTGACACCAGGCATCCGCCCGGCCGGTTCCGCGAGCGGCGATCAGAAGCGCATCATGACGCCGTCACGTGCAATCGCCGCCGGCGCTGACTATCTGGTGGTCGGACGGCCGATCCTGGAAGGTGCCGACCCCAAAGCTGCCGCAGAAGCCGTCCAGGCTGAGATCGCGCAGGCGCTCGGATGGTAACAAAGGAGAAAAAGGGATGGCCAAGGGATATTGGATCGGACGCGTCGACGTTCACAACGAGGAAGGCTACAAGCCATACATCGCGGCCAACGCGGCCATCTTTCAGAAATTCGGTGGCAAGTTTGTCGTGCGCGGCGGCAAGTTCACCACAGTCGAAGGCCAGAGCCGTTCCCGCAACGTCGTGATCGAGTTTCCCGACTACGAAACGGCGCTGACTTGCTATCGCTCGCCAGAATACCAGGCCAACATCAAGGTCCGCCAGCCGCATTCGATCGCCGATCTCATCATCATCGAAGGCTACGACGCGCCGCAGTCCTGAGCCGGCCTTCTTCGCGAGAAGGTGACGAGCCACGCGTTGTCCGAATAACAGTCGACAGGAAATGATCCTGCGCTGGATAGCTGATAGGCTTCGGCCAGATGATTGCGACGCCGTCCACCATATCCACGAGCTTCATACGGTCCGTCGCAGCGATCGCGACCGCAGTCGGCTTTGCCGGCTCCGCGCGCGCGGAGAACATCGAGCTTGGAATGCCCGTCGGCTGCGAGATTGGCCAGAGCTGCTACATCCAGAACTATGTTGACGACGACCCTTCGCAGTCGAGCCGCGATTATAAATGCGGCACGCTCACCTACGACGCACACAACGGGACGGACTTCCGCATACCCTCGCTCGCGGCGCAAAGATCCGGCGTGGACGTGCTCGCTTCCGCAAGCGGCCGCGTTCTTCGCATGCGCGACGGCGTGCCCGACGCCACCGGCAAGCCAGCTCGCGAGGCCGTGCGCGACGTCGAATGCGGCAACGGCGTCCTTATCGAACATCCTGGCGGTTGGGAAACCCAATACTGCCATATGGCCAATGGCAGCCTGGCGGTGAAGCCCGGCGACGACATCGCCCGCGGGCAGCGGCTCGGCCGCATCGGTCTGTCGGGTCTGACCGAATATCCTCATTTGCATTTCACTGTGAGGTACAAAGGAGCCGTCGTCGATCCCTTCGCTTATGGTGCCGTTCCCGGCTCATGCGGCAGCGGTGAATCGCTCTGGCAGCCCGCGCTCCGCGCCAGGCTTGCGTATCAGGAACGAGCGGTGCTGAACGCCGGCTTCATGAATGGTCCGCCGACCATGGAACTCATCGAGGAAGCAAGTGCGGAGGGGCAATCCGTATCCGCCGATTCCCCCGCGCTTGTTGCCTTCGTTCGTGCCATCGGGCTGAAAGCGGGAGACACCCAGGGGCTGGTGATCAAGGACCCGCAGGGACAAGTTCTCGCCGAAAACCGAGCTGCGCCGCTTCAGACCAACAAGGCACAGTACATGTTGTTTGCGGGAAAGAAGCGCCCGCCGAACGGCTGGGGCCGCGGCACCTACAAGGCAACCTATACTGTCGAACGCGACGGCCAGGTCGTCTTGGAAAAGCAGTTGGAACTAGCGCTATAGCCACGCGAGATGGCGGCCTCGGCGATCCCGCCGGCGGGGCCAGGTTGGACTATCGTTCTGCCCGCCTCGTTTCCAGCTTTTGCTTGCCTATGGGAACGTCTCGCAAGAGACTCGGTTGCCGGAATGGCCTGCGCCCGCTATAGGGCGTGGTGAGGGATAAGCCATGGCCGATATGCGCTTGATCGTTGCGGGGGCCGGCGGCCGGATGGGCCGCGCCTTGACGCGCGCCATCTCGGAGACTTCGGGCGCGGTTCTGACCGGTGCGCTGGAAGCGCCCGGTTCTGACCTCCTCGGAGAGGACGCCGGCGTGCTCGCGGGCCTGCCGGCCAACGGCGTCAAATTATCGGCTGATCTTTGGTCGCTCTCGGCCAATGCCGACGGCATCCTGGATTTCACCGTGCCGGCGGCAACGATCGCCAATGTCGCGATCGCGGTCCAGCGTGGACTCGTCCATGTCATCGGCACCACCGGGCTGTCAGCGTCCGACGACGCGGTGATCCGAAGCGTCACCAACCGCGCCGTGGTGGTGAAATCAGGCAATATGAGCCTCGGCGTCAACATCCTGGCGGCCGTCGTCAAGCAGGTCGCGAAATCGCTCGACAACGCCTTCGACATCGAGATCGTCGAGATGCACCACAAGGCCAAGGTTGACGCGCCCTCCGGCACCGCTCTCCTGCTCGGCGAAGCCGCCGCCGCGGGCCGCGGTGTTGCGCTCGAGAAGCACTCGGTGCGCGGCCGCGACGGCCACACCGGGGAGCGCCGCACCGGCGATATCGGCTTTGCGTCGCTCCGCGGCGGCACGGTGCCCGGCGACCACAGCGTGATCTTCGCGGGACCGCATGAGCGCATCACGCTATCGCACCTTGCCGAGGACCGCATGATCTTTGCGCATGGCGCGATCAAGGCGGCGCTATGGGCACATGGCAAGGAGCCCGGGCTATACTCCATGATGGATGTGCTGGGGCTGTCCGACGTCTAACGCATGATCCGGAAAAGCGGGACCGGTTTTCCGATATGATAATGCTCAAACAAGAACGGAATTTGGAATGAGCGATCGTCTTCTCGTGCTGGTGCGCCATGGCCAGAGTGAATGGAATCTGAAGAATCTCTTCACCGGTTGGAAGGACCCCGGTCTTACCGAGCAGGGCATCGCTGAAGCAAAAGAGGCCGGGCGCAAGTTGAAGGCGCAGGGACTGTCGTTCGATATCGCCTTTACTTCGGTGTTGAAGCGCGCGCAGCATACGCTGGATCTGGCACTCGCCGAAATCGGCCAGACCGGATTGAAGACGCTCAAGGACGTCGCGCTCAATGAACGCGATTACGGCGATCTCTCCGGTCTCAACAAGGACGACGCCCGCAAGAAGTGGGGCGAAGAGCAGGTCCTGATCTGGCGCCGCTCCTACGACGTGTCGCCGCCCGGCGGCGAAAGCCTGAAGGATACGCTGGCGCGCGCGCTGCCCTATTACGTGCAGGAAATCCTGCCCTGCGTGCTGCGCGGCGAGCGCACGCTGGTCGCCGCCCACGGCAATTCGCTACGCGCGCTGATCATGGTGCTGGAGAAACTGTCGCCCGAGCAGATCGTGAAGCGCGAGCTGGCGACCGGCGCACCAATCATCTACCGCCTCAACGCCGACTCCACCGTCGCCTCCAAAATTGACCTGGCGGCGTGAGCGGCAGCGTCGAGATATCCGTTCTCGACGCGCCCGTACCGGACGCAGCCCTTGAGCAACTCGCATCGGTCCTCGTCGATTGTGTCGAGGGCGGCGCCAGTGTCAGCTTCATGGCACCGTTCTCGCAAGCCGACGGGCTTGCGTACTTTCGTAAGGTCGCGGACGCGGTCGCGTCAGGCGAGACTGTCCTGCTTACAGCAAAGCTCGATGGCAAGATTGTCGGCACGGTCCAGTTGGGTCTCGACACGCCGCCCAACCAGCCGCACCGCGCCGATCTGAAAAAGATGCTGGTACACCGTTCCGTCCGTGGGCGCGGCATCGGCGCAGCTCTAATGGCGCAGATCGAAGTCGAAGCCATCAGGCGCGGCCGCTGGCTGCTCGTGCTCGACACCGTGCCGGGCGAGAACGGCTATCGCCTCTACAAGCGCGCCGGCTGGACCGAGAGCGGGATCATCCCGAACTACGCGCTGTTTCCTGACGGCAGGCTCTGCGACACGGCGGTGTTCTGGAAGCGGTTGGATCGCTGATCGTGCGATGGGTTTCGCTGCGCTCTGCCTATCCTGCGAGCTGCTCCACTACTGCAATCCCAACTGCCCGGCTTCCCAGCCGAGCATCGCCTGCTTGCGGGTGATGCCCCAATGATAGCCGGTCAGCGCGCCGCTTTTGCCGAGCGCGCGATGGCAGGGAACCACGAACGACACGGGGTTGCGGCCGACTGCGGCGCCGACGGCGCGCGAGGCCTTCGGGCTGTTGATCTTGCAGGCGATGTCGGAATACGACACTGCGCGCCCCATCGGGATCCTCAGCAACGTCTCCCACACCCGCACCTCGAAATCGGTGCCGATCAGGACCACGCGCAGCGGCTGGTCTGGCCGCCAGAGTTTCGTGTCGAAGACACGCTGTGCAATCGGAGCGGTGCCTTCGGCGTCCTCCACATAGGTCGCGTTCGGCCAGCGCCGGCGCAGGTCGGCAAATGCGGTTGCTTCGTCGCCGGGATCGGCGAAGGCGAGACCGGCCAGACCGCGGCTGGTGGCGATCACGATCGCGGTTCCGAATGGCGAGGGGTGGAAGCCGTAGTTCAGCGTCATGCCGGCGCCGCCAATCTTCCATTCGCCCGGCGACATCGCTTCATGGGTGACGAAGAGATCGTGCAACCGGCCGGGGCCTGACAGTCCTGAATCGAGCGCGGCATCGAGCACACTGGCGGAATCGCGGAGCAGGTTCTTGGCATGATCGAGGGTGAGCGCCTGCATGAACGCCTTTGGCGTGAGCCCGGCCCAGCGGCGGAACAGGTGATGCAGCTCGTCAGGCGTCACACCGGCGGCGTCCGCCACCGCCTCGATGGTCGGTTGCGCGCGCCAACGCTCGGAGATGAAGGCAATCGCGCGCCGTACCGAATCGTAGTCGCGCTGCGCGGCACTCTGGAGGCCCGACTTGGCCAAACGCTGATCGTGGATGGCGAGTGTCATCATGGGTGCTGATTTAGGGCGCATGCGGCGGTTCAGCCACCCGTTTTCCGACAACCCTCAATGGATCGGATTGTAGATCGGCCCGCGCTTGGCGGCGTTCAGCGCGGCAATTAAGGCTTTGGCAAAACTAGCTTTTTCGTCTGGACCCAGGAAGCTGCCGATGTCGACCCGGCGTCCCCTGGAAACCAGATAGAGCCGCTCGATGCCGAACTCGGCGTCGACCTGCTGCTCGAACTGCACCCAGAGCGGATTGAGCACCCATTCCGCGATATGGCCGTGATGGTTGACCCGGCGCACCCGCAATTCCGATGGCGTCACTGTGATTTCCTCGCAGGCCTGGGCGGTCCGGAAATTGACGCGGAAGGCCCGGTAGATGACGAGCACGTCGAGGCCGAAGAAGCCGAACACCGGCCAAGCGCCCATCCACCAGAATACGGCGCCGGCCGCAAAACTGACCGCGCTGACGAT
Source organism: Bradyrhizobium sp. Leo78 (assembly GCF_059512425.1). Lineage (NCBI taxonomy): Bacteria > Pseudomonadati > Pseudomonadota > Alphaproteobacteria > Hyphomicrobiales > Nitrobacteraceae > Bradyrhizobium > Bradyrhizobium sp. Leo78. Next base: position 329,653 of record NZ_JCAMOT010000002.1, read on the forward strand.
GCTCATCAGCACGATGAAGCCGGTACGATTGAGCGAGCGGTGCGGCGTCAGCAGCGCCGAGAACAGCTCTGGTTCAAGCGTGGGGTCAAAGTCGTTGCTAGCAGTCATGGCGTACCAGTATATGGCCGATCATGGCCAAAATCATCCGCGCTCAACGCGCCAGGAAACCCACCGTTCGATCGTCGCCGAAAAAATCGGCAAAGAAGCCGGTGGCGAGGCCACCCGCTCGCGCGGCAAAGAAATCCCTTAAAGCCCAGAAGCCTTGGACTCCGGCCGAAGTGCGCGAAGCGTTCGAACGGTTCCGCAAGGCCAACCCGGAGCCGAAGGGGGAGCTTGAGCATCTCAATCCGTATACGCTGCTGGTTGCCGTCGTGCTGTCGGCGCAGGCGACCGATGCCGGCGTCAACAAGGCGACGCGTGCGCTGTTTGCCGTCGCCGACACGCCGCAGAAAATGCTCGCGCTCGGTGAGGAGAAGCTGCGCGACTATATCAGGACCATCGGTCTCTATCGCACCAAGGCCAAGAACGTCATCGCGCTATCCGAGAAGCTGATCTCGGATTTTGGTGGCCAGGTGCCGCGCACCCGCGCCGAGATCGAGTCGCTGCCCGGCGCTGGCCGCAAGACCGCCAATGTTGTGCTCAACATGGCTTATGGCGAACATACGCTGGCGGTCGATACCCATGTGTTCCGCGTCGCCAACCGCACCGGGCTTGCGCCGGGCAAGACGCCGCTCGAAGTCGAGCTCGGACTGGAGAAAGTGATTCCCGCCGAGTTCATGCTGCATGCACATCACTGGCTTATCCTGCACGGCCGCTACACCTGTCTCGCGCGGAAACCGCGCTGCGAGGTATGCCTGATCAACGATCTTTGCCGGTGGCCGGAAAAGACGGTCTGAGCGATGATGGCCGCCCTCGGCCGGTCGCTGTCTCGGTAGTTGCGTGAGAAGGATGACCTGGGGAATGTACCTTGAGTGAGCAAAACCAAATCACCCCGGCACCCCTGAACAGGATTGCGCCGACACCGGCTCCGGCGCCTACGGCTCCGCCGCCGAAGCCATCCGCCGCGCCGTCGAGCACGTTGGCGCGGCTGGCCATTCCCGTATTCGCCGTGCTTGCCGCCTTCGCCTTCATTGCGCTCGCCACGCTGCGCTGGGACGAATGGGTCGGCGCAGCCACGATCCAGACCACCAACGACGCCTATGTCCGCGCCGAGCTGACGCGCTTGAGCAGCCGTGTCTCCGGCGAGGTTTTGACGGTGGCGGTGAAGGATTTCCAGCACGTCAAGGCTGGAGACCTCCTGGTGCAGATCGATCCCGCCGATTACGAGGCCCAGGTTGCGCAGGCCGAAGCCGGCGTCGCTGCCGCGCAGGCCGCGCTCGACAATCTGAACAATCAGGTCGAACTGCAATACGCGACGATCGCGCAGGCCGAGGCCGCGCAAGTGTCCGCGGCGGCGCTGGAGGTCGAGGCGCGCCAGGAGCAGGAGCGCCAGCAATCGCTGTCGCAAACCGACGCAGGCACGCGGCAGAGGCTCGAACAGGCGACCGCCGCCTACGCAAAGGCGCAGGCCGATGTGCGCGCGAGCCGCGCCGTGGTTGCCGCGCAGCGCCATCAGCTCGAGGTGTTGCAGGGCACCAAGAAGCAGCGCGCCGCCGATCTCGATGCTGCCAAGGCGCAGCTCGCCGCTGCGAAGCTCAAGCTCGGCTACACCAAAATCGTGGCGCCGTTCGACGGCGTCGTCGGGGAGCGGCAGGTGCAGCCGGGCGACTACGTCAATATCGGCACCAATCTGATCAATGTCGTGCCGCTGCCAAATGTCTATGTCATCGCCAACTACAAGGAAACCCAGCTCACACGGGTGCGGCCGGGCCAACCCGTCGAGATCACTGTCGACAGTTTCCCGCGTGAGAGATTGCGCGGTCGCGTCGAGCGCATTGCGCCGGCCAGCGGTTCGCAATTCGCGCTATTGCCGCCGGATAACGCCACCGGCAATTTCACCAAGGTCGTGCAGCGCATCCCGGTCCGTATCCGGTTCGACGAAAATCAGCCGCTGCTCTCGCGCCTGTTGCCTGGCATGTCGGTGATCACCAGCATCAACACTGCCGATGCGGGGACGAATGGCGGCAAATGACGACGCCGGCCGTGGACCGGTCTCGCAGGGCGGCATCGCGCGGCAGCCGCTGTTTGCGGTGGCCGCGGTGCTGCTCGGCGCGTTCCTCGCCAATGTCGACAGCCGGCTGACCACGGTTGGCCTGCCGGACCTGCGCGGCGCATTCTCGCTCGGTTTCGACGAGGGCGCCTGGATTTCGACCGCAGGAATCGGCTCGCAAATCTTCATCGCGCCGGCGGTCGCCTGGCTCGCCACCGTGTTCGGCTTGCGCCGAGTGTTGGGCATCCCGAGCCTCGCCTATGCCGGGGTGTCGCTGGTCATCCCATGCGTCGACCATTACCCGACGCTGATCGGGCTCAGCATCGTGCATGGCCTGTTGCTCGGCACCTTCGTGCCGGCGACGCTGATGATCGTGTTCCGGAATCTACCGATCCGCTGGTGGATTCCGGCGATATCGATCTACGCGATCCGGGTCAGCTTCGCACTGGATACCTCGACCTCGCTGGTCGGCTTCTATGTCGATCATCTCGGCTGGCAGTGGGTGTACTGGCAGGGCGTCGTCATCGCGCCGCTGATGGCCTTGATGGTCTATCTCGGCACGCCCAGCGAACCCGTCAACAAGGATCTGCTTCGCGATGCGGATTGGGGTGGCATGCTCCTGCTCGGCAGCTCGGTGTCGATGATCTATGCCGGTCTCGATCAGGGCAATCGGCTCGACTGGCTCGAATCTGGCACGGTGATGGCACTGTTGCTTGGCGGCGCGGCGCTGTTCGTCGTCTTCGTGATCAATGAGACAATGGTGCGGCAGCCTTGGGCGCATGTGAACGTGCTGTTCTCGCGCAACGTCGGGCTCTCGCTGGTCGTCATCCTGCTCTACACCCTCACCAGTCTGTCCAATTCATCGCTGGTGCCGAACTTCCTCGGCACGATCGCGCTGATGCGGCCGGAGCAGAGCGGCGTTTTGCTCTTGACCTACGGTGCGGTGCCGATGTTCGTGCTGGTGCCGATCTCGATCTATCTGCTCAGGCATTTCGATCCGCGCACGGTGGTTGTTATGGGATTTTCGGCCTTCGCGGCCGCCAATCTCTGGGGCACGCAATTGACCCACGATTGGGCGCGGGGGGATTTTGCCGGCATCGTTCTCCTGCAATCGATCGGGCAGTCGCTGACGCTATTGCCGATCATCATCATGGCGCTGGCCAATTCCGACCCGAGCCGCGCCACGGCGTTCGCCGCCTATATCCAGATCATGCGGCTTGGCGGCGCCGAGATCGGCGTGGCGCTGATGGGCACCTGGCTGCGCGTCCGCGAGCAGATCCACTCCAACTATATCGGGCAACACGTCGCCAATGGCGATGTCAATGTCGTGCGCATGCTCAAGCAGCTCGCCGACGAATTCGCGGCACACGGCGTCGGCCTCGCCCAGGCGCGGGCGGTGGGGACGCTGGCGGCGCTGGTGCAGCGCGAGGCCAACGTGCTCGCTTATATCGACGGTTTCTGGCTGTGCTTCTGGCTGGCGATGACTGCGCTGTTCTTCGTCGCCCTGATTACCCGCGCGCCGCCGGGTCCGTTTACGCCGGAGCCGTTCGGCTTTGCCAAGATGGTGATGCGCAAGTGCGGAATGTCGGTGGCGTGATCGTCGACTGCTAGCGCATCGATATTCCCTGCCGCCGCGGCTCGAGCAATTCCGGCCTCGGGCCTGACAGGCGCTTGTGCATGTGGACCATGAAGGCCATGCCGAACAGCGGCGTCGCCAGGTTGACGATCGGAATCGACACGAAGGCGGCAATGATCAGGCCGGCGGTGAATATGGTTGCCGCATTGTCGCGGCGCATCGCCTTGGCCTCAGCCGGCGGCCGGAACCGCATCGCCGCAAGCTCGAAATATTCGCGGCCCAAGAGCCAGGCGGTGGCGAAGAAGAAAATCAGGAAGCCGGCGCCGGCGAACAGCACGAAGGGCAGCGCGATCAGGTAGACCAGGATCGTCAGCAGCGCGGTCTTGATGCCCTCGGTCATGGCGAGGTTGAACGGCAGCGCCACGCCGGGCTGTTCGGCCGGATAATGTTCGCGCTCGACATGGTCGGCAACCTCGTCGACGAACAGGCTCGCCACCAGCGAGGTGATCGCAGGCATCAGGAAGATGCCGCCGAGCACCACGCCGAGGCCGGCGGCGATCGATACGATCCAGGAAAGCACATGGAGCGTGGAGTGGAAGTTGGGGCCGAGCAGGCCTTCGGCCCAGACCTCGCCATAGTCGGCAAACCAGCTCAACAGCCGCTGCAATCCGATTGCGAGCACCGTCACTAATACCAGCGCCACGCCGACCGAGCGCCACAGGATCGAGCGCATCGGCGGCGACAGGATTTGCGTGAGCGCCTTGACGGCGGCATCTAACATCGTGGGTCTATCTCCAAAAAGCCCCTGCGACAGTTAGATATGACCGACGGCTTCGGCAAGAGCCGGACCGCCGCCTTCAATCGTGCCGGTGCCCATGCTTGCGCGGCTTCTTGTCCGGTGCGGTCGGGATCATCACGACCCGGCCATAGCGCACGCCGCGTTCGGCGATGACGTGGTCGGCGAGATGGCGGACGTCGCCGGCGGCGCCTTTCAGCGCGGTCACTTCCATGCAGCTATCGTCGTCGAGATGGACGTGCAGCGTCGCCAGCGAGAGGTCGTGGTGACCATGGAAGTTCTGCACCAGCCGCTTTGAAAGGTCGCGTGCGGCGTGGTCGTAGACATACACCAGCGCGGCCACGCACTGCCCTGACGGCGCCGCGTCCTCCGCGCTCTGCTGCAATCCCGCGCGGGCGAGATCGCGGATGATCTCCGAGCGGTTCTGGTAGCCGCGCGTTTTTGCCGCGGCGTCGATCTCGTCGAGCAGATCGTCCTCGATGGTGATGGTGATCCGTTGCATCAGGTATTTCCGATTGGCGCCGCGGGTGCGTCAGTATGATATTCTTGTTGTAACGTCATACTGAGCTTTGGTAGCCTCGCCGGGCTGGGTTGAAGTCGAACTGGTTGCCTGTCGGATTGTAGCAGGTTGCCATGCGGGGCATGGGCATTGCGTAAACTTGTCGGGTGGGTTTTTCCCGCCGCCTCCCTTGTTGTTCTCACGTCGCCGGCGCAGGCCCAAACGGCTGCCGGCCAGCCCGGCAATCAACTTCCTGCGGTCACGGTGACGTCGCCGCAGACGACGCCACCAAAGCGGATCAAGCGGGCCGAACAGTCGCACCGTCCGCGCAGCGGGCGAAACCCTCACACAGTCCAATCGGCTCAGCCCGCATCGGCGGCAGGCAGCATCGCCCTCGGTTCGGGACAAGTGGGTGCGGCTAATCTGCTGCCGACCGCCGCGAGCGAGATGCGCATCAGCGGCGAGGAGGTGAATGCGTTGCCGGTGTCGCGCGTCGGCGAGGTCCTGGAAGTGGTGCCCGGCTTGATTGTCACCCAGCATTCCGGCGAGGGCAAAGCCAACCAGTATTTCCTGCGCGGCTTCAATCTCGACCACGGCACCGATCTTGCGATCAAGGTCGACGGCATGCCCGTCAACATGCCGACCCATGGCCACGGCCAGGGCTATGCCGACGTCAATTTCCTGATCCCGGAACTGATCAGCACCGTCAACGTCCGCAAGGGCCCGTACTATGCGGACACTGGAGACTTCTCCTCCGCCGGCAGCGTCGGCATCGATTATGTCAACCGGCTGCCCAAGAGCATCGCCCAGGTGACCTTCGGCAGTTTCGGCTATCAGCGCGCGCTGGCGGCGGGCTCCACGGCGGTCGGCGAGGGCACGCTGCTCGGCGCGATCGTGGCCAACAAATATGACGGTCCGTGGGACGTGCCGGACGATGTGCGTAAGGCGAGCGGCGTGCTGCGCTACAGCCAGGGCACCGCGACCGATGGGTTTACGCTGTCGGCGATGGCCTATTCCAACGGCTGGACGTCGACCGACCAGGTGGCGCAGCGCGCGATCGACCAGGGTTTGATCAACCGTTTCGGCTCGCTCGATCCGACCGACGGCGGCACCTCGAGCCGCTTCAGCCTGTCCGGCAATTGGGCGCAGTCGAGTGACTACGGCCAGACTCTCGCGAATGCCTATGTGATCCGTTCGTCGCTGCGACTGTTCAACAACTTCACCTATTTCCTCGACGATCCCATCAATGGCGATCAGTTCAGCCAGCTCGATCGCCGCACCGTCTATGGCTTCAATGCCTCCCATGCCTTCGACGCGCGCGTCGCCAGCATCGAGACCCAGACCCGTGTCGGCCTGCAGACCCGCGGCGACGATATCGAGGTCGGCCTGTTCAAGACCTTCCAGCGCGAGGCGCTCTCGACGGTGCGCCAGGACCGTGTGCAGGAAGGCAATGTCGGCCTGTGGGCCGACACCACCGCGCGCTGGACCGACTGGCTGCGCACCACGGTCGGCATCCGCGAGGATTTCTTTGCGGCTCATGTCTTCAGCGACACGCCGCAAAATTCGGGCAATGCGCAGGCCGCTATGACCAGCCCGAAGGCCGGCATCGTGCTGGGCCCGTGGTACAAGACCGAATTCTACGGCAATGCCGGTTATGGCCTGCATTCGAACGACATCCGCGGCGCGACGATCACCGTCGATCCCACCGACAAGGTGACGCCGCTCGACCGCGTGCCGCTGCTGGTCCGCTCCAAGGGCGCCGAGGTCGGTATCCGTACCAAGGCGATCGAAGGCCTGACCAGCTCGCTCGCGGTGTTCGTGCTCGACTTCGATTCCGAACTCCTGTTCGTCGGCGATGCTGGCACCACCGAGCCGAGCCGTCCGAGTCGGCGCATCGGCATCGAGTGGACCAATCAGTACAGGCCGTTGCCGTGGATGCGCATCGACGTCGATCTCGCCTATACCCGTGCGCGCTTCACCGATTTCGATCCTGTCGGCGACTTCATTCCGGGCGCGCCGGCCTGGATCGCCAGCGGCGCCGTGACGTTCGGTCGCGAGACCGGCTGGTTTGGCGCCCTGACCGCGCGCTATTTCGGGCCGCGCCCGCTGATCGAGGATGACAGCGTGCGCTCGCAATCCTCGCTGATCTTCAACGCCCGGGCCGGCTATCAGTTCGACAATGGCATGCGGCTGCAGCTCGACGTGCTCAATCTCTTCAATGCCAACACCAACCAGATCGAATACTATTATCTGTCGCGCCTGCCGGGCGAGCCGATCGATGGCGTCGCCGATCGCCACATCCACCCGGCCGAACCGCTCGCGGTCCGCCTGACGCTGGCTGCGCGCTTCTAATCTAGAGCATGATGAGATCAGGTCAAATTGGCGCCACGTCGGAGGTGCCTTACCTCTCCCCGGCGGGGAGAGGTCGGATCGCATCGTGAGATGCGATCCGGGTGAGGGGGATGAGCTCCATGGAGGAACCGTAACCCCTCACCCGGCGCTGCGCGCCGACCTCTCCCTATGGGAGAGGTGGACAACCGCGGTCACGCCGATTCAACCAAATGACATCATGCTCTAGGCCGCGAGCTCCGGCGTCTTCACTTCCGTATCCTCAGGCGCAGCCGGAAGCGGCGTTTCCTGGTCAATCGTTTCAGGAACAAGCGGCGGCGACTTTTCGTGAAACACACTGAATTCGCCCGCCACCTCCTCGAGCGGCTTCTGCTTGTCGGCCCAGTGCAGGGCAGTGTAGTCGAAGCCGTGCACGATGGTGGGTTTGACGACTTCGAAATAGGGCGAGATATCGAAGTCGCGCGGCATGTAGAGCGAGGAATCGCGGATGTGCAGGATCTCGCGCCGCGCCTTGCGGCTCGAGGTGCGCGTGATCTTGGGCAGGATCGGGTAGCGCACGGCATCGAAGGCCTGCGCGATCAGCGCCGAGCAGATGATCTTGGTGGGATCGCCGGAGCCGAACGCGATCATCCGCCGCCGCCAGCGCTGCGGCACCGGCAGCGGGAACAGATAGCGCGCAAGGTCGACGATGTTCTTGGTGTCATAGCCGAAGCCGATCCGGTTGATGGCGTAGCGGCACACCGTCTCGCGGTCCTCGTAGGAGAGGCCGACCGGGCGGCAGAGGCGGGTATGATAGGGGAAATATTTCGACAGCGGCGCAGCCGTCACGCCCTCGCCGATATTGGCCTCGATCAGCACATGCGGCTCGCCGTCAGGCTCGCAGGCGCCGTCGACCGGACCGACATAGAGCGCGGCGTGCGACCAGGTCGATTGCGTGAGGTATTTGATGATGCCGGAAATGCGGTTGTTGCCTTCGACCAGCAGGACATCGCCAGGCTGGATCACGCCGCGCAGATGCTCCGGATCGCTCGGCGTGAACGGCTCGTAGCCCGGGATCTCCTTCTGCAGGTAGCCCGCGATCACCTGGCCGATCGTGTCGAGCATGACGCCCATATGCTTCCCCCTGCGCGGCTTGCCCTTCCGCTTTTTGGTTCCTTATCATGGTCGCGAGCGGTTGCAATTTAGTTCATCGACGTAGCCGATCAATCATGATTGATTCACCATGATGGTTGCTGCGCCGCATGAGATGCGGCAAGGTTCGCGGGCTGTTCCCATTTGCTTCAAGCCTGCGGAAACCATGATATGACAATCACCCGCCGCAACTTCCTGTCGGCGTCCGCGGGCATTGCTGTTACTTCGCTCTCTGCCGGCCGCGCTGGAGCCGCGCCGCCGGCGCGCGATGCTGACATCGTGGTCATCGGCGCGGGCGCCGCCGGCATTGCTGCGGCGCGGCGCGTATTGGCGGCGGGCCGCAAGGTGATCGTGCTGGAAGCCTCAAGCCAGATCGGCGGCCGCTGCCAGACCGACAGCTCGACCTTCGAAGTTCCGTTCGATCGCGGCGCGCGCTGGGTGCACAATCCGGAGAGCAATCCGATGCTCCGCCTCGCACGGACCGCGGGGCTCGAGCTGCTGCCCGCGCCGTCGGGCGAGAAGATCCGGATCGGCCGCCGTAACGCACGTCCCGGCGAGACCGAGGAATTCCTGGCCGCGCTGGTGCGCGCCAATCGCGCGATCGACGATGCCGCGCGCCGAAGCGACGTATCCTGCGCCTCGGTGTTGCCGAAGGAGCTTGGCGATTGGGCCGGCACGGCGGAGTTCGTGCTCGGCGCCAGTTTCAGCGGCAAGGACCTCAAGGAGATCTCGGTCGTCGATAAGGCGCGGGCGCAGGATCGCGACAATGCAGTCGCCTGTCGGCAGGGGCTCGGCACGCTGATCGCGAAGCTCGGCGCGCAGTTGCCGGTGGCATTGTCGACGCCCGCCACCCGCATGTCCTACAGCAACCGCGACGTCGAGGTGAACACGCCGTCGGGCAAGATCCTCGCGCGCGCCGCCATCATCACGGTGTCGACGAATGTGCTTGCGGCCGGCAAGCTCAAGTTCGATTCCGAACTTCCGAGGCGCGTGGTCGATGCGGTCGCTAAGCTCAGCCTCGGCAGCTACGACCGCATCGCGCTGCAGATGTCAGGCAATCCGCTTGGGCTTGCGCGCGATGATATCGTGATCGAACAGAGCAATTCGACGCGCACTGCGCTGCTCTACGCCAATGTCGGCGGTTCATCCTTGTGCACGGTCGACGTCGCGGGCTCGTTCGGCCGCGAGCTGTCGGCAGAGGGTGAGCAGGCGATGATCGCATTCGCGACGGAATGGCTGAAGAAGCTGTTCGGCGGCGATGCGGTGGCCGGCATCAAGAAGTCGAGCGCCACGCGCTGGAACGCTTCGCCCTACATACTTGGCGCGATGTCGGTGGCCGCGCCCGGCGGGCAGGCCGCACGGAGAGCGCTGATCGATCCGGTCGGCTGCATGTATTTCGCCGGCGAGGCCACGCATGACACCTTGTGGGGCACGGTCGACGGCGCCTGGGAGAGCGGCGAGCGGGCCGCGGAAGCGGCGCTGCGCCGCATCGGCGCATTGCCGGCAGCGCCGTCGGCAGCAGCACCGTCGCCACAGAAGCAGCGCAGGCGCGCACCGCCGGCGCAATCGGCTCAGCCGCGAGGGCTGTTCGACTGATGCCGCGGCCGAAGGCGCTGATCTCCTGGTCCAGCGGCAAGGACAGCGCGTTCGCGTTGCATGAAGTGATGCAGGCGGGTGAGTTCGAGGTCGTTGGCGCGCTGACGACCGTCACCGAGACCTTGGAGCGCGTTGCGATCCACGGCGTGCGGCAGCAGATCTTGTGCGCGCAATGCGAGGCGGCGGGGCTGCCGCAGCGAATCGTGCCGATCCCATACGCCTGTCCCAACGACGTCTATGAGGCGCGCATGGGTGAAGCGGTCGCGCAGGCCGTCGCTGAGGGCATCACCCACATGATCTTCGGCGATCTCTTCCTCGCCGATATCCGCGCCTACCGCGAGCAGAAGCTGGTTGGCACCGGCATCACGCCGATCTTCCCGCTGTGGGAGCGGCCGACGCCGGCACTGGCGCAAGTCATGATCGCAAGCGGGCTCGAAGCCTATCTTGCGACCGTTGACCTGAAGCGGCTGCCTGCCGAATTCGCCGGCCGCCGGTTCGATGCGCAGCTTCTCGCCGATCTCCCCGATGGTGTCGATCCATGCGGCGAGAATGGCGAGTTTCATACGTGTGTGGTGGCCGGCCCGATGTTCTCGCACCGGATCGCAGTCAGCGCCGGCGAACGGGTGGAGCGTGATGGTTATGCCTATTGCGATCTGGTGATTGCGTAGCAACGTGGGGTAGGCAAAGGCGTGCGGCCCCGTGCCCACGGTTCAACCCGCGCTCGCTGTTGGACCCTCATCCTGAGGAGATAGAGCCGCGTACGCATCGCGTCCACCGCATCTCACCGCAACGTTCGTGACGATCGCGACCCGCCCCTCATTCGCCGTGAGACGCGCGGAGTTAAATCACTGATTTGCCCAGCCTCGTCGGGTTGATTTGTCGTACCCGCTGCACCCACATCGTCATTGCGCGCCGACCCGGTGGCTCGCAATGACGGCGGGTGATCCGGAAAAGTGGAGACCGGTTTTCCCTCGCGACAAACGCGAAGCGTTTGCGCGGAGATCATGCACTAGAGCTCGATGTCATTTGGTTGAATCGGCTTGGCCGCAAGTTCACCTCTCCCGAAGGGAGAGGTCGCGCCGGAGGCGCGGGTGAGGGGTTACGGTCCCTCGATAGAGCAGATCCCCTCACCCGGCGCTACGCGCCGACCTCTCCCTATGGGAGAGGTGAGAAGAGGCAGCGCCCGTGGGAACACAATTCGACCTTATCTCATCACGCTCTAGTCGGAAGGCGTGTACCCGAGCGGCTTCGGCTCTTGAGGGCAAAGCAGCCATAGGTTGAAGACATCGGGGGTGTCGCCTGATTGATCTTCGATCCGACGTGCATTGATCTAGATCAAACGCTGGCGGCGGGATCGCGCTTTAAGGAACAATATCGGGTCGGCTGGAACTGTTGCCGCAGTGGCAGGCAGAGGAGGGTCGCAATGTTCTTCTTTCAGGAGGGCTTCACCTATCGAAATTTCCTGCTGGACGTCCTCACCATATTCTTCTTCATCGTGTGGTTCTGGCTGCTCATTACCGTCGCTTCCGATCTATTCCGACGCCACGACATTTCCGGCTGGGTCAAGGCGCTATGGGTGATAGGATGGATCATATTTCCATTCATTTTCATGCTTGCATACCTGATCTTTCAGGGAAGAGGCATGGCGGAGCGCAACTTGCAACAAGCTCGGCAGGCGCGCGACGAACTCAGGAGCGCGATTGGTTTCAGCGCCGCAGATGAAATCGAAAAGCTCGGTCGGCTGAAACAGGCAGGGTCGATCAGCGACGCCGAATTTACGCGGCTGCGCGCTCGGCTCGTGCAGTAGTGCTGCTCGGCTCTTCGTCGCGCCGATATCCTTGCTGTGCTGCACACAACCCCTGTAGCATCGTCGGCGATCACCGTGATCGCCGTTGACATGCGACTCACACCGGCAGCTTCAACTCCATCAGGTCCTTTGCTACCACGATGCGGCCGGAAAAATTCTTCTTCACGTTTTCGGTCCAATTCTCGTCAGTGACCAGCGGATCGTCTCCGGGGACGAAATGGCTCATCACCAGCACCTTGACTCCTGCGGCCGCCGCCACGCGGCCGACATCCTCGGTCGTGGTGTGACTCTCGAGAAGATGCTTCTTCAGCGTTGCGCCGTTCTTCGTTTTGGCGACCAGCCGATCGACGGCAGGCAGATACATGCATTCATGCACCAGCACGTCGGCTCCCTCAGCGAATTCAGCGAGCTTCGGATTGTAGGCAGTATCGCTAGAGAACACGATGGTGCCATCGGGCGTCTCTAACTTGTAGGCAAAATTGTCAACGATGGGTGGGTGCGGCGTGCGGAAGGCCGTGACCGTCACCTCGGATGTCTTCAACACCACACCGTCGTCGATGTCCTTCGCGATCAGCAATTTGCGCGGATCGGGCCGGCCTTCGTCCTCGATCCGGGTCTCGACATCGAATTTGTTCAGCTCCCAGAACGCCTTCGTCATCGCCTCGATCCCCTTCGGCCCAAACGAATGGATCGGCGTGGATAGCCCGGCGGCCCAGGCATTGTAGAAGAGGTTGCCGTACTCGAGATTGTGATCGGAATGATGGTGGGTGATGAGGATGTATTTGATGGAAGGGATTGGCAGACCCGCGTTCACGAGCTGACGGCTTAGGCCCATGCCGCAATCGATGACAAACGGCGTATCGTTGACCACAACGAGGTTGGCGGGATTTGAAGCGCCAACGCCGACGCGCGGGCCGCCTTTGGTGCCGAGAAACACGATCCGCGTCCGAGGCCTTGTGGCCTGCGCCAGCACAGCCGGAGCGGCAAGTGCGGCGGCGCCGCCGAGCGCCAGTTTCAGCGCATTCCGGCGATCGATCATGGATTCCTCCCTTGGCTTTTTTCCGCCCGCGTTCAACACCCGAATCTATCGTCCCCGCAGCACGCCGTCGAGGATGGGCAGGCCGGCGATGACAGCGGCGGCGATCAGGGCATAGCAGATGGCGCGGAAGACACGTTCGCTGGCCTTGCCGAACAGGGAGGCGCCGAACCAGACGCCGATGGCGTAGACCGGCCCGACCACGAGCGAGAACTTGACGGAATCGGCGGTGATCAGGCCGGTGAACAAATAGCTCACGAGGGAAAAGAAATCTGAGGCGCCGAAGAACAGCACGATGTTGGCGCGCGCCACCGTGAAACTGATCGGGCGCCCGAGCCAGTAGCCGACGATCGGCGGACCGCCCGTTTGCGCGAGCCCGCTGCAGAAGCCGGAGAGGCCGCCGATGCCGATTGAAAGCGCCGCGTGGTCCTTGCCGCGGTAGCGCCAGCCCGACAAGAGCAGCACCATCAGCGCAGCGACGAAGCCGGAAATGATCCAGCGCGTGGTCACGGGATCGAGCACGCTGAGAAAATAGGTGCCGATCGGCACGCCGACGAGCGCACCGAGCACCATGATCGCGGTGGCCTTGCGATCGGCGTGCTTCCACGCGTTCGGAACCAGCGGCATCGCTGCGACGAAGTCGATGATCAGCAGCAGCGCCGCGACCAGGCGGGGCGCGGCGATGCTGCTTGCCAGCGGCATGAAGATCAGCGCGGAGCCAAAACCGGAAAAGCCGCGCGCCGTTCCCGAGACAAAGGCGATGGCACAGATTGCCAGCGCAACGTTAAGGCCAACCTCCGAAGGGATGAGACCAAACGGGCTCATCCCCGGAGAGTGCCGCCGGTCTTCTTCGTGACGTCAGCGACGATCCTGGCCGCTACCGCATCGATCTCCTGGTCGGTCAGCGTCTTCTCGCGCGGCTGAATGGTGACCGCGATCGCGATCGACTTCTTGCCGTCCTCCATGCCCTTGCCTTCATAGACGTCGAACACGGTGACATCGGTGATCAGCTTCTTGTCCGCGGCCAGTGCGGCGCGAACGATATCCGCCGCCTTGACGCTGCGGTCGACGATGAAGGCAAAATCGCGCGACACCGGCTGGAACGCGGAGAGTTCGAGCGCGGGCTTGGCGCGGGTCGGCTTGCGCTTGGCCTCCGGGATACGGTCGAGGATCACCTCGAACGCGATCATCGGGCCATCAGCGCCGAGCGCCTCGAGCGCACGCGGGTGCAACTCGCCGAAATAGCCGAGCACATTCTGCGGGCCCATCTGGATCGTGCCGGAACGGCCGGGATGCAGCCAGGCGGGCCCGCCCGGCACAATCTGCAGCGCCTGCACTGGCGCGCCGGCCGCAGCCAGCACCGCGAACGCGTCGGCCTTGGCGTCGAATGCGTCAGCCGTTGCCGAACCGGACCAGCTCCGCCCCACGCCTTCCAGCGAGGCGAAGCCGTGGCGCACGCCGGAAGCGGCAAGGAACTGGTCTTCCGGCCTGTCGCCCTTGAACACCTGGCCGACCTCGAACAGCGCGACGTCAGGATAGCCGCGGTTGATGTTCGCCTGCGCGGCTGCGACCAAGCCAGGCAAAAGGCTCGGCCGCATGTCCGAGAGATCAGAGGCAATCGGGTTGGCAAGCGCCAGTTCGGCCTGTCCGCCGCCGAACAATTCGGCTGCGGGCTTTGAGATGAACGACCAGGTCACCGCCTCGACCATGCCGCGCGCGGCCAGTGCGCGCTTGGCACGGCGGGTGCGGAGCTGGATAGAGGTGAGCACCGGCTTGCGGGGCTCGTCGCCGCGATCGAACGGCGTCATCGGCACCTTGTCGACGCCGACGATGCGGACGATCTCCTCGACGATGTCGGCCTTGCCATGCACATCGGTGCGCCAGGACGGCACCGCGATCTTCACCACAGGGCCGGTGCCCGCGACCATGAAGCCGAGATGGCTGAGAATGCGCTTCGTCTCGACCAGCGGGACTTCGATTCCGGCGAGGCGCTTGACCTCGGTCAGCGGGAAATCGATCACGCGGTCGTCGCCGTAGCGATTGCCGACGACGATGCTTTCCGACGGCGCGCCGCCGCACAATTCCATCACCATCTTGGTCGCAAGCTCGAGGCCCGGCACCATGAAGGCCGGGTCGACGCCGCGCTCGAAGCGATAGCGCGCATCCGAATTGATGCCGAGCTTGCGTCCGGTCTGGGCGATGTTGATCTCATTCCACAGCGCCGATTCAATCAGCACGTCGGTGGTGTTCTCGTCGCAGCCGGAAGCCTCGCCACCCATGATGCCGGCAAGCGATTCGACGCCCGCGTCATCAGCGATCACGCACATCGAGGGATCCAGCGTATAGGTGCGGCCGTCGAGCGCGAGCAGGGTCTCGCCGTCGCGGGCGCGGCGCACCACCAGATTGCCCTTCACCTTCTTGGCGTCGAACACGTGCAGGGGACGCGCACGATCGTAGGTCATGAAGTTGGTGATATCGACCAGCGCATTGATCGGCCGCAGCCCGATCGAAGCCAGGCGCTTCTGCAGCCATTCCGGCGACGGGCCGTTCTTCACGCCGCGCACCAACCGCAGCGCGAAGCCCGGGCAGAGCGAGGCGTCTTCCACCGTCACCGTCACGGGCGAAGGGAATTCGCCATTGATCGGCTTGATGGCGGGGTCGATCAATTTGCCCATGTCGGCGGCGGAAAGATCGCGCGCGATTCCGTGCACGCCGGTGCAATCCTGCCGGTTCGGCGTCAGGTTGATCTCGATGACGGGATCGCCGAGGCCGGCCCATTCGGCATAGACTTGGCCGACGGGCGCATCAGCGGGCAATTCGATGATGCCGTCATGATCGTCGGAAATCTCGAGCTCGGCCGCCGAGCACAGCATGCCGCGGCTCTCGACGCCGCGGATCGTACCGACGCCGAGCGTGATGTTCTTGCCGGGAATGAAGGTACCCGGGGCAGAGAACACGCTGATCAGGCCGGCGCGCGCATTCGGCGCGCCGCAGACCACCTGCACCGGCGCAGCGCCGTTGCCGGTGTCGACCATGCAGACCCGCAGACGATCGGCATTCGGATGCTGCTCGGCCGAGATCACCCGCGCGATGGTGAACGGCGCCAGCACCTTCGCCTTGTCCTCGATGCTCTCGACCTCGAGCCCGATCATGGTGAGCTTGTCGGCGAGCTTTTCCAGGGGCTCGTCGGTGTCGAGATGTTCCTTCAGCCAGGAGAGGGTGAACTTCATGATGCCAACCTGTGATCGCGAAAAACCTCAACCAGACGAAAACGCTCGCACATCAGCATCATGTCTTCGCTGAATTTGCCCTGCCGACCGAAATAGCGGCGGTGCGCGTCCCGCCAATATTGCAGGCTGCGGTCACCTTCACCTTCTTCGTAGGCAAACGCGGCGTCGACCTCGCCAAAACGGCGATAGGTCACTTCGGTTGTTTCGATGACGCAAGCCGGTTCGCCGCGGCCGTCGAGCACGATCCAGCGTTCGCCCGATGTCGAGGTGTTCGGCTCGCCCTCGGTGCTGCAGGTCGCGGTCTTGATGCCTTTGATGACGAGTTCGAGCAATTCGTCGGCAAGCCCGGGGCCGTCGCCGAAGGCGAACGCGCGCAGGTTCCGATATTGCTCGGGCACAGCACTCAGATTCACGTACTCAACCCTCCGGCCAGCGTCGGAAGATCCAGCGGCTTGAAGCCGTAGTGGCTGAGCCAGCGGACGTCGCTGTCGAACAGTTGGCGCAGATCGCTCATGCCGTATTTCAGCATCGCGATGCGGTCGATGCCCATGCCCCAGGCGAATCCCTGGTAGACGTCGGGATCGAGGCCGCAGGCGCGCAGCACGTTCGGGTGCACCATGCCGCAGCCCAAAATCTCCAGCCAGTCCTCGCCCTCACCGAAGCGGATTTCGCCCTTGTCGCGGCGGCACTGGATGTCGACTTCCAGCGACGGCTCGGTGAACGGGAAGAACGACGGCCGGAAGCGCATGTTGATGTGGTCGACCTCGAAGAACGCCTTGCAGAACTCATGCAGGATCCATTTGAGGTGGCCGAGATGCGACTCCTTGTCGATCACGAGCCCCTCGACCTGGTGGAATTGCGGCGTATGGGTCGCATCCGAATCGATGCGATAGGTGCGGCCGGGGCAGATCACGCGGATCGGCGGCTTCTGTGTCAGCATCGTGCGCACCTGCACCGGCGAGGTGTGGGTCCGCAGCAGCATGCGCGAGCCGTCCTCCTTCGGATTGAAGAAGAAGGTGTCGTGCATCTCGCGCGCGGGATGGCCGATCGGGAAGTTCAGCTTGGTGAAGTTGTAGTCGTCGGTCTCGATGTCGGGCCCTTCGGCGACCGAAAATCCCATATCGGCGAAAATCGCCGTCAGCTCATCCCAGACCTGGCTGAGCGGATGGATGCGGCCCGCTTCCGCCGGCGCCTCGCGCAGCGGCAGCGTGATGTCGATGGTCTCGGAGGCAAGCCGGGCATCGAGCGCGGCGGCCTTCAGCACTTCGCGGCGCGCGGCGAGCGCTTGGGCAACCTTGTCCTTGGCCAGGTTGATCGCCGCGCCTTGCGTCTTGCGCTCCTCCGGCGACATCTTGCCGAGGGTGGCAAGCAGCGCCGAGATCGAGCCTTTCTTGCCGAGCGCGGCGACGCGCACGGTTTCCAGCGCCGCTTCGTCGCCGGCGTTGGAAACGTCAGCGAGGATCTGGGATTCGAGTTGAGCAAGATCGGTCATAGCAATCCCTCTTGGCCAGGATGCTAAGCCGTCGCTCCTAGCCGGTCATACCGAGCTGAAGCGCGAAAGATGCCCCTCGCGCTCTTACCCGGCCATGACGACTTCAAGAAACTTCGAAGAGCCGGATCAGGCCGCCAGCGCGGCCTTGGCCTTCTCGGCGATCGCCTGGAACGCGGCCGGCTCGTGGATCGCGAGATCCGACAGCACCTTGCGGTCGACGACGACGCCCGACTTGGAGAGACCGTCGATAAAGCGGCTGTAGGTCATGCCGAACGGGCGGACGGCGGCGTTGAGGCGCTGGATCCAGAGCGCGCGGAAGGTGCGCTTCTTGCGCTTACGATCGCGGAACGCATATTGGCCGGCCTTCTCGACCGCCTGCTTGGCGACGCGGATGGTGTTCTTGCGGCGGCCGTAATAGCCCTTGGCGGCCTTGTAGACTTTCTTGTGCTTGGCGTGGGCGGTCACACCGCGTTTGACGCGAGACATGACTTAAATCCTTGGATTTCTGAAGTGGTGACGGGAGCTGTGTGGAACGCAGCTCGGCTCAGGCGCGATCAGGCGTTCGGCAAGAAGTACTTCTTGATGTTGTCGCCGTCGGTCTTGAACAGCACGCGGGTGCCGCGCAGCTGGCGGATCTGCTTGTTGGTCCGCTTGATCATGCCGTGGCGCTTGCCGCGCTGGGCGTGCATCACCTTGCCGGTACCGGTCACTTTGAAGCGCTTTTTGGCGCCCGATTTGGTCTTCAGCTTGGGCATTTGGCTCTCCTTAAACGCCAGCACGAAACCGCCCCGCGGGGGGCGTCGGCCGACTAAAATGCTCGTTAGAGCGTTGAATGTGCTCAGGTTTTTCGCAAATGAAACAACCCGCACAGAACGTCGCCACGGCAGCCCTTGATCAGCCGGGCGGCGAAGGCTGCGCTTATGGCAGAGTAGGGGCGAATTGGCAATCCCGGAACGAAGGGGTCTCTTGCCTCCCCCGCAAGCGCGACCTCCGCAGAAGGTCAATGTTTTCGAGCTCCCGGCGGACCCGACACCCTCCGCCGTCATTCCGGGGCGCGCGAAGCGCGAGCCCGGAATCCATTTAGCCGCGTACTCAGCCGCCCGATGGATTCCGGGCTCGCGCTTCGCGCGCCCCGGAATGACGGCGGAGGGTTGCCGGAAGGGAAACGAAAACGCCCGCCGGATCGGTCCGGCGGGCGTTTCCTTTCATCGATCGACAATTCGCCTCAGCGCGGCGCCAGCACCATCACGACCTGACGTCCCTCGAACTTCGCGTCCTGCTCGACCTTGGCGTATTGCGCGACGTCGGCCTTGACCTTGTCCAACAGCTTGGTGCCGATTTCCTGGTGCGCCATTTCACGACCGCGGTAGCGCAGGGTGATCTTGACCTTGTCGCCTTCCTCGAAGAAGCGCTGCATCGCGCGCATCTTCACGTCGTAGTCGTGATCGTCGATCATCGGACGGAGCTTGATCTCCTTGATCTCGACGACCTTCTGTTTCTTGCGGGCTTCGGCGGCTTTCTTCTGCGCAGAATATTTATACTTGCCGTAGTCCATGATCTTGCAGACCGGAGGACTCACGTTCGGCGAAATCTCGACCAGGTCCATACCGGCTTCCATGGCCATCTTGATGGCCACCATGGTTTCCACGGTGCCCATATTGGTACCGTTCTGGTCGATTAGCTGGATCTGCGCGTTGCGGATTTCATCGTTGGTGCGCGGCCCGTCTTTGGCGACAGCGGGCGGGGCTCTATTGGGACGGCGAATGGGTAACTCTCCAAAGTTGTGAAGGAAGGCGATATTTTGAAGCAATACGTGGCAACGGGCAAGCGTGCTCGCAAGTTGCATCCTAAAACCGTCAAATGCGCGGCATTTAGGTCACGCGATAGGGCAGATATTTGGTGAGCGGATACTCTACAAGGCGAGACACGTTCCCTGCTCACGGTTTGCCCGTGCCCATCGAAAACGCACTGATGAGAATGACGATCCCATGACCACCTCCGCGACGATCGACCAGGAACCAGAGTTCATCGAGGTAGGGAACAGCGCCGCACGCCGCCGCATTGCGGTGCGTGCGCGCGGAGGTCGTAACCCTGGGCTATTCTGGCTCGGCGGCTTCAATTCCGACATGAAGGGCACCAAGGCGGTCGCGCTCGACGCGTGGGCCGTGGAACAGGAACGCGCCTTTGTCCGGTTCGATTATTCCGGCCACGGCGAATCCGGCGGCAAGTTCATCGACGGCACCATCGGGCGCTGGCTCGAGGACAGTGTCGCAGTATTCACGCGGTTCTGCAGCGGGCCGCAAGTCGTGATCGGCTCCTCCATGGGGGGCTGGATGGCGCTCCTGTTGGCGCGTGAGCTTGCCAGGCGTGCCGACAGCCGGGCCTCGCTCGCGGGGATGGTGCTGATCGCGCCGGCGCCGGATTTTACCGAAGAGCTGATGTGGAAGGGCTTTTCGCCGGAAATTCGTGCCGAGATCGAGACCAAGGGCGTCTGGCTGCGGCCGTCGCAATATGGCGATACGCCCTATGCGATCACGCGGGCGCTGATCGAGGAGGGGCGTAATCATTTGTTACTCGGAGCCAAGATCGATGTCGGCTGTCCGGTGCGCATCCTGCAGGGCGCGCAGGATCCCGACGTGCCCTGGCAACATGCGTTCACGCTGGCGCATCGGCTGCCGAGCGAGGACGTGGTGCTGACCATGATCCAGGACGGCGACCACCGTCTGTCGCGCCCGCAGGACATCGCCCGGATCATCGCCGCAGTGAAGGAGATGGGCTAGAGCATGATCCGGAAAAGTGGGAACCGGTTTTCCGAAAAGATCATGCTCAAATAGTAAAAGAGCGCAGGGAGGAATAACAATGGACACAACGAGCCTGCTTCGCGCCTTCTGCGATGCGGTCGAACAGCGGAAGGGCGCTGCATTCGCTGATTTGTTCACGGAAGACGGCGTCTATCACGACGTGTTCTATGGCGCCTTCACGGGGCATGCCGAGATCGCTGGCATGATCGACGATTTGTTCTATCGCACCGCGTCCGATTTCCGCTGGGACATGCACGACCCCGTCAGCGACGGCCATACGCTCTATGCGCGCTACACCTTCAGCTACCGCTCGACGCTGCCGGAGGCAGGTGGCGCGCGGGCGATGTTCGAGGGCGTCGCCATCATGACCCTTCGCAATGGCCGCATCGCGGAATATCACGAGGTCGCCAACACCGCGCCTGCCTTCGTCGATATGCACTTTGCGCCGGAGCGAATCGCAAAGATCGTCGCCAAGCAGGGCGCCGCGCTGAAGGCGCGTCCCGAAATGGCGCGGCATCTCATGAAGTAAGGGCCGCGAGCCGCCACTCTTCGCATACGCGCTGATCGGTCTCCGCATCGACTGTCTTGGAGGCCAGCGCGGCAAATGCCTGTGGCTCCATCAGTTGCGACAACGCCCACACCGCTGCGCCGCGAACCAGCGGACTTGCATCGTCGAGCAAGCGCTCGGCCTCGCCGGCCAAGGCGGCATCATCGGAGTTGCCGATCGCGATCAGCACGTTGCGGACAAAGCGGTCGCGGCCGATGCGCTTGACCGGCGATTTCGAGAACAGCGCGCGGAACGCGGCATCGTCGAGCCGCACGAGGTCGGCAAGCACTGGCGCGCGCAATGCCTCGCGCGCTGCGAGTTTCGCTTCGCGCCCGGTCTGCGCGAACTTGTTCCATGGGCATACCGCGAGGCAATCGTCGCAGCCATAGATGCGATTGCCGATCGCCTTGCGGAATTCGCGCGGGATCGGTCCCTTGCTCTCGATGGTGAGATAGGAGATGCAGCGCCGCGCATCGAGCTTGTAGGGCGCGGGAAATGCCGCGGTCGGGCAGATGTCCTGGCAGGCGGTGCAGGAGCCGCAATGATCGATGTCGGCGGCATCGCGCGGCAGCTCGCTTGCGGTGAAGATCGCGCCGAGGAACAGCCATGAGCCGAAGTCGCGCGACACCAGATTGGTGTGCTTGCCCTGCCAGCCGAGGCCGGCGGTTTGCGCGAGCGGCTTTTCCATCACGGCCGCGGTGTCGATGAACACCTTCACTTCATCGCCGCTGGCCGCGACCAGCCACCGCGCCAGCGCCTTCAGCCGCTTCTTGATCACGTCGTGATAATCATCGCCCTGCGCGTAGGCCGAGATCGCGCCGCGGTCGCGGCGCTTCAGGATCTCGAGCGGGTTTTGGTCCGGCCCGTAGTTGACGCCGAGCATGATGATCGAGCGCACGCCGGGCCAGAGCACGCGCGGATCGCTGCGGCGCTCAGGATGCGCTGCGAGCCAATCCATGTCGCCATGGCCGCCCAGGTCGAGGAACTCGCGGAAATATTTCGCCGCGCCGCCGATCGCGCCGGGATCGGTGACCCCGATACAATCGAAACCGAGCGCGCGGGCTTCGTGCTCGAGCGCGGATCTGAGATCGGCCGGTGAAAGCTTGGGCGGTGGGGTCAGAAGTCGAGGTCCACATAGGTCCGCGACGCCGGCACGCCCGCCAGCCATTCGCTGAGCAGCGGGCGGAACGACGGGCGGGATTTCACCCGCGCGTACCACGCTTTTGCTGCGTCGTCCTCGCTCCATGGCACGTCGCCCAGATAGTCGATCGCCGAAAGATGCGCCGCGGCGGCGAGATCCGCGTAAGTGAGCCGGTCGCCGGCGAGATAGTTCCGCGTCCGCGCCAGCCAGCCGATATAGGTCAGATGATAGCGCACATTGGCCTTGCCCGCGCGGAGCACCTCCGCATTCGGCGCGCCTCCGCCATCCTCCTCGCTCATGAAACGCTTGTAGATGCGCTCGGTCACCAGCGGATTGGAGGCCTCCTCGAAGAACTTGTCGTTGAACCACGACATCAGCCGGCGCACCTCGACGCGTTCGGCCATCGAGGTCGGCATCAGGCGCCGGTCGCCGGCGTTGAGCCCATGCGCCTCGTCGAGATATTCGGCGATCACGCCGACACCGGGAACCGGCGGGAAACCCTCGGCGATCAAGGTCGGCGTCGTTGCCGCCGGATTGAGCGCCAGATAGGCCTCGCGACGTTCCCAGACCCGTTCCTCCACCAGCCGCAGATCGAGCCCGTATTCGCCGAGCACCAGGCGAATGAAACGGGAATGCGGACAGAACGGATGATGAAACAGCGTGTACATGAAGTCCTTCAGCAGTTCACGGCCTGATCTTGTCGAAGCCGCGGCAGACCCGGGACACTAATTCACGATGCGATCAGATGAAATCGGATCGTGGTCCCATGTCTTTGTTTGAGCATGATCTTTGCGCAGAACCGGCCTGCCACTTCTCCGGATCATGCTCTAGCCAATCAGACGAATCAGGCAACCCATGTTTGGCGTTTTTAGCGATTGCAGCAAAACGGGGAATAGGCGAGAAGCACCCGATTTCTCCAGCAAAAGCAGGCCACATCATGATGACCGATACGTTACGTGCGGTGATTCTGGGCATAATCGAAGGCGTCACGGAGTTCCTGCCCGTTTCATCGACCGGCCACCTCCTGCTGGCGGAACGATTCTTCGGTCTCGGTGAAGGTGCCTTCTGGGACAGCTTCACCGTGCTGATCCAGCTCGGCGCGATCCTTGCCATCGTCGGACTCTATTTCGGCAAATTGTCGCGTGTCGCACTCGGCATGTTCTCCAACGCCGATGACCGGCGCTTCGTCATCGGCGTGCTGGTCGCGTTCCTGCCCGCGGTCATCGTCGGCCTCATTGCCGGCAAATACATCAAGAGTGTTCTGTTCAATCCATGGATCGTCTGCTTCTCGCTCATCGTCGGCGGCGCCATCCTGCTGTGGGTCGATCAGCTTGAGCTCAAGCCGCGCGAACATGACGCGACGAGATATCCGCTGCTGATGTATCTGTGGATCGGCATGGCGCAGTGCGTCGCGATGATCCCGGGCGTGTCGCGCTCCGGCGCCTCGATCGTCGCGGCGATGCTGCTCGGCTCCGACAAGCGCGCGGCGGCGGAGTTCTCGTTCTTCCTGGCGATCCCGACCATGATCGGCGCCTTCGCCTATGATTTCTACAAGAACCGTGCCGAGATGACGACGGACAATCTATGGATCGTCGCAATCGGATTCGTGGTCTCGCTTGTCACCGCCGTGGTCGTGGTGAAGACGTTCCTCTCCTATGTCACGCGCCACGGCTTCACCCTGTTCGCGTGGTGGCGCGTGATCGTCGGCACGCTCGGCCTGATCGCGCTGGCTCTGGGGAGGTAAGGGTCCGGCAGCTGTACGAATCTCTACGCTTGCTCCGTTCCGCCTCTCCCCTTGTGGGAGAGGCCGGAGCGCATGCAGCGAAGCGGAATGCGATCCGGGTGAGGGGTTGGTCTCAAGGGACCGCCGCACTCGCGGAGAGAAACCCGTCACCCGGATTTCCCGCTGGCGCGCGAAATCCGGCCTCTCCCACAAGGGGAGAGGCGGGAGGTTGCGGCCCGAGCTTCGCGCCACATCGACATTTGTGATTACACGTCGCCGGTCAAGCCCCGGACGGCGGACGATACGCGTTCTTGCGCTCGAACTGCCCGGCCGGGCGGAAGCGCCAGAGATATTGCGGAGCGATGGCTTCCAGCGAATCGGGGGTGATGCCCAGCCCTTCGAAGGTGAGGCCGGCGGCCTTGGCCGTATCCGACACCACATTGTCCTTGTGCAGCAGCTCGACCTGATCCGCCGTGAGCTTCAGCGCGCCCGGCGCGAATTGCAGGAACGCGGCCAGGATCCTGGCAAGGCCGAACGGCAGGGAGACCAGCGCGCGGTCGCGATCGGTGATCTCAAGGATCGTCTCCATGATCTCGCGCATGGTCAGCACTTCCGGGCCGCCCAATTCGTAGGTCGCGCCGGGCTTGGTCTTGCCGTCGACGGCATCGGCCACCGCGGTGGCGACGTCGCCGACAAAGGTCGGCTGCATCTTGGTCAGGCCGCCGCCGACCAGCGGGATCGCCGGCGACATCCGGGCCATCGCCGCGAAACGGTTGGTGAACTGATCCTCCGGCCCGAACACCAGTGACGGGCGCAAGATGGTGGCCGATGGCGAGGCCGCCAGCACCGCCTTCTCGCCAGCCGCTTTGGCGCGGGCATAGGCGGAAGTCGAATCGGCATCAGCGCCGATCGCCGAGACATGCACCACGCGGGCGCCCTCGGCGCTCGCAGCGGCGGCCACCGCCTCGGCGCCCTTGGCCTGGACCGCCTCGAAGGTCTGTTCGCCGCTTTCGGCGAGGATGCCGACCAGGTTGATGGCCACGTGCGAATCACGCATCGCTGATACCACCGAGGCCGGGTAGCGCAGATTGGCCTGGACGGCGTGGATCTGGCCGACCTTGCCGAGCGGCTGCAGGTGCCCGGCCAATTCCGGCCGCCGGACGGCGACGCGGATGCGGTAATCCCGCTTGCACAGCGCCCGGACCACGTGCCGCCCCAGGAAGCCCGATCCGCCGAAAACCGTGACGAGCGTTTCCAGGTTCGATGCCATGGGTCAGTTCCTGCGGGTCGAAATAGCTGCGATTTTGGAGCCTGTTGGGCCGGATGTCGCGATACGCCATCGCGGTCACCCTGTACAGACTATTTGAGTTTCCAATCGTCTATTTGACAAGCGCGCGACCGATCCTTACTAACCCCGCCACGTGCCCAGGTGGTGGAATTGGTAGACGCGCTGGCTTCAGGTGCCAGTGGCCTCACGGCCGTGAAGGTTCGAGTCCTTTCCTGGGCACCACTCATTTCTGGACATTAAGTAATTCCAGATAGATAAGCCCATTCAGAGTGTTGTGTCGGCCCCGACTGTGTAACAATGGGGCATAACATTGCTGTTCAGGGTTGTTCGGCCGACGCGCCGGGACGGGTCTCGATTTTCGCTATTCGTGCAGCGTAGTCCGGCAGACATTCGCGACGATGCGATCGGCAATCCGCTTGCGATTCCTCTCGTTGACGGCTTCGTCTTTGTGACGCCTAGCGAGAGCGCTCAGGCTGTCCGCTTTTTCCTGCGCACCGCAGCGCGCAGCGAGATAAAGACCCGTCAGGCGATCGCGGCCTACCTGGAAACCGTTTGGGAGGCGCTCCGCAATGACGATCCCGTTCACTTGACACACCGGCGGCCCACGGCGCTCGCGGGTCAACTTTATCGCGTATGGGCGGACAGCGAGAGCCGCGCTCGCAGTGTCGCCATCGCGCACACGGCCGGAATTGGCTGGTCGCCGGACACGGAGAGCCATGACGAGCAGGAGGCCTATTGGGCGGCTGTGGTAGCAATGTGGGAGAAGGTGGGCGAGGATGGCGAGCCCGCGCGCCTGGAAAGGCCCCTTGGATCCCTGGTGGATCGTCTGTTGCTGACCAAGGGCATTCGGCGGGTGGACAGGGAATCACGTGCCCTCTTGCTCACGGCATTTTGGATGGCGCTGAGGGACGCCTTCAGGAGCCGCCAGCGCAATGCCGCAGGTGACTACTCGCCTGACCCGGAAGCCACGCGCTTCCCGCCGTCAGCTTCCCGGCGCTCGCCAGCTGACCGATCCGGCCCATGCCGGCGAATGCGGTGACCCGCACTCAGCTACACCACGCCACGGGACACGATCCTGGCCACAACGCCGCAGCGGTGGAGGAGCACAATTGCTTCGGCTCCGAGGACCTATTTCGCTTTTGTAAATCCTCTCGTGAACGTCTCAACAAATTTGGCGCCTGACAAGCCGAACTGAGCTAGTCGGTCTCTTATCTTGGCTTCGTCTGAGAGACTGTTCGAGGCGGCGACGGATGTTGTGTAAGCCCTGATAGCTTCGCGCAGTTTCTTCAGCCCTACTTTGTCAAGTATCCGGAAATCGGCGCTTGGTGATGAGTACTGATCAAATTTGGTCTCTGGATGGACCATGATCGGCGTGGCCGTGCAGCTATTGTCGTAAGCCTGACTGAACCACTCCATTGAACCGAGCAACTGATTGCAATCGGACTTCGCGATGATGCCCGACGTGGCTCCGTTCTTGTCCTCGATCACAAAGAAGTGCAGCCCTCCCACTGCCCAAAGATTGTCCGGGCCCTTTCCGATATCCAATTCCGGTCTTTGCGATCCAAACCCTAGGAAATATCCGAGTTCGCGCATTGCAGCTTCAAATCGCTTGGAGTCATCTTCGTAAAAGTCGAGATCATCGGCTAGGGCATTCGCGAACAACACTAGATCATTGCCGTCCAAGAATCGGGCTTTCATGAATTGTAGGGCGGCAGCCGCTTGTTCCGCAGCCGGTGGCGAGAGTTTGTTGTAGGTTATTCCCTTGATAGGCCTAAGCGTTCGGCGATTGTCTTGATAAGCCGAAAGCTGCGTCTGCTGTGCCTTGGTGGGGTCCAAATGATGCTCGTACTCAGCGAGCTGTTGCTTTAGATATCCCTTCACGCGACGCTCACCCGTAGAGTTAATAGGAGTCTGTAGCGCCGTGCATGCTTTGTCGAAAAGCTGCCCCCTGGCTAAATCGAACGCACTCCGAATCGCAGCGACGTTAGGATCAACAAAGCTGGCCGCGCCTTCTGCGGCATTAGCGAGACGCTCTCGCCCAGTGCGCCACCAATCGGGGTCCTTTTTGATGCAGTAGTCCAGAACAGGCCGGAAGGCCGATATGGGCTGCCCTGCAATCTGTTCTGCCACTTCGCGCGACAAATCCAACTGGGCCAGCGTCGCCGGTGTGAATTTTGATCGCGCAGCTTGCAAATGGATGCGCTGTGTAAGGCGAGAGCCGATTAGCAGAACGGCGCAGTGATCCTCTCCCGAACGCACGCCCCTCCCCATGCCTTGTTCTAGGCGTTGCATTTGCCTAAGGAGCTGAATGTCGGTGCCGTCCAGAACTACCATTTCGTTTCGTTCAATCAGGCCGAAGACCTCCGGGAGGCCATCGATCACCAGAAGACGGCAGGCATCCCCAGGTAGGTCTACACCATCGTATTTGTTGATAAGGACGGTGATGCCGACATGCTTGCCGTTTTTTAATTCAGCAATCCCGTCCTCGATGTTCGTGGCATCCAAAGTCTGCGCGGCGACATCCGACCAATAGGAAGAGCGTTTTTTCGAAGGGACGATAATCACCACATTGTGGTGCTTCGCAATATCGGCAACCAATCCTTTAATGTCGCCCTCGACGATTTGAGGGTTGATCTCTTGAGGAGCCAAGATCATTCGGTCCCCAATTTCGCCTACGCCATTCGGCTTGATGGGTGTCGCCACACTTTTTGGGTCTGCCTGAAAGTGTGAAATCAAGATGCCATCATCGGCGAGTGTCGCGGTCATGTAGATGCGCCGCTTTGCGTTAACGAAGCTTGGAATCTCATCGATGGGCAAACAACGCGGTGCGATCTCAAGGCCCCGCCCACCAATCGCACACTGACAAAGCGGGATGACCTCCTTCAGGAGCGGCCAAACAAAAAGAAGATCGTCGCTCTCACGATGGGTGTGCAGGATTTTTGTAATCTGCGAATGTTTGTCTTTCCACGCCCAAAACGGGACCAGCATCACGGCTTGCGGGTCGCCTGATTGAATATCAAGTAGCCCAATCTCGGACTGCGATCTAAGATCGTCTTGCAGCAGTTTCAGTAGTTCACCGTAAGCAGCGTCCTTAGATGACAGCGCAATAGTAAACTGAGCAGCGACGACAGCGAGGCATGCATGTGCGTCGTCAACCACAAGTGAGCCGATAGGAATCTTCGATCCCTCCGCTCCCACGCCAAAAACCGATTTACCGTTGATGAGTTTGTAAACATTGATCACAAGGATCGCTTTGCCCGATACGTAGGCCGCGCTTCTAGGATCGTCGGTCACAGCTATGCCGAGTTCGTTGGCTTCTCTTATAACCTGTCTGGCTAGATAAATGTCGGGAGTGACGTAGGCAGCCGGGCCGACGCCCTCGTTTAGGGAACTCTGCAAAGCGAGCAGCCCGACTAAGGTCTTCCCAGACCCGGTGTTCATCTTCAGGGTATTGTCAGGCTGCGTCCTGACGGCGAACCACTTATCAAGGACCTCGCCTTGCTCGTCAGAAGGTCGCCGAAAGCGAGGGTTCCGCGCTAGCGTTCCGAAGATTTTACGAGGGTCAATGATATTGCTGCCCCCGAGCGGCTTGCCGCCACCGAGCTTTCTTACGTCGAATGCCATGTTCGGATAGACCACCTGAATCGCGCGAAGAAGTAGATACTAACACGCGAAGCGTGGATACGATACACGATTCCATATATGCCCGGCGCGGGTAGATGCGCAACGAGACTGGTAAACATCTTGAATTGTCAGGACAAAAGAGCTAATTATTTCAATGACTAATGGGTCCAACCATTCATTCCTTTCCTGGGCACCACTCTTCTTTGCAAGGGGTTGAATCACTGATTTGGAGCCGCAGATTGCTGACCGGGCTGGAGCGGAACGCACAACCGGAAATCTGCGCGATCGGCTATGAGCAGCCCCCCATCACGCTGGCGCTTCAGCCGAGCTACGGTCCTGGTGCTCAACGCTATAGGTCAGTAGCGGTGACATTTTTCTCGTTTGCCACCTGTGGTAGATTGCCGTTACGTCCTTGACGGCGCGGACTGAATTTCGGGGACGTGCAGGCGACAGTCGCGGATCCGTGTCGGGAAGTGCGCATGTTGGAGCCGGGCAGCGAAGGCACGCGAGGGCCGACCGATCTCGCCGCCGGTGACATGGTTTGGATTCCCGGCGCCACTTTCCGGATGGGGTCCGACAATCATTACCCCGAAGAGGCGCCCAGCCATCGGGTAAGCGTGGACGGCTTCTGGATCGACCGCGCGCCGGTGACCAACCGCGCGTTCAAGGCGTTCGTCAACGCGACCGGTTACGTCACCAATGCGGAGATTCCACCGAACCCGAAAGACTATCCCGGCGCCCTGCCGAAGATGATCTATGCCGGCTCGCTGGTGTTCTCGCCGCCGCGTCGCGTGCACGATCTGCGCGACTGGAGCCAGTGGTGGACGTTCATGAAGGGCGCCAACTGGCGGCGCCCGTACGGACCCGGAAGCAACATCAAGGACCACGACGACCATCCGGTGGTGCACGTTTCGTATGCCGACGCGCTCGCTTACGCCAAATGGATAGATAAGCAGCTTCCCACCGAAGCCGAATGGGAGCTTGCCGCGCGCGGCGGTCTGGATGGTGAGGAATACGCCTGGGGTAACACGCTGACGCCTGACGGCAGGCACATGGCCAACACCTGGCAAGGCGACTTCCCGATCCAGAACATCTGCGAAGACGGCTTTCCGCGTACCTCGCCCGTCACGGCATTTCCGCCGAACGGCTACGGCATCTACGACATGATCGGCAATGTCTGGGAATGGACCGCCGACTGGTGGTCGGCCCGTCACGAAGCTGACAGCGCCAAACCTTGCTGCATTCCGCAGAATCCGCGCGGCGGCCCCGAGCGCGCGAGCTTTGATCCAGGTCAACCGAACATCCGCATCCCCCGCAAAGTCTTGAAGGGCGGCTCGCATCTGTGCGCGCCGAACTATTGCCGCCGGTATCGGCCCGCCGCCCGGCATGCCGAACCGGTCGACACGTCGACGAGCCATGTCGGTTTCAGGTGCGTAGTCAGAAATGGGAGTGAACGATGAATTCGGAGAGGAAACAGTCGTTTCTCGATCGCCGCAACTTGCTTTTGAGCGGGACGGCCCTGGTCGCCGCAACGTTGGCCTCTGAGGCGCTCGGCCAGGACCAGAAGTCCGCCGCGCCGGCTCCCGCCGCATCGCCACTGCCCGGCGACCGCAAGCCGAACATTCTCGTCATCTTCGGCGACGACATCGGCATCGCGAATATCAGCGCCTATTCCGGCGGTCTCATGGGCTATGAGACGCCCAATATCGACCGGATCGCCCGCGAGGGGATCAGATTCCTTCACTACTATGGCGAGCAGTCCTGCACCGCAGGTCGAGCGGCCTTCCTGACCGGGCAGCATGGAATCCGGACCGGACTGACGAAGGTGGGCTTCCCCGGGGCGCCGATGGGAATGAGCCAGCGTGATCCTTCAGTCGGCGGCCTGCTCAAGCAGCTCGGTTACGTGACCGGGCAATTCGGCAAGAATCACGTCGGCGATCGCAACGAAACCTTGCCGACCGTGAATGGCTTCGACGAGTTCTTCGGCAATCTCTACCACCTCAACGCCGAGGAAGAGCCGGAGCTGCCCGACTATCCGAAGGATCCCGCCTACCGCGCCAAATTCGGACCGCGCGGGGTGTTGAGGTGCAAGGCAAGCGACCGCGACGATCCGACGGTCGATCCGCGCTTCGGACGGATCGGCAAGCAGACGATCGAGGATACCGGCGCGCTCACCAAGAAGCGAATGGAGACCATCGACGACGAGACCTCGGCGGCGGCGATCGATTTCATGAAGCGCCAGCAATCGGCGGGTCGGCCCTTCTTCTGCTGGTTCAATTCGACGCGCATGCATTTGCGAACGCATGTGCGCGACAGCCATCGCGGGCGCTACACGCACGGCGACAGCGAGTATGTCGACGGCATGATCGAGCATGACGACACGATCGGGGCCCTGCTCCGCGCGCTCGACGACATGGGCATCGCGAACAACACCATCGTCGTCTACACCAGCGACAACGGACCTCACATGAACACCTGGCCGGATGGCGCCATGACCTGGTTTCGTTCGGAAAAGAACACCAATTGGGAAGGCGCGTTCCGCGTACCCTGCCTGGTTCGCTGGCCCGGCGTGATCAGGGGCGGAACGGTCACCAATGAGCTCATGAGCCACAACGACTGGATACCGACGCTGTGCGCGATCG
Organism: Bradyrhizobium sp. Leo78; assembly: GCF_059512425.1. Lineage (NCBI taxonomy): Bacteria > Pseudomonadati > Pseudomonadota > Alphaproteobacteria > Hyphomicrobiales > Nitrobacteraceae > Bradyrhizobium > Bradyrhizobium sp. Leo78. The sequence continues at coordinate 361,080 of NZ_JCAMOT010000002.1, forward strand.
CCGGAGAAGGCGATATCGTCAACAAGCTGCGCGCCGGCTACACCGCCAACGGCATCGACTACAAGGTGCATCTCGACGGCTACGATCAGTCGCAATTTCTCCGCAACGTGAGCGGCACTGCGGCAAACAACAACGGCGTCAAGAGCGCCCGCGACAAGTTCTTCTACGCCGACGATGATGGTCTGCTCGTCGCCTTTCGAAAGGGCGACTACAAATACGTCTATGCCGAGCAACGCGCTCCGGGGCAGCTGCAGGTCTGGGCCGAGCCTTTCACGAGATTGCGCCTGCAGAAGATCTACAACCTGTTCCAGGATCCGTTCGAGCGGGCGGACATCACCTCCAACACCTACTGGGACTGGAATCTCAATCAGATCGGTGGGGTCTACGGCGCAATGGACGATGTTTTCCAGTTCGTGGCTACATTCAAGGAGTTTCCGCCGCGTTCGTTTCCGCCAAGCTTCGTGCCGACAACGATCATGGACGAGGCAATCGCTGATCTGAAGGCGGCGAGGAGACGGGGGACGGTTGGCACAGGCAATTAGCGCCGCCCTCAGCCATGCCGCAAATCGTTAACGGCAAGGCCGCCGAGCATGTGAACAAGCTCTCCGGCTCGCTGCCATCAACGCTCACGCTTGGCTTGCGCTGAATATTCCGCGAGACGCCGCCATTTCGCGGCGGAATATTGCCGGTTGTACTGGGCCACGCCCCAGCCGGCGGCTCCGTCCAGGAAGCCCAGGCGCAGAACGTAGACTTTCAGGAAAGCGGCCAGACCATGCAACGGCGCAGCGAATGGGCCCGCGCGGCGGCCGCGGGCGTTCATCTGCTCGGCCGCGGCCCGGGAATAGCGGTCGATCTTGTCCTCGGCGTCGGACCAGGATTCGATCGAATCATGCTCGATGGTGACATCGATCCGCCTGATCGGGCCGTCCACGATCAGCCCCTCGTGGACCAAATCGTCGGAAAATCGGGCCTGTCCGCGCTGGAATAGCCGAACGATGTAGTCGGAAGACCAGCCCCCGAATCTCAGCGCCTTGCCGCAGAAACGCGATCGCCGCAGCGTCTGGTAGGCGGCAGGCGCGTCGACTGCGTTGATGGCGCTCCTGACGCGCTTCCCAAATTCCGGCTCGATCCATTCGTCGGCGTCGAGCGACAAAACCCAGTCGCCTTGCGCCAGCTCGAGCGCGCGGCTCTTCTGCGGCCCGTATCCCGGCCAATCCGATGTCACGACGACATGCGCGCCGATCTCGCGGGCGATCTCCACCGTTCGATCGGTGCTGCCGCTGTCGACCACGATGATCTCATCCGCATCGACCGAACGTAGGCACCGCGCAATGCAATGCTCTTCGTTCTTGGTGATGACGATGAGGGACAGCCTCGGCATGCGTCATCCCGCAGATGGCTCGGCCTGCGCGGATGCGGCCATCGGGCTACCGTTCGTCGTCAATTTGATCCAGAGGATATCGGTCTGGTCTTCGATGCGGCGCAGATCCTTGAGCTCAACGCGGACAGTCTTGGATGACGTGCCAGCAAGCTGATGCGGGACAAATCCAGCCGCAAGCAGCCGATCGACCATCCCTTCGACCGACAGATCGCCGTTGCGGCTCAATTGAGGAGAGTATTCCGTGATGACGACATCGGCGCGCTCGAGTGCCTTGACGGCGCCGGCCAGAACCGCGGGCTCAAAGCCCTCGACATCGATCTTCATCAATAAAATTCTGTCCTGCGCCAGCCCAAGGGCGTCGAGCGCGGAATCGACATCGGTCAGCGGGACCATGCGCGAGCCCAGGCCATAGTTCTTGATCAGAGAGTGGCGCCCATTGTTGGATCTCTTGTAGCGGTGCAGGTGCGCGTGCCCGACGCTGGCTCCAACCGCGCAAGGATAGACAACGACCTTGTCGATGTCGTTGATCGTGAGATTGCGATCGAGCAGCCAGGCGTTGGTCGCATCCGGTTCAAACGCCACCACGGTGGTGACGGAGGCATGTTGAGCCGCATGCACCGCGTGCCAGCCGAGATTGGCGCCGACGTCGACGACGATCCCCTTCGGTCGGTTTTGCAGGTACTCGCCGATCCAGTCGGTCAATTGCGGTTCAAACCGGCCATATTTTGCGATGTGACGGCCGATGACGTCGCGGCACTGGACGAAGAAGCGCAGCTTCGACCCTGTTGCATAGGTCTGGAACGACGTGCCTTGCGGCATCATCCAGGCGAGCAGGAGCTTCATGGATTGGAGCGGTCTGGGTATTCGGCGCATCGTCCTGATCGTATCCCGATCTCCCGGCCTCTTCGGGAGGAGATCGTCCGTACAAAGTGGGCGAGCTAAAGTCCAGACGCTGCCAAAGTCAGGGGAGGGCGGTCCTGCGGAACAGGCTGAACTGGAACGACTGCTGCGTGCTCCATGGCGTTGCGTGCCTATGTTGTCGGTGGTCGGTGAGCTGGAACGCGGGAGCCAGAATCCGGCCGAGGCTTTCAGGGTCATAGCGCACCACAGGCAAGCCACTGCAGCGCTCCGGTCCGTCCAATGCAAAGGTGGCGATGATCGCGTGGCCTCCAACCTTCACCGCTTGCTTCAAGCAGTCGATATAGGCGGTACGGTCGCGCTGCTCCGTCAGGAAGTGGAACGCGGCACGATCATGCCAGATGTCGTAGGTCTTTCGCGGCTCCCACGTCGTGACGTCAGCGACGATCCAATCGACCTTTGTAGCCCGGTCCCCAAGACGGGCTCTGGCAACCTGCAGCGAAGCTTCGGATATATCGAGCACAGTCACATCCTCGAACCCATTCTCGATGAGGTTATCGATCAAACGTGAAGCACCGCCGCCGATGTCTATGATAGCGGAGGCGCGCGTCGCTCCGACCTGCATGATCAATTCGATTGAAGGAGTTGGGCTCTGTTGAAACCAGCTGACTTCGTTCTCGGACTTGCTGGTGTAGACGCTTTGCCAATGAGCCTGTCGATTCTCGCTGTGCACGGGTTTGCTCCGTTGGTCCAGCTTGCAGCCGGTGGCCCGGATGGAGCGCAGCGCGCAACCCAGGTTACGGCATATTCACCCGGTTCCTGCCTCTTCGATCCTATCAACAAACGAAGCAAAATTCCCTAGTTTCTACAAGGACAAGCGCGGGCCGTGGCACATCCTTTGCGGGCCACCCGACTGCCCTGCTTGGTACAACGGAAAACCCCGATAAATGGTCGTTTTTGATGCATCTGAGGGCCTCCCGGCGCTCGCCTCCTCGCGCTTTGGAGGCTAGTGTCGCGCCTCGAATCGAACTTTTTTGACCGAGGCACGCTTTCATGACCATTCGCCTGCACCGCGGCGATTTGCCGGACCTGTCCCGCTACAAGGATGCCGTTGCGATCGACACCGAAACCATGGGGCTCAATCCGCATCGCGACCGGCTCTGCGTGGTGCAGATGTCGGGTGGCGACGGCACCGCCGACGTCGTGCAGGTGCCAACGGCGCCCGGCGATGCGCCGAACCTGAAGGCGCTGCTCGCCAATCCGAATATCCTGAAGATCTTCCACTTCGCGCGGTTCGACCTTGCGGCGCTCTACAATGCCTATGGGGTGATGCCGACACCGGTCTACTGCACCAAGATCGCGTCCCGCCTCAGCCGCACCTATACCGACCGTCACGGGCTGAAGGATCTGGTGCGCGAGGTGCTCAATATCGAACTGTCGAAGCAGCAACAATCGAGCGACTGGGGCGCGCCGACGCTGAGCGAGGCGCAGCTTGCCTATGCCGCGTCCGACGTGCTGCATTTGCATGCGCTGCGCGAAAAGCTCGATGCCATGCTGGCGCGTGAGGGTCGTACTGAATTGGCGAAAGCCTGTTTCGAATTCCTGCCCACCCGCGCCCGGCTCGATCTCGGCGGCTGGGAAGCCGAAGATATTTTTGCGCATTCCTGAACCTGTCCGAGGCGGGCGTGATAAGGCGTCCGTCCGCCCCGTTTCGGTCACACTCGTAACGCGAGTGTGCGGCAGTCGCGACGCGACGTCCCGGCTGCGCAATCCGGCGTTCCCGGGTAGAATGATGTAAGCCTTTGCCAGACTTCGCGCCCTTGGAGTAGCGGTGAATTCGGTCCAGACCCCAGCCTATCTAGCCGGCCTCGAGGCGCGCTTTGCCGCCGCCGAGCGCCACAGCCGGATGGTGCGGATTCTGCGCATCGCGGTGCCTGCGGCGGTGGTGCTGTCATTGCTTGCGATCGTTGGGGTGTCGGTCTTCAATCCGTTCCGCATGCTATTGCCGAAGCTGCCGGTCGACATCGGCAACCTGGTCGTCTCCGGCACCAAGATCACGATGGAATCGCCGCACCTCGCAGGCTTCTCCACGGACCAGCGCCCATACGAGCTCTGGGCCAAGGCGGCGATCCAGGACCTCACCGATCCCGATCATGTCGAGCTCCAGACCCTGCGCGCAAAGATGCTGATGGAAGACCGCACCACGGTGACCTTGGATGCGCGCACCGGCTTCTTCGACAGCAAGCAGCAGCAGCTCGACCTGCGCAAGGACATCTTCCTGCAATCGTCGACCGGCTATGAGGCCAAGCTCTCGCAAGCCTTCGTCGATATGAACAAGGGCACGGTGACGTCGGACGAGCATGTCGACGTCAAATTGCTGAACGGCACGCTGACCGCCGACAAGCTCCGGATCTACAACAACGGCGAGCTCGTGCGCTTCGAAGGCAATGTCGTGATGAATTTGATCATGGATAATCCGCCGGCCCAGGCTGAACCAGAGCCGGCGCCCGCACCTGCGCCGCCGCCACCACAGAAAACGCGCTCGGGCTCAGGCAAGTCCGCCAACACGAAATGATCTTCATGAAGCAGTTTTCTTCGCGCGGTGTTGCAACGGCGGCCTTCGTGCTCGCGATGATCGCACCGGGTTCGGTGCGCGCGCAGGGCGCAGTCTCCGGCGTGCCCAACGCCATGCAGGGCTTTACCCAGAATCGCGACCAGCCGATCCAGATCGAGGCGGCGGCGCTCGAGATGCGCGACAAGAAAAAGGAAGCGACATTCTCGGGCAATGTGAAGGTGGTACAGGGCGACACCACCATGACGTCGAAGACGCTCGTCGTGTTCTATGAATCGAGTTCGGGACAAAGCTCGCCGCCGCCGTCGAATGCCAAGGGCGCAAAATCTGCGCCGATGCAGTCGGCCCAGCCGGGGCCGGGCGGCAGCTCCTCGATCAAGCGGCTGGAGGCCAAGGGCAACGTCGTGGTCACCCAGAAAGACCAGGTCGTCACCGGGGAGACCGCGATCTTCGACACCAAGGCCAATCTCATCACCATGCTCGGCGGCGTCGTGCTGACGCAGTGCAAGAACGTGCTGCGCGGCGATCGGCTGCTGGTGGACATGACGACCGGCGTCTCGCGCGTGGAATCCGATAGCGGCAGGGTGCAGGCCCTGATCCAGCAGGGACAGGGCGGGCAAGGCGGCGGCGGGCAAGGGGGCTGCCCGCCCCCGCCCGCTAGCCCGTCTGGCGGATCGTCGTCCAGTAAGTCGAAATAAATCAATGACTTACTGAATATCTTGAGGCGGCGAGGTTGAAGCCGGCGGGGCGAGGCTGTATCTAGGCCATGATCCGGAAAAATGGGAACCGGTTTTCCGAACAGAGAGTGGACGTCCGGTGGTGGAACGCGCCAGGGGGTGGGCGAGCGATTCCGCAGGGCAGCGGCATCCATGCACATTCAAGGTTCGCGAGCGAATCGATTAGGCCGCGGGCGTAGTCCCCGGGGACACCGTGAAAGGCTGGCGAAGCGGGATGGTGGACATATTCGGCATGTTCCGAAGGCGCCCTGCGAAACGCAGTTCCGGCTTCGCGCGTTCGCGTGAGGACATCACCGCGCTCGACGATTCCTTTGGCGAGATGCTGACAAGCTCTGTCCGGGATACGCCGCCGGTGGCGCGTGCCGCCCCGATGCCCGGCCTGGAAGTGCCGCATCCGCAACCGGCGCACGAGCCGCCCAGGGAGGAGAGGTCGCGCCCGCGCGCCGCCAAGCCCGCAAAGACCAAGGCAGCCAGTGCGGCGCCGCGCCTGATCCGGCGTCCGGGCTATCTGGCTGTGCATAGCGTGGAAAAGAGTTTCGGCAGCCGCCAGGTCGTGCGCGGCGTCAGCATCTATGTCCGCCGCGGCGAGGCGGTCGGTCTGCTCGGCCCCAATGGCGCCGGCAAGACCACGGTGTTCTACATGATCACCGGGCTGATCAAGGCCGATCGCGGCGCCATCGAGCTGGATGGCCACGATGTAACGAAACTGCCGATGTATCAGCGCGCCCGCCTCGGCATCGGCTATCTTCCGCAGGAAGCCTCGATCTTCCGCGGATTGTCGGTCGAGCAGAACATCCGCGCAGTGCTTGAAGTGGTCGAGCCTTCAAGGAAGAAGCGCGAGGCGGAACTCGATGCGCTGCTCGACGAGTTCAACATAACGCGGTTGCGAAAGACACCGTCGATCGCGCTATCCGGCGGCGAGCGCCGCCGCGTCGAGATCGCCCGGGCATTGGCGACGCGGCCCAATTACATGCTGCTCGACGAGCCCTTCGCCGGCATCGACCCGATCGCGGTCGGTGATATCCAGGATCTGGTCCGCCACCTGACCAATCGCGGTATCGGGGTGCTGATTACCGACCACAATGTGCGGGAAACGCTCGGTCTGACCGACCGCGCCTACATCGTTTACGCCGGGGAAATCTTGACGGAAGGCAGTCCGGATGAGATCGTCAACAATCCGGATGTCCGCCGGCTTTACCTTGGCGAAGAATTCCGCCTCTAGTCCTTCTTTCCGATCCGTCAAGCCGTGTACATTGGCCTTGGACTAGGCTAAGCAAGAATCGAGCCAACTTCTTTTTGGACCGTTCTTGCCTCCATGGCACTGACCCAGAGACTAGAGTTCCGCCAGTCGCAGTCGCTGGTAATGACGCCGCAGTTGATGCAGGCGATCAAGCTGCTGCAATTGTCCAACCTGGACCTCTCGGCCTTCGTGGAGGAGGAGCTGGAACGGAACCCGCTGCTGGAACGCAGCAGCGACGGTCCGGAACCGCCGGTGCCGGGCGAGCCTGCGATGGAGCGGCAGGAATTTTCTGACCCTGACGGTTCCAGCTATGGCGAAGCCGGTGGCGAGGCGAGTTCCGCCGACGGCTTCGAGCCGGGCCAGGAGGAATGGCTGAACCGCGATCTCGGCAGCCGCGCCGAGATCGAGCAGACGCTTGATACCGGGCTCGAAAATGTCTTCTCCGAGGAGCCGGCGGAGGCTGCCGAACGTGCCGCGAAAGACGCGGCTCCGACCGCCTATACCGAATGGGGCGGCGGTGCCTCGAGCGACGAGGACTACAACCTTGAAGCCTTTGTCGCCGCCGAGCTGACGCTTGCCGACCATCTCGCCGAGCAGCTTGCGGTCGCGTTCGCCTCGCCTTCGCAGCGTATGATCGGGCAGTATCTGATCGACCTCGTCGATGAGGCCGGCTACCTGCCGCCTGACCTCGGACAGACCGCTGAGCGGCTCGGTGCGCCGCAGCAGGAGGTCGATGCAGTGCTCTCGGTGCTGCAGAAATTCGATCCCCCCGGCGTCTGCGCGCGAAACTTGAGCGAGTGCCTGGCGATCCAGCTCCGCGAACTCGATCGGTACGACCCGGCGATGCAAGCCCTGGTCGAAAATCTCGATCTCCTCGCCAAGCGTGACATCGCATCGCTGCGGAAGCTGTGCGGCGTCGACGACGAAGACATCACCGACATGATCGGCGAGATCCGCAGGCTCGATCCGAAGCCGGGCCTGAAGTTCGGCACGTCGCGGACGCAAACCATGGTGCCGGACGTCTATGTGCGGCCGGGACCCGATGGCGGCTGGCATGTCGAGCTCAACAGCGACACCTTGCCACGCGTCCTGGTGAACCAGACCTATTATGCCGAACTGTCCAAGACGATCCGGAAGGACGGCGACAAGTCCTATTTTACGGATTGCCTGCAGAACGCGACCTGGCTGGTGCGCGCCCTCGATCAGCGGGCCCGCACCATCCTCAAGGTTGCAACCGAGATCGTGCGCCAGCAGGACGGCTTCTTCACCTACGGCGTGGCGCACCTGCGGCCGCTCAATCTGAAAGCCGTGGCGGATGCGATCCAGATGCACGAATCGACGGTGTCGCGTGTGACCGCCAACAAATATATGGCGACCAATCGCGGCACTTTCGAACTCAAGTACTTCTTCACGGCGTCGATCGCCTCCGCCGACGGCGGCGAGGCGCATTCTGCCGAAGCCGTGCGTCATCACATCAAGCAGTTGATCGACGCCGAATCGCCGGCCGCGATCCTCTCTGACGATACGATCGTGGAACGATTGCGCGCGTCGGGCATTGATATCGCCCGCCGCACCGTCGCGAAGTATCGCGAAGCGATGCGAATTCCTTCCTCGGTGCAGCGCCGCCGCAACAAACAGAGCATGCTTGGAAACGCCCTTTCAGCACCTGCTTCCTCTCCTGACCGGTCGCGCGATACCGCACCGGTGTAATTGCGTTCGCGTTAAATCGCGCTAGTCTTGGCACCCCTCCGAAGCGATCGGGGGGTTCATAGGCATAGAGGCACGCAATGACCCTTCGAATCTCGGGAAAGAGCATCTCAATCGGCGAGGCGCTTCGCGCACGCGTGAACGAGCGCACCGATGAGGTTCTGAAGAAATATTTCGACGGCAACTATTCCGGCCATATCACGCTGAGCAAGGACGGCTTCGGCTTCCGCACCGACTGTGCGCTGCACCTGGATTCCGGGATCACGCTGGAAGCGGATTCGAACGCCCCCGACGCCTATGCCAGCGCCGACGCCGCGCTCCTGATGATCGAGAAGCGCCTGCGCCGCTATAAGAGCCGGCTCAAGGACCGCTCGGCCCGCAAGGCCTACGCGGCCTCCGCCGCCCTTGCCGAGCTCAACGGCGTCCCCCTGGATGCGCCAAGCTATGTGATCGAGGCGCCGGCGGAAGGCGAAGGGGAAGTCACCGAATACAGTCCCGTGATCATCGCCGAGGCGACCACTTCGCTGAAGCGGCTGTCGGTCAGCGAGGCGGTGCTGGAATTGGACCTGACCGGCGCAGCCTGCCTGGTCTTCCAGCACGGTGGGAGCGGCCGTGTGAACATCATTTACCGCCGGGCGGACGGCAATGTGGGCTGGGTCGATCCCCCCATGGTTAATCCATGATGGTTATGCCGTTCCGCATTGACGCGCCCCGTGGCCGTCCCTATGGTCCGCCGCCCTTAAGCATAGGCTCAAGGGAACTAGCCGGCGGGAGTTGGCACGGCTCATGCCTTGGAGTAGAAGCCGCCCGATCGGGATCTGGGCCAAAAAGCCGCTTCCCGATTCATCTTCTTGACGCCTGCGCCTGACAACCTATTTCGCAACTTGACGGTTCACTTCACCCTCGGAACGCCCCATGACGATTACCGATCTGGTCGCACCCGAGGCGATTCTCCCGGCGTTGAAAGTTATCAGCAAGAAGCAGGCGCTGCAGGAGCTCGCCGCGCGGGCCGCAACTCTTACGGGGCAGAACGAACGCTCGATCTTCGAGGTATTGCTGCAGCGCGAGAAGCTGGGCACCACCGCAGTCGGTTACGGCGTCGCCATTCCCCACGGTAAATTGCCGAAGCTGGAAAAGCTGTTCGGCCTGTTCGCGCGCCTGGAGCGCCCGATCGATTTCGAGGCGATGGATGGTCAGCCGGTCGACCTCATCTTCCTCCTGCTCGCCCCCGAAGGCGCCGGCGCCGATCACCTCAAGGCCCTGGCGCGCATCGCCCGCCTGTTACGCGATCAGGACGTCGCCAAGAAGCTGCGTGCCTCCCGCGACGCGCAGGCAATCTACTCGGTGCTCGCGCTGCCACCGGCAAGCGCGGCTTAGCGCTCGCACGCATTCTCCACGAGACAAAAAAATACGCGGACCATCTTCGATCGAAGACAGCCCGCGCATTTGAATTCGCATTTTGCCGCGTTCAGTCAGCCATGACATCAACGCGTCAGTGCACGCTGACGGCCTGCAGCTCGTTGCTCCAGGCGTTGGCGACCGCGGCTTCCCGGCTATCGGTCAGCATCATCGGCGTGCCGTCGGCGGCATGGAGCGCGAAGAGTTTGAGTCCCGGCGCAATCTTCGGCGCCTGGGGAAAGAGATCCGGTACATCCTCGGAACGGACCTGCTTCACATAGGCAATATGACCCTCGCCCAGATGGGCCAGCGCCTCCGGGGACACGCTATCGCGTTCTAACGTCGTACTCACTTCACTCATGGTCTCGACTCCTCTGTCGAATAAGCGGTCGAGTCCGCTCCTCGTTCCATTATTCGTGTTCGTTGATGGCGATTGTCTTAATGACCCTTTCAGGTTCCGGCCTGGCCAGATCGACCGACAACAGCCCGTTCTTCAGATCGGCGCCCAGCACCTGCATCCCCTCCGCCAGCACGAAAGTGCGCTGGAAGTGGCGCGCGGCAATGCCGCGATGGATGTATTGCCGAGCCTTGTCCTCCTGTTGGCGGCCCCGAATCACGAGCTGGTTTTCCTCAACCGTCACATCGAGTTGGTCGCGGGTAAACCCCGCCACTGCCAGCGTGATGCGCAGGCGTTCGGGCTGGCCGTTGGACCGGTCAAACCGCTCGATGTTGTATGGAGGATAGCCGTCGGCGCCTTTCACGACCCGATCGAGCGCACGCTCGATCTCGTCGAATCCCAAAAGGAACGGACTGGACAACGTTGGAACACGAGACATCCCAAAGTCCTCTCGAAGCGACTTTGAGGGGCCCTTGCGGCACCCCATGCAACCGATGGGCCTCTTGCCCTCCGGTCATGAGCGAATATGGGGGCGATTCGCGGTGGGTTCAAGCACCTGTGGAATCGGGGTTAATCGGGCCAGTGCCAACCTCAAACGCCGTCATTCCGGGGCATCGCGAAGCGATGAACCCGGAATCCATTTCACCGCGAGGCTCGTGGCTCAATGGATTCCGGGTTCCCGCTCCGCGGGCCCCGGAATGACGGCGGAAGGGGACCTCGGCCCAAGCCTCAGCCGATCCGTTTCCGGCCATCGGCCGTGAACAGGTGCAATTTGTCGCGGGGGGCGACCGCCCGAATGCGCTCGCCGATCGCCGGGCCGGTCGCGCCGGGAACCCGGACGATGACCTCGCCGGGCGGCAGTTCGCCGGGGTTGGCGGCCACGCCCTGTTCCTCGCGCTGGCGGGTGCCGTAGACGAAGGTCTCGGCGCCGACATGCTCGATCGCCTCCACGGTGAGGCCAAGCGCGATGCCGCCGGCGACCGATTCGTTCGCGATTACGAAGTCTTCGGGCCGGATCCCGAGAATGCCGGCCTTGCCGGCACTGATATCGCCGGCGAGCTGCGACCTGAGCTCCTCGGAAGCCAGCGGCATCAGGTTCATCGGCGGCGCGCCGATGAAGGCGGCCACGAAGGTGGTTGCCGGCTTCTGGTAGATTTCGAGCGGATTGCCGAACTGCTCGACCAAGCCGCCGTTCATCACGACGAGGATGTCGGCGAGCGTCATCGCCTCAAGCTGGTCATGGGTGACGTAGATCGAGGTCGTGTTCAGCCGGCGCTGCAATTTGCGGATCTCGACACGCATCGCGATGCGCAGCTTGGCATCTAGGTTCGACAGCGGCTCGTCGAACAGGAACACCTTCGGCTGCCGCACGATCGCGCGCCCCATCGCAACGCGCTGCCGCTGGCCGCCGGAGAGCTGCCGCGGTTTGCGGTCGAGCATTGCGGCAAGCTCGAGGATGCGCGCGGCTTCCTCGACGCGCGTCCTGATCTCCGCCTCCGGCATGCGGCGGTTGCGCAGGCCATAGGCCATGTTGTTGTAGACGCTCATATGCGGATAGAGCGCGTAGTTCTGGAATACCATGGCGATGTCGCGATCGGCGGGCTCGACCCGGTTGACCACGCGGCCGCCGATGTCGATCTCGCCGCCGGTGATGGTCTCCAGTCCCGCCACCATGCGCAGCAGCGTCGACTTGCCGCAGCCGGACGGGCCGACCAGCACGCAGAACTGGCCGTCGCCGACCTCGAAATCGATGCCCTTGATCGCTTCGAAGCCGCCCGGATAGGTCTTGCGGACGCTGCGGAGGGTGACGTTAGCCATGTCTCACTTTTCCGTCTCCACCAGTCCGCGTACGAACAGCTTCTGCATCACCACGATCACGAACACCGGCGGCAGCATCGCGAGCACGGCAGTCGCCATCACCACGGGCCATTCGGTCAGCGCGTCGCTGGTGGTGATCATCTTGCGGATGCCGATCTGGATCGTCTGCATGTCGTCGCGCGTGGTGATCAACAGCGGCCAGAGATATTGATTCCAGCCGAGGATGAAGAGGATGACGAACAGCGCCGCCATGTTGGTGCGCGACAGCGGCAACAGCGTATCCCAGAAGAACCTGAGCGGCCCTGCGCCGTCGATCCGCGACGCCTCGAGCAACTCCTCGGGGACGGTCATGAAGAACTGGCGGAACAGCAGGGTCGCGGTGGCGGATGCGATCAGCGGCAGCGCGAGGCCGGCATAGCTGTCGAGCAGATGCAGGTCGGCGACGGTCTTGTAGGTCGGATAGATCCGCACCTCGACCGGCAGCATCAGCGTGATGAAGATCAGCCAGAACATCGTCATCCGGAACGGAAAGCGGAAATAGACGATGGCATAGGCCGAGATGATCGAGACCGCGATCTTGCCGAATGCGATCAAGAGCGCCATCACCAGCGAGTTGAGCAGCATGGTGCCGACCGGCTCGCGGGTCGAGCCGCTCGTGCCGACAAAAATGGTCTGGTAGTAGGTCTGAAGGAAATGTCCGCCGGGCAGGAGCGACATCTGGCCGTTGGCGATCGCGGCGTTTTCCTGGGTGGACGCAACGATGGCGAGATAGACCGGAAACGCGACGATCGCGATGCCGATCCACAGGATCGCATGCGCGACGTAGCGCTGGATGCCTTCCTGCTCGACCATCAGTAGGTCACCTTGCGCTCGACGAAGCGGAACTGCACTGCCGTGAGGCCGATGACGATGATCATGAGGATCACCGACTGCGCCGCGGAGCCGCCGAGGTTGCCGCCGAGCAGGCCGTCGACATAGACCTTGTACACCATCGTCTCGGTGGCCTTCGCCGGTCCGCCGCGCGTCATCGTGTCGATGATGCCGAACGTGTCGAAGAAGGCGTAGACGATGTTGACGACCAGGAGGAAGAAGATGGTCGGCGACAGCAGCGGGAACGTCACCGTCCAGAACCGCCGCATCGGCCGCGCGCCGTCGATCGCGGCCGCCTCAAGCACGCTTCTCGGAATGCTCTGCAGGCCAGCGAGGAAGAACAGGAAATTGTAGGAAATCTGCTTCCAGGCGGCGGCGAGAATGATCAGGAGCGCGGCCTGATTGCCGTCGAGCAGCGGATTCCAGTCGATGCCCATGCCGCGCAATCCGCGCGCCAGGATCCCGAGCGAGGGGTGCAGCATGAACACCCAGAGCACGCCGACCACCGGCGGAGCGACCGCATAGGGCCAGATCAGGAGCGTGCGATACAGCGTTCCGCCGCGCAGCGGCTTGTCGGCCATCACAGCCAGCAGCAGCGCAAACGACAGCGACGAGAACGCGATGGCGAAGGAGAAAACGAAAGTCCTGACGATCGCCGCCCAATAATCCGGCTGGCTCAGGATGTCCTGGTAGTTCTCGAACCAGACGAAACTGGTCGAGAGCCCGAACGCATCCTGAAGCAGGAAGGATTGCACCACGGCCTGCGCGGCCGGCCAATAGAAGAAGATCAGGACGATCGCGAGCTGCGGCGCGACCAGCGCAAAAGGCAACAGCTTCGACTGGAAAACCGACTGCTTCTGCATGACACCCCAGATCCGCCGTCGTCCCGGCTCAAGGCCGGGACGACGATATCAGAATGAAGCGAGAGATCTCAGCGTACAGCGGTTTTTTCAAACTGCCGGAGCATCTGGTTGCCGCGCTCGACGGCGGCATCGAGCGCCTGCTTGGCCGTCTTCTTGCCGGCCAGCGCCTGCTCGATCTCTTCGGCCCAGAGGTCACGAAGCTGGACCATGTTGCCAAGGCGCAGGCCGCGCGAGTTCTCGGTCGGCTCCTTGTTGGTGAGCTCCTTCAGCGGGGTCTCCAGATAAGGCTGATCCTTGTAGAAGCCCTCTGCCTTCGCTTTCTCGTAGGCGGCCTTGGTGATCGGCAGATAGCCGGAGGCCTTGTGGATCTCGACCTGGCGGTCGGTATCGGAGAGGAAGGCAAGGAACTTGGCGACGCCCTTGTATTCCGCAGGCGTCTTGCCGCCCATCACCCACAGCGAGGCCCCGCCAATGATCGAATTTTGCGGCGCGCCCTTGACGTCGGGGTAGTAGGGCATCGGCGCGTTGGTCCAGTTGAACTTGGCCTGCGACTTCACATTGCCGAAGAAGGCCGACGAGGTCAGGAAGATCGGGCACTCGCCCGACGTGAAGCGGCCCTCGCCGGCGTTGGTGCGGCCGGAATAGTCGTAGGTCTTGTCCTTCTGCAGCTCGACCAGATTTTCGAGATGCTTGACCTGCAGCGGTCCGTTGAACTGCAGCACGGTGTCAAAGCCGTCGAGCCCGTTGGCCTTGCTGGCCAGCGGCACGTTGTGCCAGGCCGAGAGCTGCTCGAGATTGACCCAGGTCGCCCAGGCGTTGGAGAAGCCGCAGTTGCTGTAGCCGGCGGCCTTCAATTTTTTTGCCGCGGCGAACACGTCCGGCCAGGTCTTCGGAATCTCGGCGATATCAGCCTTCTTCAGGGCGTCGAGATTGACCCACATCACCGTCGAGGACGAGTTGAAGGGGAAGGACAGCATCTCGCCTTTCGAGGTCGAGTAGTAGCCGGTGATCGCAGGCAGGTAGCTGCTGGTATCGAATTTCTCGCCGGCCTCCTGCATCAGCTTATAGACCGGCTTGATCGCGCCGGTGGCCGCCATCATGGTGGCGGTGCCGACCTCGAAGACCTGCATGATGTGGGGCGCGTTGCCGGCGCGGAACGCGGCAATGCCGGCATTCATGGTATCAGCATAGCCGCCCTTGTAGGTCGGAACGACCTTGTACTCGCTTTGCGATGCGTTGAAGTCATTGGCGAGCTTGACCACGACGTCGTTGTTGCCGCCGGTCATGGCGTGCCACCACTGGATCTCGGTCACCGCAAATGCCGGCGAAGCGCCGAATGCCAGTGCGACCGCGATTGCCGCTGCAGCGCCGAACTGTCGAAAAGCCATCAAAACCCCTCCCATTGAGCCGCCATCTCCGCCGGTTGCGCTAACAGCGCGGAATGACGTGCAAATGACCTATAAGCGAAGATCAGGGTACCGGGGAAGCCGGCGAAAGGTAGAAACCACTAACAGCGCCGATGACGGCGCCCCGAACGTCGGGGGCCGGCGCTGGCTTTAGCCGTCATTCCGGGGCACGCCAACGGGTCCGCGCAAGGCGCGGCCCGATGACAGGCTCCGCGTGAGCTATGATGTGCAATTGCACATCAGAGAATCCATTCATCCACATCGTTTGTGGCCCGATGGATTCCGGGCCTGCGCCTTCGGCGCATCCCGGAATGACGAGCACGTAGCCTGGACAGATCAGCGCTTCCGCTCGGGCCCGCAGACCACGCCCTTGGCGATGAGCGACCCGACTTCTGCCTGCGAATAGCCGAACTCGCCGAGCACCTCGGCGGCGTGCTGGCTGAACTTCGGCGGAGTGCGGCGCAGGCTGGGTTTGGTGCGTTCCAGCCGGACCGGCGAGGCGACGCCCTTGTACCAATCCTTCTCGATGATATCGCCGCGATAGATCGTGTGCGGGTTGGTCAGCGCCTGGTCGATCTTCTGCACCGGGCCCGCCGGCAGGCCGACCGCGAGCAGGCGGTTGCACAGCGGCTCGGCCTCATACTGGCTGAACACCGCGGCAAGCTCGGCACGCAGCGCGTCGCGGTTGGCGATGCGATCCTTGTTGCGGGCAAAGCGCGGATCAGTGCCGAGCTCGGGCTTGCCGATCTCCTTGGCCAGTTTGCGGAAGGTGCCGTCATTGCCGACGCCGATGAAGATGTTGTCGGTCTTGGTCGGGAAGATCGCGTAAGGAACGAGATTGGGATGCTCGTTGCCGGTGAGGCCAGGCGGCTTGCCGTGCATGAAATAGTTGGCCGTGTGCGGATGCATGATCGCAAGGCCGGTTTCATACAGCGTGGTCTCGAGGAACTGGCCGAGGCCGGAGCGCTGCCGCTCCGACAGCGCCATCAGGATGCCGATCGCCGCATAGAGCCCGGTGGTGATGTCGACCAGCGGCACGCCGATCCGCATCGGGCCGCTTTCCGGCGAGCCGGTGGCGGCGATCATGCCGGTCATGGCCTGGATGATCGCATCATAGCCGGGATTGCCGCCGCGCGGGCCGTCGGCGCCGAAGCCGGAAATCCGGCAATGCACCAGGCGTGGGAATTTCGCGCGTAGCACGTCGTTGCCGATGCCCCATTTGTCGAGCGTGCCCGGCTTGAAATTCTCGATCAGGACGTCGGCGCCTTCGAGCAGCTTCATCAGCACGGCACGGCCGCCTTCGGAGGCAAGGTCGAGCCCGATGGAGCGCTTGTTGCGGTTGATGCCGACGAAATAGGCCGCATCCTCCTCATGAAAGGGAGGCCCCCAGTCGCGCACTTCGTCGCCGGCGGGCGGCTCGACCTTGATCACGTCGGCGCCGTGGTCGGCGAGAATCTGGGTGCAATAGGGACCGCCGAGCACGCGCGTCAGATCGATCACGCGCAGGCCGGCCATCGCGCCTGCGACCGCTTCTGAACTCATGGGAAACCTCAAGTCAAACAGATGGAGGGCTCGCCAGAGCTAGCGGTCTTCGAACGCGGCGGCAATGCCCTATCGCGCGTGGGGGCATGCCGTCACCGATCGCAACGCGAATAGCCCGCCGCGAAAAATCAGCGGGCTATTCCGCCATACGGATTACACCAGGTTCAGGCGTACATCGACATTGCCGCGCGTGGCGTTGGAATAGGGGCACACCTGGTGGGCCTTCTCCACCAGCGCCTCTGCATCCGCGCGCGGGAGCCCGGGCAGGGAGATGTCGAGCGCGATATCGAGGCCGAAGCCGCCTTCGGAGCGCGGTCCGATACCGACCGTCGAGGTCACCGAAGCGTCGGCGGGCACCTTCGGGCCGCCGTGCGAGGCCACGAACTTCATCGCGCCGATGAAGCAGGCGGCGTAGCCGGCCGCAAAGAGCTGCTCGGGATTGTTGCCGGCGCCGCCGCCACCGCCGAGCTCCTTCGGGGTGGTGAGCTTGACGTCGAGCGCGCCGTCGAGCGTTGCGGCATGGCCGTCGCGGCCGCCGGTGGCCTTTGCGCTGGTCTTGTAGAGCACGTTCACGGACATGGGGTGTCTCCCTCATCAATGGTTTCGACGCCACTTATATTGCAGACAATTATATTGCGCACAATATAAAACGCATGGCCTCACATTTAATTGTTCGCAATTGAATGTGCGGCCGCACCGGCCCACAATGAACTGAGATTCTGACGAGGCTGAGAAATGGCACGGAAACAATTGGCGGTCGCGGACCAGCCGCTACGGCTCGACAATCAAATCTGCTTTGCGATCTATTCGGCCGCGCACGCGTTCAACCGCGTCTACAAGCCGCTATTGGACCGGCTCGGCCTGACCTATCCGCAATACCTGGTGATGCTGGTGCTGTGGGAGAAGGACGGTGTTCCGGTCAAGGATATCGGCGAGCGCCTGTTCCTGGATTCCGGCACGCTGACGCCGCTGCTCAAGCGGCTGGAAGCGGCGCAGTTCATCAAGCGCACACGTAGCAAGGAGGACGAGCGGCAGGTGCTGATCGCGCTGACGCCGCAGGGGCAGGCGCTGAAGGAAAAGGCGAGAGCAGTGCCGCAGCAGGTCCTGGTTGCTTCGGCCTGCTCGATCCCCGAACTCTCGGCGATGAAGAACGGGATCGTCGCGCTGCGGGACAGGCTGAATGCGGCGGTGGGGGAGTGAGGGGGATCAGAGGCGCTTCTTGGCGAAGGCTCGGCCGGAGTGGGACTTGAGATATTTCTCGAAGGCGAGCGCTTTGTACTTATCGGGAAAGGCGCAGTACCAGATCAGTTGCCATGGCTTGAACTTGGCGGTGTGCGCGGACCTGCCGGCATTGTGTTCCGGAAAGCGCCGTTTCAAATCCGCAGTGGCGCCGATGTATTCCTGGTCCGGGAAATTGATGCTGCGGATGATGTAGACGTACCACATCAGGAATGTCTGGTAGGAGGTCTACGAGCGGCGTCCTGGGCAGCCCGTCTTCGCCCTTCGGGCTTCGCCGGGCACCACGCTTCGCCCTTCGGGCATCACGTGGCAGCGCCACGCGAAGCCCGAAGGGCGAAGCGTGGTGGAGCCAGGCGGGATCGAACCGCCGACCTCTTGCATGCCATGCAAGCGCTCTCCCAGCTGAGCTATGGCCCCTTAAGGGATCGCGAGCCGCATCCGACTCGCGCGGAGAGACCCAGAACACAGTTCTGGATCGATCTCAAGTCTCTTCATCGCCTCCGACGTCGCCAATGATGTCCGTGACGTCCTCATCGCCTTCTTCTTCGTCGGCAATGAAGGTGGAATCATCATCGTCATCGTCTTCGAGGGTCTCGTCGATCTCGATGTCGTCCTCGGATTCGGGAACGACGGCCTTGACCTTGCCGGTGTTCTCCTCGGCGTCGGCCTCCTCGAGCGAGACCAATTCTTCGGCCTCCGCGGGCTCCGGCATATCCGCAGCGGTGGTGGCCGCAGCGGCGCTGGCGCCACGGGTTGTGCGCGGCGGCGCCACGGGGGCGATCGGCACGACTTCGCCGGTGTAAGGCGAGATAACCGGGTTCTTGTTCAGATCATAGAACTTCTTGCCCGTGGTCGGGCAAATGCGTTTGGTTCCGAGGTCGGACTTGGCCACGTGGTGATCCCAGGAATTTTCTGAAAAGCGGTGCTTCACTTGGCTAGTTGAGGGGCCGCTGTCAATAGCGGTCTGCGGGCATTTGTCACCGGGTGACGCCGGGGGTTCGATATGTTACCTGCCGCGCCGCGAGAGGACGTGATCTTGGCCCATTCCGACCACCAGAACCCCGAAAAGACCCCCTCCAAGACCCCCCTGGAGGCCCGCGCGAGCGGTCCCCTGAGCGGCAAGGCCCGCGTCCCCGGCGACAAGTCGATCTCCCACCGGGCCCTGATTTTGGGCGCGCTGGCGGTCGGCCAAAGCCGGATTTCCGGGCTGCTCGAGGGCGAGGACGTGCTCAATACCGCCAAATCGATGCGGGCGCTCGGAGCCGAGGTCGAGCGTACCGGCCCGTTTGCCTGGTCAGTCCGCGGCGTCGGTGTCGGGGGCTTCGCGGAGCCTGCCGGGCCGCTCGATTTCGGCAATTCCGGCACCGGCTGCCGGCTGGTGATGGGAGCGGTTGCCGGCTGTCCGATCACGGCGATCTTCGACGGCGATGCCTCGCTCCGCTCGCGGCCGATGCGGCGGATCCTCGATCCCTTGGAACTGATGGGCGCGAGGGCGGGGGACATGAGAGAGGGCGGCCGGCTGCCATTAACGCTGCATGGCGCCCGCAACCCGGTGCCGATCGTCTACAAGACCCCTGTCGCCTCGGCCCAGATCAAGTCCGCGGTGCTGCTGGCGGGGCTGGCAGCGCCCGGTGTCACCACGGTGATCGAGCAGGAGGCCAGCCGCGATCACACCGAGCTGATGCTGAAGCATTTTGGCGCCGCGCTCACCTCGAGCAAGGAAGGCAGCCACGGCCGCCGGATCGCGCTGACCGGCCAGGCGGAACTGCACGGCGCCGAGGTCGTCGTTCCCGCCGATCCCTCCTCGGCCGCGTTCCCGGTCGTGGCGGCGCTGGTCGTTGGCGGCTCCGATATCGTGCTGCCCGACGTCATGACCAATCCGCTGCGCACCGGACTGTTCACCACGCTGCGCGAGATGGGCGCCGCGATCGAGGAGGACGAGTTGCGCATGGACGGCGGCGAGCCGATGGCGCGCCTCCGCGTACGTGCTTCCAAATTGCGCGGGGTCGAGGTGCCGCCGGAACGCGCGCCGTCGATGATCGACGAATATCTGGTGCTCGCGGTGGCGGCCGCTTACGCCGAGGGCACCACCATCATGCGCGGCCTGCAGGAATTGCGCGTCAAGGAATCCGATCGCCTCGAAGCCACCGCCGACATGCTGCGTGTCAACGGCGTCAAGGTCGAGATTTCCGGCGACGATTTGATCGTCGAGGGCAAGGGCCATGTGCCCGGCGGCGGCGTGGTCGCCACCCACATGGATCATCGCATCGCGATGTCGGCGCTGGTGATGGGGCTCGCCGCCGACCGGCCGGTGACGATCGACGACACCGCCTTCATCGCCACCAGTTTCCCGGATTTCATTCCGATGATGCGCTCGCTCGGCGCGGAGTTTTCATGATCATCGCTATCGACGGGCCGGCCGCATCCGGCAAGGGTACGCTGGGAAAGAGGCTCGCCGCCCACTATGGCTACCGCCATCTCGACACCGGCGTGATCTATCGCGCGGTGGCGAAGGCGCTGCTCGACGCCGGCGTCGACCTCACCGATGAAGCGCGCGCGATCAAGGCGGCGATGGAACTGGACCCCGAGAAATTCGGCCATCCCGAGTTGAAGACTCAGCGGATCGGCGATGCCGCTTCCGTGGTATCTGCAATACCCAAGGTGCGCGAGGCGCTGGTCAATTTCCAGCGCCAGTTCGCCGCCGATCCGCCCGGCGCGGTGCTTGACGGGCGCGACATCGGGACCGTGATCTGCCCGCATGCCGATGTGAAGATCTTTGTCGTCGCCGATCCGCGTGTGCGGGCGCGGCGGCGGACGCTGGAGGCCCGCGCGCGCGGCGAGGACGCTGACGAGGCCGCGGTGCTGGCCGATATTCTCAAGCGCGACGAGCGCGACAAGAACCGCCCGGTGGCCCCACTGAAGGCGGCGCCAGATGCGCATACGTTGGATAATTCCGATCTCGATATCGAGGCCGGCGTGCGCGCCGCGATCGACATTGTGGAAGCGGTGCGCGCGGCGCGTGGACTGGTCTAGCGCGTCGAGGATTCCTGGTCAGCCAGGCCGGAGGAAGACTGTGCAGCCGAAAAGGTCCGCATCGACGCCGCCGCGCCAGGCATCGCGGCGATGGCATGGCCGAGTGCGAACGCAGCGACGACGGCCAGGGCGATCAGGCTTTTCATGGTTGTTCCCTGTCTCTTGGGTGGGCCCCACTCTGCGCGGGCTCACTTAAGCCCGGGTTCCACCACACGCCCTGCCAGATGCCTTTCGCGCGACACGGTCAACAATTGTTCAAATGCAGTCCGGCATTGTTAAGGCTTGTGTCAGCCTTAAAAGCCCCGCAAATCGGGCATTTCTGGCTTGCCGAAAATAGCGGTGGATATTATATCAACAGCGTCCGTGCCGCCATCGACTATGTCGGGGCCGCCCGAGCGGGCCGGCAGCGGGGGTATGAGCCCCGGCCGATATTGGAGGAGCGCCCGCTCCATCGGTTTCTGACGTCGATCCTTCGTTTCCGGGCTCGGACATCTACGTCACGCGCATTCTTTCGCAAAACCGGTTTCCACTTTTGCGGAATGCGCGCCATCAACGTATCGAACATGTGGCTTGCTGCCGGCCCGCTTTTGCGCCCTCGCGCAAGGAGCGGTCGTCAGGATTTGCGGACCTGACACCACATGCGCGGTGCGCCCTTAACCCGAACGGCCGGCAAGACACCCGCATCTGGAGAACATATGGCTTCGAATACTGCTGCTTCCTATAGTCCTACCCGCGACGATTTCGCCGCGATGCTCGATGAATCCTTTGCCGGCGGCAATTTGCAGGAGAGCTCGGTCGTCAAGGGCAAGGTGGTTGCCATCGAAAAGGACATGGCCGTCATCGATGTCGGCCTGAAGACCGAAGGCCGCGTGGCGCTGCGCGAATTCGCCGGCCCCGGCCGCGAAAGCGATCTCAAGGTCGGCGACGAGGTCGAGGTGTTCCTCGACCGCATCGAGAATGCGCTGGGCGAAGCGGTGCTGTCGCGCGACAAGGCGCGGCGTGAGGAGAGCTGGGGCAAGCTCGAGAAGGCGTTCCAGAACAACGAGAAGGTCACCGGCGTCATCTTCAACCAGGTCAAGGGCGGCTTTACCGTCGATCTCGATGGTGCCGTGGCCTTCCTGCCGCGCTCGCAGGTCGATATCCGTCCGATCCGCGATGTCGCGCCGCTGATGAACAATTCGCAGCCGTTCCAGATCCTCAAGATGGATCGCCGCCGCGGCAACATCGTGGTGTCCCGCCGCACCGTGCTGGAAGAGACCCGCGCCGAGCAGCGCCAGGAGCTGGTGCAGAACCTCGAAGAGGGTCAGGTGATCGACGGCGTGGTCAAGAACATCACCGATTACGGTGCGTTCGTGGACCTCGGCGGCATCGACGGCCTGCTGCACGTCACCGATATCGCATGGCGCCGCGTCAATCACCCGACCGAGGTGCTCTCAATCGGCCAGACCGTGAAGGTCAAGATCATCAAGATCAACCACGAGACGCACCGCATCTCGCTGGGCATGAAGCAGCTCCTGGACGATCCGTGGCAGGGCATCGAGGCGAAGTATCCGCTTGGTGCCCGCTTCACCGGCCGCGTCACCAACATCACCGACTACGGTGCGTTCGTCGAGCTCGAGCCTGGTATCGAAGGCCTGATCCACGTCTCCGAGATGTCGTGGACCAAGAAGAACATGCATCCCGGCAAGATCGTCTCCACCTCGCAGGAAGTCGAGGTGCAGGTGCTCGAAGTCGATTCGGTCAAGCGCCGCATCTCGCTCGGCCTCAAGCAGACCATGCGCAACCCCTGGGAAGTCTTCGTCGAGAAGCATCCGGTCGGTTCGGTGGTCGAGGGCGAGGTCAAGAACAAGACCGAGTTCGGCCTGTTCCTGGGTCTCGAAGGCGATGTCGACGGCATGGTGCACCTGTCCGATCTCGACTGGAAGCTTCCGGGCGAGCAGGTGATCGACAACTTCAAGAAGGGCGACCTGGTGAAGGCTGTCGTGCTCGACGTCGATGTCGAGAAGGAGCGCATCTCGCTAGGCGTCAAGCAGCTCGAGGGCGATCCCTTCGCCGAGCCGGGCGACGTTAAGAAGGGCGCGGTCGTGACCTGCGAAGTGCTCGAAGTGAAGGAGAGCGGCGTCGAGGTGAAGATCTCCGGCACCGACTTCACCACCTTCATCAAGCGCTCGGAACTCGCCCGCGACCGCAACGATCAGCGCGCCGAACGTTTCGCCGTCGGCGAGAAGGTCGATGCGCGGGTGATCCAGTTCGACAAGAAGGCCCGCAAGGTGCAGGTCTCGATCAAGGCGCTGGAAGTGGCCGAAGAGAAGGAAGCCATCGCGCAGTACGGGTCCTCGGATTCGGGCGCGACGCTCGGCGACATTCTCGGCACTGCACTCAAGAATCGTGCCAACGAGAAGTGAGCACTTGCTTTCTTCGTCGCATCATCAAGCCCCGGCTTCGGCCGGGGCTTTTTTGTTCAGGGGCTACGGCTGCGTATCTCGGCGTATTCCATCCGTGCTACGCTTGTAACTCTATGCCAGCCTTGTTTTCTTCATATTGCACCGCAATTGATGTATTTTGATAACCTCTCCGTCATCCTGTGATTGCAAGAACGCGTTGAGCTCTTTTGGAGATTTTCGATGTCGCTTGATTCAGACGTGATCGTCGATCGTCGTCGGATTCGCCGCAAGCTGACCTTCTGGCGCGTCGCGGCCGCGGTGGTTGCGATCGCAGCCCTTGTCGGCGTCGGCGTGATCGTCGCGGGTGGGCGCGGCTCGCTGACGGCGGCGGGATCGATCGCGCGCATCAATATCGAGGGCCTGATCCGCAGCGACCAGGATCGTGTCGAGGCGCTGGAGCGGCTCGAGAAGTCGCAAGCTGCGGCCGTCATCGTCCATATCAATTCGCCCGGCGGCACCACCGCCGGTTCCGAGCAGCTCTACGACGCGCTGACGCGGCTGAAGGCGAAGAAGCCGTTGGTCGTCGTGGTCGAGGGATTGGCGGCGTCCGGCGGTTACATTACCGCGATTGCCGCGGACCACATCGTCGCGCAGCAGAGCTCGCTGGTCGGCTCGATCGGCGTGTTGTTCCAGTTCCCGAATGTCAGCGAACTCCTGAAAACCGTGGGCGTGAAGGTCGAGGAGATAAAGTCCTCGCCGCTGAAAGCCGCGCCCAACGGCTTCGAGCCAACCAGCCCGGAAGCGCGCGCCGCGATCGATGCGCTGGTGAAGGATTCCTATGCCTGGTTCCGCGGCCTCGTGAAGGAGCGACGCGGCATGGATGATGCCCTGCTTGAAAAGGTTGCGGACGGGCGTGTCTTCACCGGCCGGCAGGCGGTGGAATTGAAGCTCATCGATCAGCTCGGCGATGAGAGGGCTGCGGTCGCCTGGCTGGTTCAGGAGAAGAAGATCAAGAGCGAATTGCCGGTCCGCGACTACAAGCTCAATCCGCGCTTCGGTGATCTGACATTCCTGCGCACGGCCGCTTCGGTCACGCTTGATGCATTTGGTTTGAGCGCGATTGCGCGCCGCATTGAGCAGGCCGGCCTGGTCCAGGCAGTCGATCGGTTCGGCATGGATGGCTTGCTGGCGCTTTGGCAGCCGTCGGGGAGCAATTGAGATGCGCACAATCGGTCTCCGGCCGCACTCCCGTATTGCGGGAATCGCGAAAAGCCGGTCCCGGGCCATTTGTCACGGCTCTTCATCGGCGCCAAAAGTGATTTAGCGTCTTGACAGTTCAAGGCATTTTCACGGAAATGGATATCCGCAAGGTCCCGGGCCACACTCTCGATGATCAAATCCGAACTTGTTCAGCGTATCGCCGAGCACAACCCGCATCTCTACCAGCGGGATGTCGAGAACATCGTCAATGCGATCCTCGATGAGATCGTGGCTGCGCTGGCGCGCGGCGATCGGGTTGAGCTGCGTGGATTCGGCGCATTCTCCGTGAAGCATCGTCCGGCGCGGGCCGGCCGCAATCCGCGAACGGGCGCGCATGTGCCGGTCGATCAGAAGAGCGTTCCGTTCTTCAAGACCGGCAAGGAAATGCGCGAGCGCCTGAACCGCGACAGCGATGCCAGCGGCGGCAACTCGCCGGAATCGAGCGCCTGATCTCGCGGAGTTCGCTGGCGCATCCGCGTCTCCGGTTGCTATAGATCGGCACGCGATTGTCGGCCGATGCGAGGGATGGTGATGCGAAAGTTCTTCACGACGCTGCTCGTCATCCTGCTTGGCCTGTTCTTCATCATCTTCGCTGTTGCGAACCGTCACCTGGTGACGGTTTCATTCGATCCGTTCAATTCGACCACTCCGACGGTGGCGATAACGCTGCCGTTGTTCCTCGTGCTCATTATCGTGGCGATCCTGGGCGTGCTCGCGGGCGGGGTGGCGACCTGGTTCCAGCAGCATCGCTGGCGCCGCGCGGCGCGACAGCATGAGGCTGACGCCCGGCAGGCCCGGGCGGAGCTGGCCGATCTGCGGGCGACCTTGGCCGCAGCTCAAGCCGAACGGCGTCGCCTCACAGCCCCATCAAATGGCGGTTCAGCGGGGGTCGTCGGGCGAGACAAGCAGGGCGCGACGTTGTAGAACCCGCCCCGTCCGTGCCGGAGCTGCAAGTTTCGGCCGTTGCAGCGCTCCTGAGAGACCATGTCCCTGCTCGTCAAAATCTGCGGCCTGTCCACGCGCGAGACGCTCGACGTCGCGCTCGATGCCGGTGCCGACATGGTTGGCTTCGTGTTCTTTCCGCCCTCGCCGCGGCATCTCTCGCTCGAGACCGCGCGGGAGCTCGGCCGGCAGGCGAAAGGCCGTGCCGTGAAGGTGGCGCTCACCGTCGATGCGGATGACGCCACCCTCGAAAACATCGTCGAGACGCTGCAGCCCGACATCCTGCAACTGCACGGCAAGGAGACGGTGGCGCGCGTGCGCGACATCAAGCAGAGGTTCGGCCTGCAAGTGATGAAGGTGCTCGCCGTCGAAACGGCGGCCGATCTCGCGCCGCTCGCAGGCTATGCCGCCGTCGCCGACCGCATCCTGTTCGACGCGCGGGCCCCGAAGGGCGCGACCCGGCCGGGCGGGCTCGGGGCGGTGTTCGATTGGCACGTGCTGGAACAGCTCGAGCTTGCATTGCCCTTCATGGTCTCAGGCGGGCTCAATGCCGACAATGTCGCTGAGGCCGTCCGTGTCACCCGTGCCGGCGGCGTCGATATTTCGTCCGGCGTCGAACGGTCGCCCGGCATCAAGGATCCCGAGCTGATCCGCGCTTTCATCCGCGCCGCGCGTGGCGTCCCTTCACCTCTCCCCGTTCACGGGGAGAGGTCGGATCGCGTTAGCGATCCGGGTGAGGGGGAGTCTCCGCGATCACAACTGCTAGCGAATTTGCGGCGAGAGCCCCTCACCCCGACCCTCTCCCCGCAAGAGCGGGGCGAGGGAGTAGAGACAGCGCGCCCGCGCGCGCCACAGAAGAATTGATGGTTCGATGAGCCCAGCACTACCCAACTCTTTCCGCAGCGGTCCCGACGAGCGCGGGCATTTCGGCATTTTCGGCGGACGTTTCGTCGCGGAAACGCTGATGCCGCTGATCCTCGACCTCGAAAAAGCCTATGCCGAGGCCAAGGCCGATCCTGCCTTCCAGAAGGAGATGGACGGCCATCTGAAGCACTATGTCGGGCGGCCGTCGCCGCTCTACTTCGCCGAGCGGCTGACCGAGCATCTCGGCGGCGCAAAAATCTATTTCAAGCGCGAGGAGCTCAACCACACCGGCTCGCACAAGGTCAACAATGTGCTTGGCCAGATCATGCTGGCGCGCCGCATGGGCAAGAAGCGTATCATCGCCGAGACGGGCGCCGGCCAGCACGGCGTCGCCACCGCGACGCTGTGCGCGCGGTTCGGGCTCGAATGCGTGGTCTATATGGGCGCGGTCGATGTCGCGCGGCAGCAGCCCAACGTGATCCGCATGGAGATGCTGGGCGCCAAGGTGGTCCCGGTGCAGTCGGGCGCGCGCACCCTGAAGGATGCGATGAACGATGCGCTGCGCGATTGGGTCACCAATGTGCACGACACATTCTACTGCATCGGCACGGTGGCTGGCCCGCATCCCTATCCGATGATGGTGCGCGACTTCCAGTCGATCATCGGCATCGAAACGCGCCAGCAATTGCAGGAGGTCGAGGGCCGCCTGCCGGATTCGCTCGTCGCCTGCATCGGCGGCGGCTCCAATGCGATGGGGCTGTTCCATCCCTTCCTCGACGATCCCTCGGTCGAGATCTTCGGCGTCGAAGCCGCCGGTCACGGACTGACGCAATTGCATGCGGCGTCGATCGCGGGTGGCCGGCCCGGCGTGCTGCATGGCAACCGCACCTATCTGTTGATGGACGAAGACGGCCAGATCCAGGAGGCACATTCGATCTCGGCCGGCTTGGACTATCCCGGCATCGGCCCCGAGCACGCCTGGCTACACGAGACCGGCCGCGTCAACTATCTCTCGGCGACCGATGAGGAAGCGCTGGAAGCCTTCCAGTTGCTGTCGCGGCTCGAAGGCATCATCCCGGCGCTCGAGCCCGCACATGCCATCGCCAAGGTGATGGAGCTCGCACCGAAGCGGCCCAGGGATCACCTGATGGTGGTCAACCTCTCCGGCCGCGGCGACAAGGACGTGCCGCAAGTCGGCGACATCTTGAAGGGCCGAAACAAGTGACCTCTCGCCGCCGCTCCCTTTCTGACCTCTCCCCGCAGGGGAGAGGTCGGCTGCGCAGCAGCCGGGTGAGGGGTCTCTCCGCTCACTCGAACCGAAGTGAGGTTTCGATCATCTCAAGCACCCCGTCGAGATTCTCATATACGTCCGTATTCGAGACGCGCACGACGAGGAAGCCGCAGGCTTCGAGAACCTTTGTTCGCGCCTCGTCGTACTTGATCTCTGAGTCCCTGGAATGGGTCGCTCCGTCGACCTCGACGATCAATTTCCCATCGAGCGTGACGAAATCGACGATGTACCGATCGATTGGATGCTGGCGGCGGAATTTCCATCGCGCCAGCTTCCTGTTGCGCAATGCCTGCCAAAGTTTGGCCTCGGCGCTGGTCTGCGACGCGCGGAGGCTTCGTGCTCTTGCCTTGAACCTCTCCATCCCCCTCACCCGGCTGCTGCGCAGCCGACCTCTCCCCGGAGGGGAGAGGTATAGCACAGCGAATGCCGCGCCATGACCACCCGTATCGATGCACGTTTTGCCGAGCTTGCGAAGCAGGGCCGCTCCGCTTTTGTCACCTTCGTGATGGCCGGCGATCCCGACCCTGCGACATCGCTCGACATCCTCAAGGCTCTGCCGAATGCCGGTGCTGATATCATCGAGATCGGCATGCCCTTCACCGATCCGATGGCGGATGGGCCGTCGATCCAGGCAGCGGGGCTGCGCGCGCTCAAGAGCGGCATGACGCTGAAGAAGACGCTCGAGATGGTGCGCAGCTTCCGCAAGGATGATAACGCCACGCCGCTGGTGCTGATGGGCTATTACAATCCGATCTACATCTATGGTGTCGACAAGTTCCTCGCCGATGCCAAGGCCGCGGGCGTCGATGGCCTGATCATCGTCGACCTGCCGCCGGAGGAGGACACCGAGCTGTGCCTGCCGGCGATGAAGGCCGGGCTCAATTTCATCCGCCTGGCGACGCCGACCACTGATGACAAGCGTCTGCCGGCGGTGCTCGCGAACACCTCGGGTTTCGTCTACTATGTCTCGATCACCGGCATCACCGGTGCCGCGGCGGCGGACGCTACGGCGGTCGGCGAAGCGGTGGCGCGCATCAAGCGGCATACCAAGTTGCCGGTCTGCGTCGGTTTCGGCATCCGCACCCCAGAAGCCGCGCGGGCCATTGCCGAAAGCGCCAATGGTGCGGTGGTCGGCACCGCGCTGGTCGATGCCTTGCGCGGCAGCCTTGACGCGGAGGGGCGGGCTACCGCCAAGACTGTGACCGCCGTGGCCGACCTTGCCGCCGCGCTGTCACAGGGCGTACGGGGCGCCAAACAAGCGGCCGAATAGGCTGCAATCGTCGTTGCAGGCGGCTTGCCGGGCGTTACCCGGCCCGCCATATATTCAGCCAATGCGGAACCGACCGCATTTCGGAGCGAAGCATGAACTGGCTCACCAATGTCGTCCGGCCGAAGATCCGCAGCATCCTGCGGCGCGAGACGCCGGAGAACCTTTGGATCAAGTGCCCGGATTCCGGGCAGCTCGTGTTCTACAAGGACGTCGAGGCCAACCAGTTCGTCATTCCCGGTTCGAATTACCACATGCGCATGGGCGCGGTGGCGCGGCTGAAGTCGATCTTCGACAACGAGACCTGGTTCGACGTGGCGCTGCCGGACGTAACACCCGATCCGCTGAAGTTCCGCGACGAGCGCAAATATGTCGACCGCATCAAGGATGCGCGGGCCAAGACCAGTCTCAATGACGCGATCAAGGTCGGATACGGCAAGCTCGAGGGCGCGGGCGTCGTGATCGCGGTGCAGGATTTCGACTTCATGGGCGGCTCGCTCGGCATGGCTGCCGGGGAGGCGATGGTGCGCGGGCTCGAGCTCGCGGTCGAGAAGAAGTCGCCCTTCATCGTGTTCGCCGCCTCGGGCGGCGCGCGGATGCAGGAAGGCATTCTGTCGCTGATGCAGATGCCGCGCACGACCGTGGGCGTGCAGATGTTGCGCGAAGCCAAGCAGCCCTACATCGTCGTACTGACCAATCCGACCACCGGCGGCGTCACCGCCTCCTATGCGATGCTGGGAGACGTGCATATCGCCGAGCCCGGCGCGCTGATCGGCTTTGCCGGCGCGCGCGTGATCGAGCAGACCATCCGCGAGAAACTGCCGGACGGATTCCAGCGCGCCGAATATCTGCGCGACCACGGCATGGTCGATATGGTCGTGCATCGCCACGACATGCGCGCGACGCTGGCGCGGCTGTGCCGCCTGCTCACCAAATCGCCGCCGCTGCAGGTGCCCTCGAAACCTGCGCCGGAGGTCACGGCACCCACCCAGATCGTCTCGGCACCGGAAACCGTGCCGGCAGCGCCGCACGCGTGAGCGTACCGGCCGCCCAGCCATCGCCGCCGCTCGGCGAGCTGGTTGCGCGCCTGTCGGCGCTGCATCCGAAGACGATCGACCTCAGCCTCGATCGCATGCATGGGCTGCTCGCGCGGCTCGATCATCCCGAGCGCAAGCTGCCGCCGGTGATCCATGTTGCCGGCACCAACGGCAAGGGCTCCACGATCGCCTATTTGCGTGCGATCCTGGAAGCGGCCGGCTTGCGTGTGCATGTCTTCACCTCGCCCTATCTGGTGCGACTGAACGAATGCTATCGCCTTGGCCGCGCCGGCGGCGGCGCGCTGGTCGGCGACGACGAGTTGCACGCGGTGCTCGAACATTGCGAACGCGTCAACGACGGCCAGCCGATCACGATCTTCGAGATCGAGACCGCGGCGGCGTTCTGCCTGTTCGCCCAGCATGCGGCCGACGTCACGCTGCTGGAGGTCGGTCTCGGCGGCAGGCTGGATTCGACCAATGTGATTGAGACGCCGCTCGCCTCCGTCATCGCGCCGATCAGCATGGATCACACCGAATTCCTCGGCGACACGCTGACCGCGATCGCAGGCGAGAAGGCCGCGATCATCAAGGGCGGCGTGCCGGTGATCTGTGCCGAGCAATCGCCTGATGCGATGACCGTCGTCGAGGCTCAGGCGGCGCGCCGGCGCGCGCCGCTGCACGTGGCCGGACAGCAATGGCATGTCGGGGTCGAGCGCGGCCGGCTGGTTTATCAGGATGACCGCGGCCTGATGGATCTGGCAGCGCCAAAACTGTTCGGCCGTCATCAGTTCGACAATGCGGGACTCGCGATCGCGACGCTGCGTGCGATCGAGGCGTTCAAGATCGGGATCGCCTCGTTCGAGGCCGGTATCGTCAATGCCGAGTGGCCGGCGCGAATGCAGCGTCTGGCGTCGGGCGCGCTGGTCAATCTGGCGCCGCCGGGCTCCGAGATCTGGCTCGATGGTGGACACAATGCCGAAGGCGGGCGCGTGGCGGCCACTGCGGTCGGCGATCTCGAAGAGCGCGTGTCGCGTCCGCTGGTGGTGATCGCCGGCATGATGGCGAACAAGGATGCATCCGGCTTCCTGGCCAATTTCGCCGGTCTGACGCGCCACATCATCGCGGTCGAGATTCCGGGCCGTGCGGGCGCGATGCCGCCGGAGCGGCTGGCGGATGCGGCGCGCGCGTTCGGCATGCGCGTCGAGATCGCAGCGAGCGTGGAGGCCGCGCTGCATGCGCTTTCGCAGCTTGCTTACGAGGTGCCGCCGCGCATCCTGATCACCGGCTCGCTCTATCTCGCCGGCCATGTGCTCGACGTGAACGGCACGCCGCCGGCATGACGCTGCGCTTTGCCGCCATCGCCGACGTGCACGGCAACTATCTGGCGCTGGAAGCTGTGGTTGCTGATATCCGCGCGCAGGGGATTGCCGATATCGTCAATCTCGGCGACATGGCGAGCGGTCCGCTGGACGCGCGGCGGACGATGGACACGCTGATGGCGCTCGGTGCCGTTCACGTACTTGGCAATCACGATCGCTATCTCATCGATCGGCCGCCGGAGAAGATGGGCTCGTGGGACCGGCCGGCGTACGCGCAACTCGATCAAAGCCATCTCGACTGGCTGCGTACCGTGCCGCCGACACGGGTGTTCCGTGATCAGGTCTTTCTCTGCCATGCGACGCCTGCCGACGATGAAGTCTATTGGCTGGAGACAGTGCTGCCTGATGGCACGGTGCGGATGGCATCGCTGGAGACGATCGAGCAAGCTGCCGGCGGCATCAGCCAGCCGCTCATCCTCTGCGGCCACAGCCATCTCGCGCGTGCGGTGCGGCTTCGTGACGGCCGCCTGATCGTCAATCCTGGCAGCGTCGGTTCTCCTGGCTATCGCGACGTCCATCCGTACAAGCATGTCGTGGAGGCGGGCACGCCCGACGCGCGCTACGCGGTCCTGGAATTAGCCGGCGGTGCCTGGCGGGTGACGTTCCGCCATGTGCCCTACGATCACGACGCCACGGCCGCGCTGGCGCGCGAGAATGGCCAGTTGGAACTGGCATCGGCGCTGGCGACGGGGTGGATCCGCTAGCACGATGCCGTAGCCCGGATGGAGCGGAGCGTAGTCCGGGGAAAGTCTGTCCACGTGCGGAAAGCCCCGGATTGCGCTGCGCTTCATCCGGGCTACGATTCCTGCGCCTTCAACAGCTTCATCGGATCGACGGCCTTCTGCTTCAGCTGCTCGAAGGTGCATTGCCGCGGTGCCTTGTCCGGGCGCCAGCGCAGGATCGAGGTGCCGTGGCGGAAGCGCTCGCCGCTGAAATGATCGTAGCAGACCTCGATCACCAGTTTCGGCGTCAGCGGACACCATTGCGCGGAGCGTTCGGTCGACCAGCGGCTCGGGCCACCAGGCGCATTCCCGGTGAAGCCGGGCTTTGCGATCAGCGTCTCCAGCTTTGACGTCAACGCCAGCTTCTCCTCGCGCTTGATGGCGGAGGTGAAGCCGACATGGTGCAACAGGCCGTCATCGTCATAGAGGCCGAGCAGGAGCGAGCCGACGACGTTCCGGCCGCCGATCTTGTTGGTCGCGTAGCGAAAGCCGCCGACGACGCAATCGGCGCTGCGGAATTTCTTGATCTTCTGCATGCCCTCGCGCTTGCCGGCCTGATAGGGCAGGTCGATGCGCTTGGCGATCACACCGTCGAACCCGCCGCCCGATTGCTTCAGCCACTTCACAGCCGTGGCGTAGCTTGTGGTGACGGGCGATAGCCGAAATGTTGGAGTGGACTTGAAGTGCGCTTTGGCGAAGGTTTCGAGCGTTGGCCGTCGTTGGCTCAACGGCTCGGCGGAAAGCTTCTTCTCTGTGGCCGTCGCGAGCAGGTCGAAGGCGATGAACAGCGCCGGCGTTTCGTGCGCCAGCTTCTTGATGCGGCTGGCAGCGGGATGAATCCGCTGCAGCAGATCGTCGAACGAGAACGTCTTGCCATGCGGCACGACAATTTCGCCGTCGAGCAGGAAAGAGCTTGCCTTCAACTTGAGCGCTGCGGCGATCAGCTCCGGAAAATAGCGGCCGAGATCTTCCCCGGACTTCGAGCGCAGGTCGACCTTCGCACCCTGGCGCGCGAGCAGGCAGCGGAAGCCATCCCATTTCGGCTCATATTGCCATTCGTCCCCGCGCGGGATGGCATCGACCGAACGGGCCTCCATCGCGACCAGCGCGGCGGAATCGGAAGCGGTCTTTCGGCGGGGAGACGGCACGGGCGAGGGCCTTTAGATCCTTTTGTTTGAGCATGATCTTTTCGGAAAACCGGTTTCCACTTTTCCGGATCATGCTCTAGCGCAACACACGCTCCCTCAACGCAAACGGCCGGCTATCCGCCGGCCGTTGTCGAAAATTATTCTAAGGAGACGGATCAGACCGCAGCGGAAATCCACTGCTGCAGCTTCGCCTTCGGTGCCGCGCCGACCTGGCGCGAGGCCATCTCGCCGCCCTTGAAAATCATCAGGGTCGGGATCGACATCACACCATATTTGGAAGCCGTCTTCGGGCTCTCGTCGACGTTGAGCTTCACGATCTTGACCTTGTCGCCCATCGAGCCCGCGATCTCGTCCAGCGCGGGCGCGATCATGCGGCAGGGGCCGCACCATTCGGCCCAGAAATCGACCACGACAGGTCCGGTCGCGTTGAGCACTTCGGCTTCGAAATTGGCGTCAGAAACCTTGCCAACGGCCATGGGGTACCTCGTTCGGTTGGAAGAAAAAGGCGGGATTTGAGTCGCGCCGGATCGTACGACAAACCTATGAACGCACCCCTGCCGGGTCAAGCTCGGTCACGCCAGCATGATGGGATGCCAGCTCCCTGTCCAGCGAGGAGGCAGAAATCTCCATCATTTCAGTACTTTCGGTCCAGAGCAGGGCGGCACGGACAGGACGTCCGGGATAAAGCTTGCGCAGCACGGCCCGGTAGAGCGCGAGCTGCCGGATGTAGCCCCTTGGGGCCTCGGCCGCAGTTTTCGGCGGGGCGTGGTTGGTCTTGAAATCGACGATCAGGATGTCGTTCGGCGTCACCACCAGCCGGTCGATCTGGCCGGATACCAGCGCCGGCGATTGTCCGAGCCGTTCGAGCCGGCCGACAATGGGGACTTCCGCCCGGCTTCCGGCGGCGAACACCGCGGCAAAACGCGGATCGCCGATCAAGGCCAGCACGCTTTCGGCCAGCGCCGCGCGCTCCTCGGCGGTCCAATCCTCGGCATTGCGTTCGAGATAGGACAGCGCCGCACCGCGTCGGCGCTCGGGTGCGATATCCGGCAGCGACTGCAACAGCCGGTGCACCAGCGTGCCGCGCTGGATGGCGCGGGCACGCAGCACGAGCTGCTCGCCGCTGCGGACGCGGCGGCTGTCGTCGCTGGGGTCGGATGGCCGCAGCCGGCTGTCGGCGGCGAGCTCAGTCGGCGCCGGCCGCTGCAGCCAGGACGGCAGTTCGATCGGCTGCGGCGCCCCCGACACCGTGACGCCGGTCGTCGCATCGGCATCATCGGGCCGGAAATAACGCTTCACCAGGCCCGCCGGGGTCTCGATCTCCTGCAAGCTGAGGTCGGAATTGGCGAGGCCCTTGTCGATCAGGTCATACCAGGAGGAAGTCCGGACCTTCTTCATATTGCCGGGCAGGCAGCCGCCAACGATCAATCGATCTGCAGCCCGGGTCATCGCGACGTAGAGCAGGCGGCGATATTCGTCCTCGGTCTCTTCCAGCATCGCCTCGCGCGCCTTGGCGACGGGGCCGGGGTCTTCGGCCTTGCGGCCGGCCCAGACCACGACGCCGGGCCCGTGCGGCGCGCCGTTGCCCTGTGGCAGATGGATCAGCCGCAGCCGCTGCGTGTCCGCGGGCGAGGTGGTGGTGTCCACCAGGAACACGACGGAGGCTTCCAGCCCCTTGGCGCCGTGCACGGTCATCACGCGCACCTCGTCGCGCGAAATCTCCATGTCGCGCTTCACCTCGGTGTCGGCGGCACGCAGCCAGGCCACGAAGCCCTGCAGCGAGCTGGGTGCCTTGCGCTCATAGGCCAGCGCAAGCTCAAGGAATTCGTCGAGCGCATCATTGGCCTCATGGCCGAGGCGACGCAGGATGCGCGCCCGCCCGCCTTCGCCGCCAAGCAGCCAGGCATAGAAGGCGAACGGCGTAGAGTCCGCAAAGCGCCGCTCGCATCGTTCGAGCCGTTTCAGCGCGGCCGCGAGGCGCTCATCGGTCGCCCCATGCAGCGCCAGCGCGTGGCGCAGCGATCCCTTGCGCTCCCAGGCCAGCTTGAACAGATCGTCGTCGTCGAGGCCGAACAGCGGGCTCTTCAGCGCGACCGCCAGCGCCAGATCGTCCTGTGGCAGCAGCAGCGCGTCGGCGAGGTTCATCAAATCGATGATCGCGATGTGCTCGGTCAATTTCAGCCGGTCGGCGCCGGCGACCGGGATATTGGCGTGTTTCAGCGCCTGGATCACGGCGTCGAACGCGTTGCCGCGTCTTCGCACCAGCACTAGCACATCGCCGTAGGTGAGCGGCCGGCGATTGCCGCGGCTGCCGGTCATGGTGCGGCTTTCCACCAGCCGCCTGATCTCGGCCTGGATGCGCTTCGCAAGCTTCACTTCGGGGCTGGTGACGGAGACGCCGTCGAACGGCGCGCGCCAGCCCTCGATGTCCTGCCTGTCGTCGGCTTCCGCGAGCTCCCAGAGTTCGATCATGCTGGGACCGGCGTCGGCGAGCGCATTGTGGAGCGGATAGCCGTTCTCGACCGCATGGATGCTGCGATAGATCTCCTGCTCACGGAACACGTGGTCGACCGATTGCAGGATCGCGGGTCCCGAACGGAACGAATAGGTGAAGGAAACAGGATCGAATTTCAGCCCGGCATCCTCGAACTTCTTCTTCAGCTCCCGGCGGCGCAGATCGAATTCATGCGGGGCCGCGCCCTGGAACGAGAAAATCGACTGCTTCTCGTCGCCGACCGCGAACACGGTGCGGACCACACCGTCGCGCGCGCCGGCGCCGGAGGTGAATTCGGAGATGATGTGCGCGACGATGTCCCATTGCTTGGGACTGGTATCCTGCGCCTCGTCGATCAGCACATGATCGACGCCGCGGTCGAGCTTGTAGTGCACCCAACCCGAGGAGACGCGGTCGAGCATCTCGAGCGTCTTGTCGATGAGGTCGTCATAGTCGAGCAGCCCGCGCTCCAGCTTTTCGCGGCGGTAGTTCGCGGCCGCCGCAGTCGCGATATGCAGCAGCGCCTCGGTGCGGTCGCGGATCGTTACGGCGCGGCGGCGCTCGATCAGCGGATGGATGCGCTGGCTTTCTGCTTCGAACAGCCGACCGATGGCGGGATTGTTGTCGAAGAATTTCTTCGTCACCACCGACTTGCGCGGCGTGCGGTCGGCGTCGGTAAGGAAGACGCCAAGATAGGCATCGACCTGCGCGCTGCCGGTGAAGACCAGCGCCTCACGCAGGCGTGACGCCTGGTCCTGGTCGGACTTGTTGCCGGTGTCGAGGACGAGCGCAATGTCCTCCCAGCGCGCGCGTGGCAGATAGGGACCATCCAGGATCGCGCGCTCGACGTCCTCGATCGAATCATCAGCGGCGACGCCAAGTGCTGCCGACATCTGGCCGGCGGCGGCCACCGCGCTGCCCGCGGCATCGGTCCAGGCCATGAAATGATCGCGGCTGAGGCAGGCTTCGCGCACCACGTCCTTGAAGGTGACGTCGGCCGCGCTCGCCATCGCCACCATCAACGCACGCCCGGTGGCGCTATCGGGATTGCGCGAGGCTTCCAGCAGCACCGCGAGATTGGCGCGCTCCATCATCTCGTTCTGGTCGCGCTCGTCGAGCACGGCGAACCGCGCCGGCACATTGGCCTCGAACGGGAATTGCTGCAGCAGGCGAGTGCAAAGCGCGTGGACGGTCTGCACCTTCAGCCCGCCCGGCGTCTCCAGCGCGCAGGCGAACAGCTTTCGCGCTTCCCGTCGGAGCCTCACATTGGGATGGGCAATGCCGGCTTCACGGATCGCTGCGTCCAGCGCCGTATCGTCGAGGGTGACCCAATGGCCGAGCGTGGAGAACACCCGCTCGGCCATGTTGGCCGCGGCCGCCTTGGTGAAGGTGATGCAGAGGATCTTTTCCGGCGGTGTGCCCTCCAGCAACAGCCGGATCACGCGCTGCACCAGCACATGGGTCTTGCCTGAACCGGCATTGGCGGACACGAACGCGGACGCCTTGGGATCGGACGCGCGCGCCTGCGTGGCGCGCACCGCGTCGGGAATGGGGCGCGGCGCTTTCACCATTCCTCTACTCCCAGGCCGCCGGCCGCGGACCATTCCTTGATGCGGGCGAGGTCGTCATAGGTGCCGTAGCGGTTGGCCCACATCGAGAGATTCAGCGAGGTGTAGGCCTGGTTCTCGTCCTCGAATTGACGGATCAGTTTTTCCAGCTCCTTCCGCGCGTGGTCGGCGGCATCGTCGGGCGATTGCGGCGTATCGCCTGGTCTGATCTTCAATTCCAAGGTCCGCTGCTCGCCCGGCGGGTTGTTGCCGCTGAGCCTGACATAGGTGAGCTCGCCGACGGATGCACCGGCCGGAATTCCCTCAAAGCCGCCCTCGCGCAGGATCGCGGCTTCCAGCGTGAGCTGCGGCGACAGCCCCATGCGCACCTGCTTGCCGGTCGGCGGCTGCCCGGTCTTGTAGTCGAGGATCGCAAACGAGCCGTCATCGTGGTGCTCGATCCGGTCGGCGCGCGCCGAAAGCGTGAAGGTGCGCGCATTGTCGAGGGGGATGCCGATCTCGCCACGGATCTCGGCATTGATCGCCGCGATAGCGCCGCGCCGCGCGGTCTCCCATTCGGCAAACCATGCCGCGATGCGCTGGAAGCGCGGCCACCACAGCGCCCGTGCTTCCGGCCGCTCCATCAACGGCGCAAAATGCTTGCCGCCGATCTCGCGCAGGGCGCGAAGCGGATCGTCCGGCAGCGCGGCGGCGAAGCTTTGCGTGAATTCGCCGAGCGCCGCGTGGATTGCCGAGCCGCGATCGGCCGCCGACAGCGGCATGTCGACGGGATCGAGCGGATCGAGCCGCAGGATATATCTTGCGTAGATCGTATAGGGATCGCGCAGCCAGTCCTCGATCGCGGTCACCGACATCTTGAGCGGCCTAGTCGCAAGCGGCGGCTTCGGCGCGGGCTGTGCGATCGGCTCGACCTTGTCCGGCCGGTCGAGCTCGGCGGCGTAATGGACGTATGTCTCGCCCGCTGCTTTCGCAGCCTTCCAGCGCGCCTCGCCCGCGACCGCCTCAAACCGGTGCAGGAAGCGCGAGGCCACCGCCGGCGCGCCGCCGACCTTGGCCGAGTGGGTGAGGATCACATCGTCAGTGCCGAGCAGTTGCGCAAAGTCGTGGGCGGAAAGGCCGATACGCCGTTCCGGCAGGTCGAGCCCGAGCTCGTGCCGCATCGGCCGGCTGAGCCAGGGATCGATCCGCGGCGCCGGCGGCCAGACGCCTTCCACGAGCCCGCCGAGGATCACGCGATCGGTTTCCGTCAGTCGCGCTTCGAGCTGGCCGAAGATGTGCAGTTGCGCGCGCGGCGATTCCGGGCGACGCACCATGCGGTCGGCAAACGCAGTCTGGAAGGCGTCGGGATAATCGGAGAGCGGGACCATCACGCCGCTCAGCTTCTTGGCGCCCACGAGATCATCGAACGCGGATGCGAGCACGGAACCGGCCTGCTCTTCGAAGGCGACGGCGATGCCGTGCTGATCGCAGGACAACGCAGTGAGAGCCTCGCGATGACGGAGCGCCAACTCGGCAAAATCGTACGGCTTGGATGCGCTGAGACTTTCAAGCGGTGCAAGCGCGGCCCTCAGCTTTGATATCAGCGACTGCGCCTGGTCGAGCTCGACGTCGCGGAGCCGGGTCCGTTGTTCGAGGGCATGAAGCGATGAGGTCTCGCCGCGGCGCAGCTTGGCGAGTTCGCTGCGGAAGCGTTCGAAGTCGCGGGCAAGGCCTTCGCTGCCGGCTTGCGGCCGCGTGCCGCGCAAGAGCGCCAGCTCCAAGACTTCGGTCGCGCGAAGGCAGGCGCCCGGCGCGGCGCCGAGCCGGAACAGCGGATGTTTCAAGAGCGCGAGCAGCGTCGGTGGCTCCAATCCCTTGGTCGCGGCTTCCGCGGTGAGGCGGGCGAAAACGCCCGATGGCGTGTCCATCAGCGCTTCACCGCCGGAATCGTCGAATTCGAGATTCCAGCGCGTCAGTGCCGCCATCACCCGCCGCGCCAACGCGCGGTCCGGCGTGACCAGTGCGGCGGATTTATTGAGATGCCTCGCCTCGCGCATGGCAATGGCGATGGCGAGCGCTTCCATCTCCGGATTCGGCGCCTCCACCACGGCGATGCCGTTCGTGCCGGCGGAAATCTTCTCGGCGATCTCGGGCTGCTCCAGCCGGTCGTGCCATTGCGCCGTGGCACTGGACGGCCGCATCGTTTCCGACATCAGCATCTCGCGCCCGCGTGGTGCCGGCGCGCCCAGAATCTCGACCTCGTCGCGCTTGATCGCGAAGCGATCGAGCAGCGCGTGCATGGCGAATTGCGGATGGTTCGATGCGGGCGGCGTGGTGAATTTGCCCTTGGCGTCGCGCATGCCGCCGATCATGTCCCAGGACTCTTCATCAAGATCGGTATCGAGCCCGGGCAGCACGACCGCGCCGTGCGGCAGCTTGGCGACCGCGTGGAGAAACTTGGCGGTCGTCGGCATCGAACCGGTCGAGCCCGCCGCGATCACGGGACCATCGGATTGTGCGGTCAGTCGCGCGGTTTCGGCCGAGATCAAGAGGTCGCGCCGCGCCGCCGGCTCGATACGGCCGACCTCGGCGAGATAGGCTGGCCAAGCCACGCGCGCGATCCGCAGGAAATCCAGCGAATGCTGCCAATATTGGTCAAGCTGATCGGGCACCAGCCTGTCGAGCGCGCTCCACTCGACGCCGCGCGTCACCATGTCGTCCATCAGCCGCGCGAGATCGCCGGCGAGCTGTAGCGTCGATGCGGGGCCGCCGACCACCTGCGGCGCGGTCACCGGGCTCTTGGCCCAGGCCGCGACCAGCCTCGCCAATGTCAGCCGCCGCTCGAGCTCGCCAAGCTTGGGCGGAATCTCCAGCGGCGCTGCGCCGCTGAATTGTTCCGCCTCTTCCGCGAAAGCGAGTTCATCCTCGTCGATGTCGCCAAGCGCAATGATGCGCGGCAGCACAGCGGCATCCGTGTCCAGGACATCGAGGAAGATCTCCCGCGCAAGCCGGCCCGCGCGCCGGGTCGGCAGATAGAGCGTCGCGTCAGCCAGCCGTTCGGGATTGCCGCGCGCGTCGAATCCCCTGACCAGGCGACCGTCAACAAGCGCGGCGATGACGGTACGCAGGAACGGGACGGAGAGGGGGACGCTGAAAACGCGCATGAGGAGCCTGATTCGGAATCAGGCAATAATATAGGCGGCCATCGCCGCGCGGTCGAACCGCCGTTCACCGGTCATCACCCGCGAAGGCGAGTGATCCAGTATTCCACAGGCACCAGTGAATAAGTCGAGAGGCTGCGGCGTACTGGATGCTCCGCATGCGCGGGGCATGCCGGCCGGAGTGTGGCGGGCCCTAGCGGATCAGGCCACGCTTTCCAAAAACGCTTCTTCCGCGGCTTGCACGGCGTCGGGGGTTCCGACATGCATCCAGACACCGTCGAGCCTGAGCCCGAACAGCCGTTCCTGCTCGTTGGCGCGGTCGAACAGCCTGGTCAGCGAGAACTCGCCTGCGGGGGCGTCGGCAAAGATCGACGGCGACATGATCGCGGCGCCGGCATAGACGAACGGCACCACCTGCTGTTCCCGCCGCTTGCGCAAGGCGCCGTCCGGCAGCATGGAATAGTCGCCGCGGCCGCCATAGCCGATGCTGCTCGCGGTTGGCGCCATCAGCAGCAGGATATCCATTTTCGCAGGATCGAAGGTCTCCGCGAGCCGCGCCAGGTTCGGCCGCACGCCATCGATCCACATGGTGTCGGAGTTGACGTGGAAGAACGGCTCACGCCCGAGCAGCGGCAACGCCTTCACCACCGCGCCGCCGGTGCCCAGCACGTTGTCACGCTCGTCCGAGATGATCACGCGCGGCTGCTTCCGCGTCTTGACGTGCTCGATGATCTGGTCGGGCAGATAGTGCACATTGACCACCGCCTCGCTCACGCCGGCAGCGGCAAGCTTGTCCAGGACATGATCGAGCAGCGGCTGCCCCGCCACGCTCACCAGCGGCTTCGGCATATGGTCGGTCAAAGGCCGCATGCGCAGGCCGAGACCGGCGGCGAGGACCATGGCTCTACGGGGGGTGACGGACATTCTTCCGGGCTCTCGAACCGTTCAAATCGTGACGCGCGCTATCCTATCACGCCGATTTGGGGCGCGCATAAGGTCGACGCGATAGTCGCCGGACATGACGCCCGTGCGACGGGAAAGAAAACGTCCTGGATCATGATCCGATTCGACAAAATCGGGATCA
The DNA here is from genome assembly GCF_059512425.1 of Bradyrhizobium sp. Leo78. Classification (NCBI taxonomy): domain Bacteria; kingdom Pseudomonadati; phylum Pseudomonadota; class Alphaproteobacteria; order Hyphomicrobiales; family Nitrobacteraceae; genus Bradyrhizobium; species Bradyrhizobium sp. Leo78. The sequence goes on from NZ_JCAMOT010000002.1 coordinate 402,721, forward strand.
TGATCTCATCTCCTTGTTTGAGCATGATCTTTTCGGAAAACCGGTCTCCACTTTTCCGGATCATGCTCTAAAACAGCAGTCTTCAGACCTCGGCGGGTTGCGAGCCGCGCTTGCCCGCCTTCTTCTTCTTGTCGCCTTGCTTGAGGAAATTGACCCCGATCTGATCGCCGTTGACCCAGGACAATTCGCAGCGGCGATAGGCAAGCCCGGTCGATGACAGCAGCAGGAAGAACTCCTTCAGGTGCAGGCCCTCCACGGAGCCCTCGACCGTCAGTTTGGCGCCCGTCTCGGAAACGTCTTCCATGGTGCAGTCGCGCCGCCACGTGCCATCGATCCCCATCATGTGCGCGGGAATGCCGCGTTCGAAGGTGACACGCTCGCCGCGGCGCCGTTCTGTCTTCATCGCCAAACTCAATCGTTAACCAAGCCGCGCTCTGCATCCGGAGCGTGTGTCACACTAGGGCGGCTCGGGCTAACAGGGGGTAAATCAGGCAACCGGCGGCGGAACGTGGGCCGCGTACCATTCGCGGAGGCCGACCAGTGCCGGGTGGGCCAGTGAACGAGTGAGGTAGGTCCAGATCCGCGGCTGGTGCTTGAGATAATGCGGCTTGCCATCCCGCCCGTTGAGCCGCGCAAACGTGCCCAGCAGACGCGTGTTACGCTGGGCCGACATGATCGCGTAGAGCTCGGCGAAGCTGGCCGCGTCGAAATGCTCCTCGGTGGCGCGCCGCGCCTTGATGTAGCGGGAGAGCAGCGTGAGCTCGAGCTGCTCGGGCACGTCGATCCGCGCGTCCTGGAGCAGCGACACCAGGTCGTAAGTGGCAGGTCCCAGCACCGCGTCCTGGAAGTCGATCAGGCCGACCCGCAGGATGCCGGTGCGCTCGCCGAGCCAGATCAGGTTGGGCGAGTGGAAGTCGCGGAGCACCCAGGTCCGCGGCGCCTCGGCCGGCTTTTCCAGGAGCGTTCGCCACATCGCAAGAAATTCATTGCGTAAATCCGATGCGAGGGTGACGCCGCGCTGCGGCAAGTACCACTCGATCATCAAGCCCAGCTCGACCAGCCATGCATCGATGTCGAAGACGGGGATGTCGTAGGTGAGCTGCGGCGACAGTGGCAGCTCCTCTGGCAGCTTCTCGCGATGCAGGGCTGCCAGCATGTCGGTCGCGGCTTCATAGCGCTCGGTGATCGGCGCCGGCGGGTTGCCTTCGACGACGCCGTCCTTGCCGAAATCCTCGGTGATCAGGAATCCCAGATCGATGTCGGAGTGGCGGATCGCGGGTGCGGAGAAGCCGCGCTCGCGCAGTCCGTTGTCGATGGCGACGAACGGCTTGACGTCCTCGGCGAGATGGACGGCGGCGCTGTAGGACTTGCCGTCATAGATCGGCGGCCCGTCGGGGCGGCGCGGCGAATTCATCAGGATGACGCTGCCATTGTCGTCGAACAGCCGGGCGTAGGAGCGGGTCGAGGCATCGCCCGGCATGCGCTCGCGCCGCGCGTCGATGTAGCCGGCATTGTCGAGGAATTGGCGCAGCGCGTTCAGCCGCGTGACGACGACGGCGGCCTTGCCGTGGCCGGTGATCTCGGCCGCCCGCGCGTTCGATCCCAGCGCCGGCCGGTGGCTCAGCGCGATGTCGATACGATCCGGTGGCAAGGCATCCGGTGCGCGCTCCGGCCATTCGATCAGCGCTACCGCGCCGTCAGGCAAGGGCGACAGCCCGATCTCCTCGAGTTCGCTCGCGTCATTGATGCGGTAGAGATCGGCATGAACAAGCGGGAACGCCGGCAACTCGTAGGTTTGCGCCAGCGTGAAGGTCGGGCTCGGCACTTCCAGCGTATCATCGGTGGCGAGATAGCGGATCAGCGCGCGGGCCGCGGCGGTCTTGCCGGCGCCGAGATCGCCGGAGAGCGCGATGACTTCGCCGGGGCCGATCAAGAGCGCGAGATCCGCCATCAGATGCGCGGTCGCCGCCTCATTGGCGAGTGCGACCGAGAATGTGCTGGTGACAATCATTCGGCGGCGTTGCGATGCGCGTTCTGGTCGACCGGGAAGATGCAGGTCACGGTCGTGCCGTTGCCGACAGTCGAATCGACGCGGACCTTGCCGCCATGCAACTCGACGAAGGAGCGCACCAGCGACAGGCCGAGGCCGGCGCCACGGTGCCGCGAGCCATGGGAATGGCTCTCGAACCAGTTGAATACCTTGTCCTTGACCTCAGGCGCGATGCCCGGGCCGGTGTCGGTCACCGCGAATACGACGCTGTGGTCGGCACGTCGCGCAGAGATCGTGACCGTCCCGTCATGCGGGGAGAAGCCGACGGCGTTGGCGAGCAGGTTATAGAGCACCTGCACCACGCGCCGTTCGTCGCCGATGAATTCGCCGATATTGGGCTCGATGTCGACCTTGAGCGTGATGCGGTCGGTCGCGAGCCGGTCCTGGATGCCTTCGGCCGCGGCCTCGATCGTCTTGCCGATATCGACGGAGCCGAGCTCGAGCGTCATCGCGCCGGCATCGATGGTGGCGAGATCGAGGATGTTGTTGGTGAGCGCGAGCAACGCGTTGGTCGATTTGGTGACGTAGTCGAGATATTCGGCCTGCTTCGCGTTGAGTGGTCCGGTCGAGGGATCAGACAGGAAATGCGCAAAGCCGATGATGGTGGTGAGCGGCGCGCGCAATTCGTAGGACACGTGGTGGACGAAATCGACCTTCATCTGGTCGGCCGCTTCCAGCGCCTCGTTGCGCTCGCGCAGCGCGCGTTCGACATTCTCGGTGTCGGTGATGTCCTGGAATGTCAGCATGGTCGCGCCGTCGGGCAGCGGCATGGTCATGCAATGCAGCACGCTGCCGTCCTTGCGCTCGAGCTTCAGCGCAACCTGGGCCCGGTTCTCGATCGCAGTGATCGCCTCGCGCAGCGCGCGCCAGACGATCGGATCGTCGAACAGCGGCCTGCACAGCGCTTCCACGGTCTCGATATGCGGCTGCTCGCGCAGCGCATCCGCCGGCAGCCGCCACATCTTCTCAAATGCCGGGTTGAACAACTGCACCCGGCCATTGCTGCCGAACACCGCGACTGCTTCGTTCAGATTGTCGAGGGTCTCGTGCTGGACGCGGATCAGGCCGTCGAAGCGACGCGCCAGATCGAGGCTTTCGGTGACGTTGTCGAAGAGATAGGTGACGCCACCTTCGAGATTCGGCGTGGTGACGACACTGACCGCGCGGCCGTCCGGCAGGAACCAGGTGTAGCTCTCCGATTCGACCGCGCGATAGGCTTCGTGCAGCTTGGCCTTCCAGGCGCGGAAGTCCGGCTGCTCCGGCAGCTTGCGCGCGGCGCGCAGCCGATCGAGGACGCTGGAATCGTCCGGGTTGCTATCGAGGAATGCCTGATCGAGATCCCAGAGGCGGCGATAGGATTCGTTGTAGAAGGCGAGCCGCCGGTCGGCGTCGAACACGGCGACGCCGGAAGAGAGCTGGTCGAGGGTGCGGCGATGCGCTTCCGCCATCCGGGTGAGCGCGGCGCGAAGGGCGGCAACCTCGCTGGCGTCGATGGCGATGCCGGCGCTGCCGCCGGCAAGCTTCATCGCCTGCACGTCGTAGATCCGGCGCTCGCCGCCGACCACGATCGGCAGTCGCGCGGCATAGGTTGCATATTCGTGCAGCGCCTTGGCCATCTCGACCCGCTGATCGTTCTCCAGGAGCTCGAGATTGCGGGTGATTGCATCCGCGATGCTCGCGCCCTCGGTCGCCCGCAGATAGGCCGTATTGGCATAGCGCAGATCGTCCTGCGCATTCTTGGCCCAGATCGGCCAGGGTGCGGCGGCGGCGAAATCGCGCAGCAGCTCGGTTTCCTCCTGCAGCATCTTGTAGCGCAGATTGGCCTCGGCCAATTCGCGGCGCAAGCCGCCGAGCTCGCGCATCCGCACGATCGCCTGGCCGCCGATGGCGCGACCCATGGCCTCGATCGCGCGGCCGTTCGCGGTCGTGAGGTTGAGCAGAAAGCCCTGGCCGGCCTCGCGCAGCGCGTCGACGGCGTGGTCCATCTGCAGCGCCGGTTCCGGCGGCAGCCAGGTTCCGAATGCCAGCACGCGCTGGGGCGAGGTCTGGGTCGCCTCCTGCGAGGTCAGCAATGCGATGTCGCCGCTGATCTCGGGGCGATTGTTGCCGGCCGCCCAGGAAATCAGGACCTGCGGTTCGGCAAACAGCAGCGCGCGCAGACGATCGGATTGGGCCTGCAGATCGGCGATCTCGGCGCGCAGGCGCCCCTCGCTCCGGCTGGCGCGAGCGCGCGTGCGCATCAAGAGGATCGCGGCGACCACGGAAAAGCCGAGCAACGCAACCGCGGCGGTGAAAAGAACGAATTCCTGGTGATCGAGGTCGAACCACGCCGAGATCGCCGGCTCGAACAGCCAGTCACCGGCGCGTGCCGATCCCGTGGGCAGCGCCAATGTAGCGGCGAGCCCCATCAGGCCGTCGCGCGCCAGTGAGGTGCACGACAGCAGGCTTCGACGCATTGCGGCGACCACGCCTGACATAATTTGCCCCAGAACGCACGACTTCAGCCCGGCGTCAGACCTCCGCCGTGCTCACGAATCGAGGAAGCATATCCTCAAGCTGACTCAGCGAGTAAGAGTCCAGATCGTGAACGCAAGACACGCTGTGAAAAATGCGGGGCTCAATTCATGCGCCAGCGCAAATTTTATCCGCATTCGAATGGCTTATCGCCCGGTCGAGCCGAAGCCGCCGCTGCCTCGTTCGGTAGTGGACAGCACGGTCACGGGAACCAGTTCCGCCTGCACGACCGGTGCGATCACCATCTGCGCGATGCGCTCGCCGCGTCGGATCGAAAATGGCGCCTCGCCGTGATTGATCAGGAGCACATTGATCTCGCCGCGATAGTCGGCGTCGATGGTACCAGGCGAATTCAACACGGTCACGCCGTGCTTGGCGGCAAGTCCCGAGCGTGGCCGCACCTGCGCCTCATAGCCCGGCGGCAGCGCGATCGTCAGCCCGGTCGGAACCATTGCATATTTGCCTGATGCGAGCACCAGCGGCGTTTCTTCGGGCACTGCGGCGAGCAGATCGAGCCCGGCGGCCTCGGCGGTCTGGTAGGTCGGCAGCGGAAGGCCTTCGCCATGCGGCAATTGCCTGACATCGACCTTGATTGTCGCACTCACGATTTCGCCTCCACAGCCTTCGCGATCCGCGCCACCAGTTCGGTGGCGACCTGTTCCTTGGTCATGACCGGCCAGGAATCGACGCTGATATCCTCGCCCTCGCGCGTCAGCAGATGGACGGTGTTGCGGTCCCCGCCCATCACGCCGGTGGCCGGCGAAACATCATTGGCCACGATCCAGTCGCAGCCCTTGCGGGCGATCTTTGCCTTTGCATTGTCGATCAGATGCTCGGTCTCGGCCGCGAAACCGATCACCAGCGGCGGGCGCTTGTCCTGCAGCTTGGCGATGGTGGCGAGGATGTCGGGGTTCTCGATCAGTTGCAGCGACGGCACGCCGGCTGTGGTCTTCTTCAATTTCTGCTCGCCTTCATTGGCGACCCGCCAGTCGGCGACCGCGGCCGCGAAAATCGCGACATCCACCGGCAGCGCCGCTTCCACCCGGTGCAGCATGTCGCGCGCGGATTCCACAGAGATTACCGACACGCCGGGGGGATCGGCGAGATCGACCGGCCCCGAGACCAGGACGACTTCGGCGCCGGCATCTCGCGCGGCGGCGGCGATGGCAAAGCCCTGCTTGCCAGAGGAGCGGTTGGCGATATAGCGCACCGGATCGATCGCCTCATGCGTTGGCCCTGCGGTGATCAGCACGCGCTTGCCCTGAAGCGGGCGCCGATGCGGCGGGCGCAGGATATGTTCGGCAGCGGCGGCGATTTCCGTCGGCTCGGCCATCCGCCCGACGCCGGCTTCGCCCGCCTCCGCCATCTCGCCGGCGTTGGGGCCGACGGTCAGGATGCCGTCGCGGCGGAGCTGCAGCACGTTGCGGCGGGTGGCGGCGTTGTTCCACATCAGCGGATTCATTGCCGGCGCCAGCAGGATCGGGCGGTTGGCGGCGAGCAGGATCGCGGAGGCGAGATCGTCGGCATGGCCATGCGCCATTTTGGCGATCAGGTCCGCGGTCGCCGGCGCCACTACGATCAGGTCGCACTCGCGTGCCAGGCGGATGTGGCCGGCATCGAATTCGCTCTCGGGATCGAACAGGTCAGTATAGACGCGCTCATGCGACAGGGCGCTGGCGGCAAGCGGGGTGACGAATTGCTGCGCCGCCTTGGTCAGCACGCAGCGAACGTGAATCTGGCGCTCCTTGAGCCGCCGAATCAGGTCCAGCGCCTTGTAGGCGGCGATGCCGCCGCCGATGATCAGGGTGACGCGGGCCAGGCCGTTGGCCGACGCTACAGCGGCCTGCGGGCGCGACGCGGGAGCTGCCGGCGGGACCTCGGAGGGCTGCCCAGCAACCACCTCGCCCAGGATCACCCGGACCTCGTCCTCGACCGAGCGCCCGTTACGGGCTGCGCGTAGGCGCAATTCATCTCGGACGGCGTCATCGAGCTTGCGAATAGTCAGATTGGCCATGGCCGCACCATCGATTTGACAGCAATGCTAGCGTCATACGCTGTCATTGCAATCAAAGATTCCGAACTGCAATCAGGATTCCGATGAAAGTGGCCGCGATGATCCAGAGCGCGATCGTCCGCCAGCGGTTCTTGCGGCCCTCGGTCTGTCCCATCGCCGCGATCGTTTCCGGCGACAGCGTGACGCCTTCGCGCGTCATCCTCTCCAGATTGCCCAGCACCGCGACCGCGCGCGAGGCGATATCGGGCAGATGCGCGAACACGCGGGCGAGCTCGCCGGCCCCCGACATCGCGCCCTGGATGCGCCCCACGGGGCCGAGATTGCGCTCGATCCATTCGCGCACCACGGGGTCAGCAATTTTCCAGATGTCGAGCTTGGGGTCGAAGCCGCGCGCCACGCCTTCGACCACCACCATGGTCTTCTGCAGCAGGATCAATTCGGGACGCGTCTGCATGTCGAACAGGCCGGTGACCTCGAGCAGCAGCGTCAACAGCCGCGCCATCGAGATCTCCTCGGCGGTGCGATTGTGGATCGGCTCGCCGATGGCGCGGATGGCCTGCGCGAAATTCTCCACCGAGTGATGCCCCGGCACATAGCCGGCCTCGAAATGCACCTCGGCGACGCGGCGATAGTCGCGGGTGATGAAGCCGAGCAGGATCTCGGCGAGGAAGCGCCGCTCCTTCTGCCCGAGCCGGCCCATGATGCCGAAATCGACCGCCACCAGCCGGCCGTTATCGTCGAGGAAGAGATTGCCGGGATGCATGTCGGCATGGAAGAAGCCGTCGCGCAGCGCGTGACGCAGGAAGCTCTGGATCACCTTGCGGCCGAGATCGGGCAGATCGACCTCGGCTTGCTCCAGCCTGATACGGTCGTTCAGCGGGATGCCGTCGACCCATTCCATCGTCAGCACGTTGTGGGTGGTGCGGTCCCAGTCCACCGCCGGCACGCGGAAATCCGGATCGTCCTTGATGTTTTCCGCCATCTCGGAGAGGGCGGCAGCCTCCAGGCGGAGGTCCATCTCCATCGCGACCGAGCGCGACATCGTGTTGATGACCTCGACCAGCCGCAAGCGCCGCGCTTCGGCCGAATGGGCTTCCGCCTTGTGCGCGACAAAGAAGAAATCGGAGAGATCGCGGCGGAAGCGGGAGGCGACGTTCGGCCGCAGCACCTTCACGGCCACCTGCTGGCGCACGCCGTTGCGCTCGATCTCGCCGCGATGCACCTGCGCGATCGAGGCGGCGGCGACTGCGGGGCCGAGCCGTACGAAACTCTGCGCCAGCGGGCGTTCCAGCGACTGCACGATCACAGCTTCGGCTTCGGCCTGCGGGAACGGCGGCAGCCGGTCCTGCAGGCTCTCCAGATCCTTGGCCAACACGACGCCGACCACGTCGGGCCGTGTGGCCAGGAACTGGCCGAGCTTGAGATAGGCCGGCCCGAGCCGCGTCAGCGCCCGCGACAGCCGCGGGCCGGACTTGGCGCCGCGCCGTTCGACGAGGCGGGCGAGCTTCACCAGAAGTTGTGCCGGCGGCGGCACCAGGGCCGGATCGACGACGCCGAACACGCCCTCGCGCGCGAAGACGTAGGCGGCGCGGGCGAGGCGCGCGATGTGTGTTGTTGCAGAGATCACAAACGCCAGCCCGAATGCAGCGCCACGATGCCGCCCGAGAGGATTTCCCATTTCACCCGCGCAAAGCCGGCGGCAGTGATCATCTCGGCAAAGGCGCTCGGCCGTGGAAACTTGCGGATCGATTCGACGAGATACTGATAGGACTCGGCGTCGCCGGTCACGGCGCGGCCGAGCGGCGGGATCACCCTGAACGAGAACATGTCGTAGAGCCGGTCGAGGCCGGGCACGTCGACAGTGGAAAATTCAAGACAGAGGAAGCGGCTGCCGGGTCGCAGCACGCGATAGGCCTCGCGCAGCGCGACATCGATCCGCGGCACGTTGCGGATGCCGAACGCGATCGTGTAGGCGTCGAACGAACGGTCCGGAAAGCTGAGCGCCTCGGCATTGCCGGCGACGAACGAGACCCGTTCATCGAGATGCTGGGCGCGAGCACGGTTGCGGCCGACCTCGAGCATGTCGGCATTGATGTCGCAGACAGTGGCGCGGAAACCGGGACCGCCCGCCTTCGCCGCCCGGAAAGAGATATCGCCGGTGCCGCCCGCGACGTCGAGCAGCGCGAACGGCGCTTCGCTCTTCGGCGGATTGAGCTGGGTGATCATGATGTCCTTCCAGACCCGGTGCAGGCCGATCGACATCAGATCGTTCATCAAGTCATAACGCGACGCCACGCTGTGGAACACCTCGTTCACCAGCGTCTGTTTCTCGCCCAGGGGAACGTCCCTGTAGCCGAAATGGGTGGTTTGGTCCCGCCGATCCATCAACACGTTACCTTAAGGAGCGCGACCATAGCGCGCCCGCCGCAATGGCGCTATCACGTCAGCACCTCCGCACACAATCCGCCAAACCGGCTGTGATCTGGCGGATTGTTGGCAAATTGTTAATTTGGCGGGCGAAGGGGCGCAAAACCGCTTACACTTTTGCCGATCCCGCCCCGCGTGAATGACATTTCCATGCCCGAGCTCCCCGAAGTCGAGACCGTCCGCCGCGGCCTGCAGCCGTCCATGGAGGGTGCGAAAATCCTGAAAGCGGAAGCCCGCCGCAAGGACCTGCGGTTTCCCTTTCAAAAAGACTTTGTCGCGCGGCTGGAAGGGCAAACTGTCGCGGGTCTCGGCCGTCGCGCGAAATATCTGATGGCGGACCTGACCTCGGGCGACGTGCTCTTGATGCATCTGGGCATGTCCGGCTCGTTCCGCGTGCTCAAGGACGATGACAAGGCCGCGCCGGGACATTTCCATTACGAGCGCAATCAGGACCGCGCGCACGATCATGTGATCTTCCACATGTCGTCGGGGGCTGCGATCATCTTCAACGACCCGCGCCGCTTCGGCTACATGAAAGTGATCGCGCGCAACGCGATCGAGGACGAGCCGCTGTTGAAGGGCCTCGGCCCCGAACCGCTCGGCAACGAATTCGATGCCGAGATGCTGGCGCACTCCTGCGCCAACAAGAAAACCAGCCTGAAGGCGGCGCTGCTCGACCAGCGCGTGGTCGCAGGGCTCGGCAATATCTACGTCTGCGAAGCGCTGTTTCGCGCACGCCTGTCGCCGCGCCGGCTGGCGGCAACGCTTGCCAGGAAGAAGACGGAGGAGCCGACGGAGCACGCAGAACGACTGGTCACTGCGATCCACGATGTGTTGAACCAGGCGATCAAGGCCGGCGGCTCATCGTTGCGCGACCATCGCCAGACCAATGGCGAACTCGGCTATTTCCAGCATTCGTTCCAGGTCTACGACCGCGAAGGCGAGAAGTGCCCGACTCCGGGCTGCGACGGCACCGTGAAACGCTTCACCCAGAATGGTCGTTCGACGTTCTGGTGCCCGAAATGCCAAAAATAACCGACAATAATGGGAGCGACGTCATGAGCGAGAATTGGCGAGATCGCGCGGCGACACATTTCGAATGCGAGAAGCAACCAGCCATCTCCAGCCGCGGTATGGTCGTCAGCAATCATCCGCTGGCCTCAAGCGCGGGCGCCGAGATGCTGGCCGCCGGCGGCAACGCGATCGATGCGGCGATCGCGACATTGTTCACGCTAACCGTGGTCGAGCCGATGATGGTCGGCATCATCGGCGGCGGCATGGCGCATATCCGTCTCGCTGACGGCACGCATCGCTTCATCGACGGCCAGAGCACCGTGCCGCTCGCGGTCCGTCCCGACACCTACAGTTCGAAGCCGGGTTCGGCGCATGACGTGTTCGACACCGTCGGCGATGAGAATTGCGTGGGTGCGAAGGCGGTGGCGGTGCCGGGTTCGCTAATGGCCTGGTGCGAGACGCTGCGGCGATTCGGCACCATGAGCCTTGCCGACGTCATGCAGCCCGCGATCAAGCATGCCGCCCGCGGCTATGCGGTGACGCCTTACTTGCACGAATGCATCCGCGAGAGCGCGGCCGACATGTTGAAGGACAAGCCGATTTCGGCGATCTATCTTCCGAACGGCGAACCGCCGAAGATCGGCGAACGCGTGGTGCAGGCCGAATATGCGGAGACGTTGCGGTATATCGCCGAGCATGGCGAGGCCGCGCTGTATCAGGGATCGCTCGGCGATATCCTCGTCCACTACATGGAGCAGAACGGCGGATATATTCGCCGCGCCGATCTCGCAGCCTACAAGACCGTCGAGCGCCAGCCGATCCGCGCCGATTATCGCGGCTGGGTTATCCTGGGACCACCGCCGCCGGCGGCATCCGGCGTGCATATCGCGGAGATGTTGAACATTCTCGAAGGCTACGACATCGCGAGCCTCGGTTTCGGCAGCGCCGAGACGATTCATTATCTCGCCGAAGTGCTGAAGATCGCCTTCGCCGATCGCGCAGCGGCAAGCGGCGATCCCGCCTATGTCAACGTGCCCGTCGAGCGGCTGACGTCGAAAGCCTATGCCGAAGAGCGCCGCCATGCGATCGATCCCGATCGGGCGCAGGCCTGGGCCGCGGGCGTTGCGCAGCTCGAAGGCGCGCATACCACGCATCTGACGGCGGCGGATGCGTTCGGCAATGTGGTTGCGACCACGCAAACCATCAACAATCTGTTCGGCGCCAAGATCCTGATCCCCGGCCTTGGTGCCATCGCGAACAATTACATGCATCTGTTCGATCCGCGTCCCGGCCACGCGCTGTCGCTGGCGGCCGGCAAGCGCGTCACCACCTCGATGTCGCCGATGATGGCGCTGCGCGATGGCAAACTGAGATATGCGCTCGGCCTGCCCGGAGGAAAACGCATCTTCCCCAGCGCAATGCAGGCGCTGATCAACCTGATCGATCACGGCATGAGCCTGCAGGAAGCGGTCGAGGCGCCGCGGGTATGGACCGAGGGCAATGCGCTCGAAGTCGAACTCGCCGGTTCCCGAGAGCGTGCGCGAGAAACTTGCCGCGATGGGCCATACCGTCGCGCCGGTATCTTCCGTCGCCGGCGGCATGAACGCGATCGAATTTGATGAGGATGGCCGCATGCTGGGCGCCGCCTGCTGGCGCGCCGACGGCACGCCGATCGGGATCGCCGGTGGGCTGGCGCGTGCGGGGGTAAGGTTCAGATTGGCGTGACGTCGGCTCCCTCTCCCCGCTCTTGCGGGGCGGGACGAGCAGAGCTCGCCCTGAGAGGGTTGGGGTGAGGGGCTGTCTCCGCAAATTCGGTAAGAGATGAGTTCGCGGAGGCAGCCCCTCACCCGGATTGCATCTGCCGATGCATCCGGCCTCTCCCCGCAAGCGGGGCGAGGGGAGGAGCGAGCGCTATTTCCGCACGCAGATCACGCGCACCACGGCGGCCCTTGCGTCGGTCGATGTGCCATTCGCGGTCACACCATGGGCTTTCAGGAAGCCGCGCACCGTCTCGGCCGGCGCCAGCATCGCCTGCGATGCGGGTGCCGCATTCGCCGGACCGGCGACGACCACCGGCTTCAGCAAAGCGAGACCGGCGAACTTGCCGTCGGTATCGAGCGCCGCCGCGCCGGAGAAGCCGATCGCAGGTGCCGGCGTCAGCGTGACATCGTTGCCGACAGCCATGGCTGTCGCCTTGGCGCTGCTCACGGCGTTGCCGCCGCCCTGATTCTGCGGATCGGCGATGCCGGTGAGGTCGAGCGCCGGCTTTGCGCCAGTGGCGCCGATATTCAGCGGCTTCAATCCGCGCGCGCCATAGATGTGCAGCAGCGCGAGATCGTGTTCCTTGTCTTCGGCGATCCGGTCGGCATTGCCGTGACCGGCAATCGTGATCGCGATGCATTCGTCGGTGGCCAAGCGGTCGGTCACGATCGCGCCGTCGTCGCTGACGACAACGCCAGTGCCATATTCCACCGTCTTGCGCGGCGGGGGACCTGCAATCTGGGGACCTGATGGGAACGGGTTGAACGCGCTCGACATCGCGATCACCACCGGCTCGACGGTATTTTCAGTTGCCTGGTCGTAGAGGATGGTGAGGATGCGAACTTCGTCGCCCTTGAACGTGCCGCGGATGTAGAATTTCTTCAGCCCCTGCAGGCCCGACAGCACGAAGAAATCCGGCTTGACGACGGTATAGTCGACGGTCCGGCCCGGCTCCTTCTTCTCGCGCTCGGCAAGTTTTGCGGTGGTCGGGCTCGCCTCCTTGCGGCGCGCCAGCACGACCTGGATCGTCCCCGTCGCTGACGTCCATTTGGCGCCGTCGACACCGCTTGCGAGTTGCGGAACCAGTTTTGAGGGAATGCCGAGCCGCGCTCCGGTGCCGGGCTCAGTGACAATCCGCCAGCCGACGCTCTCCTGTTTGCGCCGCGCGGTCTCGGCCAGCACGCCACGCTCCTGCGGGTTGAGCACGCCGGTCGGCTTGCCGCCGCGCGATTTCTGGAATTCCTTGATCGCGTTGACCATGCGCTCGCTGACATCGCCCGTGATCGCGCCGTTATACTGGCCGACCCAGGCGAGATCGGATTGCAGCGCGAGCCGCTCGGCCTGCGCCATCCCGCCCGCCGTCTCCTCGGGCTTCTGCAGCGCGGGGCGGACCGGCACGGTCGCGACTGTCTTTGGTTTGGCGCCGGCGGTGGACGGCGGGGTCATCTGCGCCTGTGCGCTCCCCATTGTCACGACCATCAATGTTGCCGAAAGCACCGATCTCATGACAAATCCGGGAGGTTATTGCGCGGTGGGTCGATTATGCACATCTGCTTGGTCGGCAACAACCACACCTGGGTTCACGATTCCGACCTCATCCTGAGGAGGACGCGAAGCGGCCGTCTCGAAGGATGGGCCACGGGCGAGGTCCGGGCCTCATGGTTCGCCCGGCGATGCGATAGCATCGTCAGGAGACGCCGCTTCGCGGCTCCTCACCATGAGGGTTTGGCGGTGGCGATAAGGATGTAAGCAACAATGCTGAGTGCTGACGAACTCGAACGCTACGCCCGCCACATCGTGCTGCGCGAAGTCGGCGGGCCCGGGCAGACGGCGCTGAAGGAGGCTTCGGTGCTGGTGATCGGCGCCGGCGGCCTTGGCGCGCCGGCGCTGATGTATCTGGCGGCGGCCGGCGTCGGCACGCTCGGGGTCGTCGATGATGATATCGTGTCGCTCTCCAATCTGCAGCGCCAGATCATCCATGCGACGCCGGACATCGGCAAACGCAAGGTCGACAGCGCCGCCGAGCAGATCCATGCGCTCAATCCGCATGTCAATTTCGAGGCGCATGCGGTGCGGCTCGACGCTGATAACGTGATGTCGCTGATCGGCGGCTATGACCTCGTGCTCGACGGCTCCGACAATTTCGAGACGCGCTATCTCGTCTCCGATGCCTGCTTCCTCGCCGGCAAGCCGCTGATCACGGCCGCGCTCGGCGTATTCGACGGCTCGCTGACCACGATCCGCGCACATGAGAAGAATGCCGCCGGCGAGTTCAATCCGACCTATCGCTGCCTGTTTCCCGAACCTCCGCCGCCCGGCACGGTGCCGGCCTGCGCGGAAGCCGGCGTGATGGGCGCGCTCGCCGGCATGCTGGGCTCTATGATGGCGCTGGAGGCGATCCGCGAGATCGTCGGCTTCGGCGAGGGCCTGGTCGGGCGCCTCTTGATGGTGGATGCGCGCGCGATGCGCTTCGAGACTCTGCGTTACGCGCGCGATCCGGCGAATCCGCTCAACGGTGACAACCCTGTCATCACCGATCTGAGCGGGCATCTTTGAGTGTCACGAAGCGCGCTTCTCGCTGTCCATGTGCTTCAAGTGCTCCTCCGGATAGCGGCCGCCGGCGGCGACGCCGGGCGGAAAGGCGTTTGCCAGCGCGGCGAGATGCGCATCCGTCAGTTTCACCTCGAGCGCGCCGAGCGCCTCGGTGAGACGGTCGCGGCGGCGGGCACCGACCAGCGGCACGATATCCTTGCCCTGCGCGGCGACCCAGGCAATCGCGACCTGCGCCGGAGATGCGCCGACGTCCCTGGCGATGGCGCGAAGTGAACCCACCAACGCCAGGTTGGTGTCGATATTGCCGGCCTGGAAACGCGGGCTCAGCAGGCGGAAATCCTGCGGGCCGGAATGCTCTTTCGACCAGTGGCCGCTGATCAAGCCGCGCGCCAGGACGCCGTAAGCCGTGATGCTGATGCCGAGCTCGCGGCAGGTCTTCAGGATGTCGTCCTCGATGCCGCGCGCTACAAGCGAATATTCGATCTGCAGATCGGCGATCGGATGCACGGCGTGCGCGCGGCGGATGGTCTCCGAGCCGACTTCCGAAAGGCCGATATGCCTGACGTGCCCGGCCTTGATCAGGTCAGCGATCGCGCCGACGGTCTCTTCGATCGGCACGCTGGGATCGAGCCGCGCCGGCCGATAGATGTCGATATGGTCGGTGCGGAGCCGCTGCAGCGAATAGGCGGCAAAGTTCTTCACCGCGACTGGCCGGCTATCGTAGCCGAGAAAACCCCGGTTGGGATCGCGCAGCGCGCCGAACTTGACCGAGATCTGCAGATTGTCGCGGCTGTGGCCGGCAAGCGCTTCGGCGATCAGCATCTCATTGTGGCCTATGCCATAGAAGTCGCCGGTGTCGAGCAGCGTGATTCCGGCATCGAGCGCCGCATGGATCGTGGCGATGCTCTCGTTGCGGTCGGCGGGGCCGTAGAAATCCGACATGCCCATGCAGCCGAGGCCGATGGCCGAGACCTCCGGGCCAGTTGAGCCGAGTTTGCGTTTTTCCATGGCAGCTTCTCCTCGAAATGGGCGGCGGATGGATGCCGCGCGTGACGAGGCGGATATGCGCCGCGTTGATTATTTCGATAAGCTGGACAATTGAGAATGGCTTGTTCACTATAGCGAACAATGCAGGATTTCGACCTTCGCGACCTCAAAGCCTTCCTCGCTGTGGCCCGCACGCAGAATTTTCGGCGCGCGGCGCTGGAGCAGCGCGTCTCGGTCTCCAGCCTCAGCCAGCGGCTGCGCGACATGGAGGAGCGGCTCGGCGTGCGCCTGATGAACCGCACCACGCGCAGCGTGGCGCTGACCGAGGCCGGTGAATTGTTGCTTGCGCGCGTGGGCCCTGCGATGCGCGACGTCTGCGCGGCGCTCGATCAGGTGCGCGGCTTACGCGGCGTGCCCTCAGGTCGCCTGCGCATCAATGCGCCGCCGCCGGCTATCGACCTGGTGCTGGCGCCGATGGTGGCGCCGTTCCTGGCAAAACATCCGCAAGTCGATCTGGAGATCATCGCCGAGAGCGCGTTCGTCGACATCGTCGCGGAAGGGTTCGATGCCGGCGTGCGCTATGGCGAGCATCTCGCGCAGGACATGATCGCGGTATCGCTTGGGCCGCCGCAACGCTACGCAGTCGTGGCCTCGCGCGACTATGTCGCGCAGCATGGCCGGCCGACGCAGCCAAAGGATCTGCTCGACCATCCCTGTATCCGCACCCGCTTCGGCAGCGGCGCGATGCATGATTGGGAGTTCGAAAAAGCAGGACGCGTCGTCAAGGTGTCGCCGCCGGCCAAGCTGATCGCAACCTATCTCGGGCTTGCGCTGCGCGCCGTCCATGACGGCGTCGGATATTGGGCCACGTTCGAGGGATACGTGCGCTACGGCGTCAAATCCGGCGCGCTGGTCAGCGTGCTCGACGATTGGTGCGCGCCGTTCCCGGGCCCGTTTCTCTACTATCCGAGCCGCCGCCAAACGCCGCCCGCGCTCGCCGCCTTCGTGGCGTTCGTTGCGGAGTGGCGCAAGCGGGAACGGCGGAGGAAGGTCCCGTAGCCCGGATGGGGCCAGCGGGTCGCGCGAAGGCGCGCCCAATGGCTCCATCCGGGCTACAAGTCCGCTTCGCGGGTACGACACCGAGGTGGTGGCTACAACATGCTCGGCAGCACGCGATCCGGCGGCTTGTGGTTGTCGAGGAAGGTGCGGATGTTGATGATCACCTTCTCGCCCATCTCGACGCGGCCCTCGATGGTGGCCGAGCCCATATGCGGCAGCAGCGTCACCTTGCCCGCCTTGGCGAGCCGCACCAGCTTCGGATTGACCGCAGGCTCGTGCTCATAGACGTCGAGGCCGGCGCCGCCGATCTCTCCGGCTTCGATCAGCTTGACCAGCGTGTCCTCGTCGATCACCTCGCCGCGCGCGGTGTTGACGATATAGGCGTCCTTGCGGATCAGCTTCAGCCGCCGCGCGGAAAGCAGGTGGAAGGTCGCAGGCGTATGCGGACAGTTCACCGAGAGGATGTCCATCCGCGCCAGCATCTGGTCGAGGCTTTCCCAATAGGTGGCGCCAAGCTCGTCGGCGATGCGCGGCGCCACCGGGCGGCGGTTGTGATAATGGATCTGCAGGCCAAAGGCGCGGGCGCGGCGCGCGACCGCCTGGCCGATGCGGCCCATGCCGATGATGCCGAGCCGTTTTCCGCCGATGCGATGGCCGAGCATCCAGGTCGGCGACCAGCCCGGCCAGTGCTTGCCTTCGGTCAGGATCGAGGCGCCCTCGATCATCCGTCGCGGCACCGCCAGGATCAGCGCCATGGTCATGTCGGCGGTATCTTCGGTCAGCACCTTCGGCGTGTTGGTCACGGTGATGCCGCGCGCGTGCGCCGCCGTGACGTCGATATTGTCGACGCCGTTGCCGAAATTGGCGATCAGCCGCAGCTTGGATTCACCCTGGTTGAGAACGTCCTCGCGGATCAGGTCGGTGACGGTCGGCACCAGCACGTCAGCGGTGCGCACAGCTTCCGCGATCTGCTCCGACGTCATCGGGGTGTCGTCGAGATTGAGCCTTGCGTCGAATAATTCGCGCATCCGGGTCTCGATCGAATCCGGCAGCTTGCGGGTGACGACGACGAGAGGCTTCTTCTTAACCGACATGTTCTGCTCTCATGAGGCTTCGGCCCGTCAAAGGCTTCGCCGTTCAGGCCTCATTAACCCGGTTGTTCGAAACTGCGGTTGCTGCGCGGTCCCGGCGTTTCCTTCACGTTTCCCTAGGTTCCCCGATGATTGCCTCGGGTTTCCAAGGAAAAGTCGGGCGTTCTGGTTCTCAACGTTCCGTCCTCTCTAGCAGAAGACCGGGCCAACACAAGAACCCCTCGGCAAGACGGGCTGGGGCATCGACGCGCGGCGCAAGGGTCTGGGGTTCTGGGCGTTCACCGGTTCAACTCGCAGAACTTGAGTTGGCGTTCTCAGTAGGAGACGAGTTGATGGCGTTGGGGCGGTTGAGTTGGTTGGCGATGCTGGTTGGGTGCATGCTCGGCACCTCGGTATCTCCAGGACATTCGGCCAAGGATGCAAGTCCGACCACCAGCGGCCTGCCGATACCCCGTTACGTCAGCCTCAAGTCCGATCATGTGAACGTCCGCGCCGGCCCGACCAAGGACAATGACGTCGCCTGGGTCTATACCCGCTCCGGCCTGCCGGTCGAAATCACCGCCGAGTTCGAGAACTGGCGCCGGGTGCGCGATTCCGAAGGCGCCGAAGGTTGGGTCTATCATTCGCTGCTGTCGGGCCGCCGCACTGCGGTCGTCACGATGAAGCACAAGGACGACCTGGCGTCGCTCTACGATCGTCCGGATGCGACGAGCGCGGTCGCTGCGCGGCTGCAGGCCGGCGTCATCGCGCAGGTGAGGAAATGCGCCAATAGCTGGTGCCGCGTCACCGGCAACGGCTTCGACGGCTGGATCGAGCAGCAGCGCCTGTGGGGCGTCTACGCCGACGAGAAGGTGGACTGAATTTTACGGTGTCGTCCCGGCCAAGCCAACGGGTCGCGCGAACGATGACAGGCTCCGCGCGAGCCGGGACCCATACCGCGTCATCTCGCAATAACGCGCTGCCGGAAGACGCCGCTCTCAAACAACGAAAATTCGCGGTTATGGGTCCCGGATCAAGCCCGGGACGACAGCTACGTGGCGCTCAGCGCCTCTTGCGCAGCCGCACGACCATATCGATGCGCGCGATCTCGTAGCCTTCAGGGATATCCGGCATCTTGGAGAGCACCAGATGCGGGTCGGGAATGTCGACCAGCTCGTGGTTGTTCTCGAGGTAGAAATGGTGATGCGCGGTGACGTTGGTGTCGAAATAGGTCTTGGTGCCGTCGACGCTGACCTGGCGCAGCAGGCCCGCATCGGTGAGCTGGTTCAGCGTGTTGTAGACGGTGGCCAGCGACACCGGAACCTTCGCGAGCGTCGCCTCCTCGTAAAGCATTTCTGCGGTCAGATGGCGGGCACCCTTGCCGAACAGGAGCCAGCCCAGCGCCATGCGCTGACGGGTCGGCCGAAGGCCTGCCGCCTGCAGCATTTCATTGACGTCATGCCATGGGCAGCCGGTCAGCGCCGGCTGATGACCCGGGCCGCGGGCGATCTGACTAGCGTCATCGCTCACATGCGGAACTTCGTCGCTCATATGCACTCTAGACACCTAACTCGGGCAATATTCCAAAGACTATAAGAAGGAAATCCTTCAGATGCAAGTTTCTCGCAACTGGGGCCGGCGAAGTCGGCCCGACCGGAACCCTCTGGGGATGCAGCAATTTAACCCATTCCGACACTTTGCCGCGCCTTCATGCCTATGTTACAGAGCGCGCGGACCACATATGCGAATTCGGTAGAGACGCCGTTCGCACCCAAGGTAGCGCCGCGTTGCGGGGAATCTTGTCCCGCCGGGGAAACGGTCCGGTTCGTTCGAGAGCGCTTCACCGGGACATTGAGGAGAGTGGAAAGAGGATGCTGGAACGGCGCAGCGGTTATGAGTACGAGGATTTGCTGGCGTGCGGCAGGGGCGAGATGTTCGGTCCCGGTAATGCCCAATTGCCGTTGCCGCCGATGCTGATGTTCGACCGCATCAGCGAGATCTCCGAGACCGGTGGCGAGTTCGGCAAGGGACTGGTGCGCGCCGAGCTCGATGTGAAACCGGATCTCTGGTTCTTCGGCTGCCACTTCAAGAACGATCCCGTCATGCCCGGCTGTCTCGGCCTGGATGCGATGTGGCAGATGGTCGGCTTTTACCTCGGCTGGATCGGCGGCGAAGGACGCGGGCGGGCGCTCGGTCTTGGCGAGCTGAAGTTCGGCGGCCAAGTTCTGCCGAATGTGCGCAAGGTTGTGTACAACGTAGATATTAAGCGCGTGATGCGCTCGAGGCTGGTGCTCGGCATTGCCGATGGCTGGCTTTCCATGGATGGCGAGATTATTTATCGCGCGAAGGATTTGAAGGTTGGGCTGTTCAAGCAGGGCACGGCCCCGGCGTGACCGAAACCATCGCACAGAAAACTAACGGCAGGGCGAGGCGATCATGAGGCGGGTTGTCATCACCGGGATGGGCATTGTCTCGTCCATCGGAAACAACACCCAGGAAGTGCTTGCGAGCCTTCACGAGGCGAAGTCCGGGATTTCCCGAGCGGAGAAATACGCCGAGCTCGGCTTCCGTTCGCAGGTGCAAGGCGCGCCGACGCTCAAGCCGGCTGAGGTGATCGATCGCCGCGCGATGCGGTTTCTGGCCGACGGTGCGGCATGGAATCACGTGGCGATGGAGCAGGCGATCCGCGATGCCGGGCTCGAGGCGGACGAAGTCTCCAACGAGCGCACCGGTATCATCATGGGTTCGGGCGGGCCGTCGACGCGGACCCTGGTCGAGGCCGCCGACATCGCGCGCACCAAGGGCCCGAAGCGGGTCGGTCCGTTCGCGGTTCCCAAGGGCATGTCGTCGACCGCTTCCGCAACGCTTGCGACCTGGTTCAAAATCAAGGGCGTGAACTATTCGATCTCCTCGGCCTGCGCGACGTCTAACCACTGCATCGGCAATGCCTCCGAGATCATCCAGATGGGCAAGCAGGACGTGATCTTCGCCGGCGGCTGCGAGGAACTCGACTGGACGCTGTCGGTGCTGTTCGACGCCATGGGCGCCATGTCGTCGAAATATAACGATACGCCGGCCACCGCCTCTCGCCCCTACGACATCAACCGCGACGGTTTCGTCATCGCCGGCGGCGCCGGCGTCGTGGTGCTGGAAGAGCTGGAGCACGCCAAGGCGCGCGGTGCACGCATCTATGCCGAGATCGTCGGCTATGGCGCGACCTCCGACGGCTACGACATGGTGGCGCCCTCGGGCGAAGGTGCCGAGCGCTGCATGCGCATGGCGCTGTCGACGGTGAATACTCCGATCGATTACATCAATCCGCACGCGACCTCGACGCCTGCCGGCGATCCGCCGGAGATCGAGGCGATCCGCAAGGTGTTCGGCACCGGCGAGAAATGCCCGCCAATCTCGGCGACCAAGGCGCTGACCGGCCATTCGCTCGGCGCCACCGGCGTGCAGGAGGCGATCTATTCGCTTCTGATGATGAACAACGGCTTCATCTGCGAGAGCGCGCATATCACCGAGCTCGACCCTGTGTTCGCCGACATGCCGATCGTGCGCAAGCGCATCGACAATGCGAAGCTCGGCACCGTGTTGTCGAATTCGTTCGGCTTCGGCGGCACCAACGCGACGCTGGTGTTCAAGCGGCTGGATGCGTGAGATTGTTAGCCAGTTGACTGGCTGATTCACCGTCATGGCCGGGCTTCGTCCCGGCCATCCACGTCTTTGCCATAGGCGCCGAAAGCGCGTGGATTCCCGGGACAAGCCCGGGCATGACGAAGAAAGAGAGTGGTGAGTACGATGCAGGACCTGATGAAAGGCAAGCGCGGACTGATCATGGGCGTCGCCAATGATCATTCGATCGCCTGGGGCATTGCCAGGACGCTCCATGCGCAGGGCGCCGAGCTCGCCTTCACCTATCAGGGCGAGGCGCTCGGCAAGCGCGTCAAGCCGCTGGCGCAGTCGCTCGGCGTCGACACGGTGCTGCCCTGCGATGTCGAGGATCTCGCCAGCGTCGATGCGGTGTTCGCAGCCTTGCGCGAGAAATGGGGTCAGCTCGATTTCCTCGTCCATGCCGTCGCCTTCTCCGACAAGAACGAGCTGAAGGGCCGCTATGCGGACACCACGCGCGAGAACTTCTCGCGCACCATGCTGATCTCCTGCTTTTCGTTCACCGAACTGGCCGAGCGCGCAGCCGAGCTGATGCCGGAAACCGGCGGCGCCATGATTACGCTGACCTTCGGCGGCTCGATGCGCGTGATGCCCAATTACAACGTGATGGGGGTCGCGAAGGCGGCGCTGGAAGCCTCGGTGCGCTATCTCGCCGCCGATTTCGGCTCCCGCGCCATCCGCATCAACGCGATTTCAGCGGGTCCGGTGCGCACGCTCGCCGGCTCGGGCATCGGCGATGCACGCGCGATGTTCGCGTTTCAGCAGAAGCATTCACCGCTCGGCCGCGGCGTGACGCTTGATGAGCTCGGCGGTTCCGCGCTCTATCTGCTGTCCGATCTCTCCGGCGGCGTCACCGGCGAAATCCATTACGTCGATTCCGGCTACAACGTGATCTCGATGCCGCGCCCGGAAGACCTGAAGGCGGAGTAGCTCGAAATCGTAGGGTGGGCAAAGCGAAGCGTGCCCACCTTCTCTTGCACCGATCGTGAATGGTGGGCACGCTGCGCTTTGCCCACCCTACAAGAGCTAACCCGCGGCAATCTTCTCCGCGCGCTGGAATGCCGGACGCGCGGTGCAACGATCGATATAGGCCTCGAAGGACGGCCGCGACGGCACCATCTTGAACAGCCGCACCGCATAGTTCAGGCCAGAGCCGACCACGATATCGGCGGCGGAAAAGTCCTCGCCGAGAATCCACGGTCCCTTCTGCAGCTCGGTGTCGAGTACGTCGAACACCTGTGTCGCGGTGCCCCATGCGGCGGTGCTGGCGGGCACCTCGAGCTTGGTGAAGATCTGGATCAGCGCCGGCTCGATGCAGCTCGGCGCGAAGAACAGGTACTGCAGATATCGCCCGCGCTTCGGATCGTTCAGCGCCGGCGCGAGCTTCTTCTCCGGATAACGATCCGCAATATAGGCGCAGATCGCAGCAGCTTCGCCGAGCGCGACGTCGCCGTCCTTCAAGGCCGGCACCTTGCCCATCGGATTGACCTTCAGGAACTCCGGCGCCTTCTGCGCGCCGGTCGAGATGTCGGTCAGCACGCGCTCATACGGCAGTCCGGTTTCTTCCATCAGCCACAGGCAGGTGAACGAGCGCGAACGAGGCGACCAATAGAGCTGGATCATGGGGCTGAACCTTTCACGGGCGAAGACGCGTTCATCGCTCCGAACGCTTGCATTGGCAACGGCCAATTCTAGAGCGTTTTCGAGCGAAGTGGGCGCCGGTTCGCGTGAAGAAAATGCGTCAAAACAAGAGTCCAGAGCTTCGGTTCTGGTTCAATCAGAACCGAAGCCCTGGGGCGCCGTGAAGGGAAGCTTGCTCATGAAGTTCGGCGGTGCAGCGAAGCGGCCGGAGACGATATCGCGCCCCCCGGCCGCGTGAGACTGCTCTGTCGCGCGTGGACTACACGCCGAGCGTGCCTGCCTTTGCGGCCGCGTAGCGGTCGCCGATCGCCTTCCAGTTCACCGTGTTCCACCAGGCCTGCAGATAGTCAGGGCGGCGATTCTGGTAATGCAGATAGTAAGCGTGCTCCCAGACGTCGTTGCCGAACAGTGTGCGTTTGCCGTCCATCAGCGGGCTGTCCTGGTTCGGCCGGGTCTCGAGTGCGAGCTTGCCGTCCTTGGTCACGGTGACGAACACCCAGCCCGAACCGAACACGCGTCCGCCGGCCGCGTTGAAGTCGGTCCGTAGTTTCTCCATTCCGCCGAGATCGCGGTCGATCGCGGCGAGCACCTCGCCTTCCGGCTTGCCGCCATTCGGTCCCATGATCTGCCAGAACATGGTGTGGTTGGCGTGGCCGCCGAGATTGTTGCGGACGCCGGTGCGGACCGCCTCGGGCACTTTGTTCAGATTGGCGAGCACATCCGCGACGGGCTTTTCGGCGATCTGCGGATGATCTTTGGCGATCGCGTTGACGTTGTTCACATAGGCCTGGTGATGCTTGTCATGATGGATCTGCATCGTCAGCGCATCGATATGCGGCTCCAGCGCATTGGCGGGATAGGGCAGCGGATCCACCTTGAACGGACCGGCAGGCGGCTGGGCCGAGCCTTGCGCGAACGCCATTCGCGGCGAAGCGGCTGCGGCGACGAGGCCGGTTGCGGCCATCATCAGGCGGCGGCGGGACAGGAATGACATCGTGACCTCCGGGCTTAAGGAAAGCATGGTGTCTTATTGTAGGCGCAGGACGTGAAGCGGTTCCGACAAAGGTGATCACGAAATCGCGGCCAAACCGCACATGGCCATCAGCCACGGTTGATTTGCAAAGCCCCACATAAACTTAGGGCGGCCGTCAAGGCCGCCCTTTTTTAGCAATTCCATTGTGTAGAAGCGTTCACTCGCCTGCCGCCTCGCGCGTCGCTGGCGCGTCGGTCTTCTGCTTGGCCTCCAGATCCTCGCCGGTCTCCTGGTCGACCGCCTTCATCGACAACCGCGTCTTGCCGCGGTCGTCGAAGCCGAGCAGCTTGACCTTGACCTTGTCGCCTTCCTTGACGACGTCGGAGGTCTTCTGCACGCGGTTGGCCGCGAGCTGGCTGATATGGACGAGGCCGTCCTTGGCGCCGAAGAAGTTCACGAAGGCGCCGAACTCCATCACCTTGACTACGGTGCCCTCGTAGATCTGGCCGATCTCCGGCTCGGAGGTGATCGACTTGATCCACTTGATCGCAGCCTTCATCGCCTCGCCGTCGTTGGAGGCGACCTTCACGGTGCCGTCGTCCTCGATGTTGATCTTGGCGCCGGTCTTCTCGACGATCTCGCGGATCACCTTGCCGCCAGTGCCGATCACTTCGCGGATCTTGTCCGTCGGGATCTTGAAGGTCTCGATGCGCGGTGCGTATTCGCCGAGCTCGGCGCGCGCCGCGGTCAGTGCCTTGGACATCTCGCCGAGGATGTGAATGCGTCCTTCCTTGGCCTGGCCAAGCGCGACGCGCATGATCTCCTCGGTGATGCCCTCGATCTTGATATCCATCTGCAGCGAGGTGATGCCCTGGTCGGTGCCGGCGACCTTGAAATCCATGTCGCCGAGATGATCCTCGTCGCCGAGGATGTCCGAGAGCACCGCGAAGCGCTGATCTTCGAGGATCAGGCCCATCGCGATACCGGCGGTCGGCCGCTTCAGCGGCACGCCGGCATCCATCAGTGCCAGCGAGGCGCCGCAGACCGAGGCCATCGACGATGAGCCGTTGGACTCTGTGACTTCAGACACCACGCGCACCGTGTAGGGGAATTCATGGTGCGGTGGCAGCACGGGATGGATCGCGCGCCAGGCGAGCTTGCCGTGGCCGATCTCGCGACGCTTGGTGCCGCCGAGGCGGCCGGTCTCGCCGACCGAGTAGGGTGGGAAGTTGTAGTGCAGCAGGAACGTCTCCTTGTACGTTCCGGACAGCGCGTCGATGTACTGCTCATCCTCGCCGGTGCCGAGCGTGGTCACGACCATCGCCTGGGTCTCGCCGCGGGTGAACAGCGCCGAACCGTGGGCGCGCGGCAGCACGCCGACTTCGGCGACGATGTTGCGCACCGTCTTGACGTCGCGGCCGTCGATGCGCTTGCCGGTGTCGAGGATGTTCCAGCGGACGATCTTCGCTTCCAGCTCCTTGAACACGTCGGCGACGCGCAGCTTGTCATATTTCGGCTCCTGCCCTTCCGGGAAGAAGTGCGCCATCACCTTTTCCTTGGCGGCACCGACCGCGGCATAGCGCTCCTGCTTGATCGGTATAGCGTAAGCGGTGCGCAACTCCTGCTCGATCAGGCCGAGCATATCTTTTTCGATCGCCGAATTGTCGATCGGGGTGATCTCGCGCGGCTCCTTCGCGGCCTTCTCGGCGAGCTCGATGATCGCGTTGATGACCGGCTGGAAGTGGCGGTGGCCGAACATCACGGCGCCGAGCATGACGTCTTCGTTCAGCTCCTTGGCTTCCGATTCCACCATCAGCACGGCGTCCGCGGTACCGGCGACGACGAGATCGAGCTGGGTCTCGTTCATCTCGTCCAGCGTCGGGTTCAGCACATATTCGTCGTTGGCGAAGCCGACGCGGGCCGCGCCAATCGGGCCCTTGAACGGCACACCGGACAGCGTCAGCGCCGCGGAAGCGGCAACCATCGCCAGAATGTCCGGATCGTTCTCCATGTCATGCGACAGGGTGGTGATGATCACCTGCGTCTCGTTGCGCCAGCCGTCGACGAACAGCGGGCGGATCGGGCGGTCGATCAGGCGGGAGACCAGCGTCTCCTTCTCAGTCGGCCGGCCCTCGCGCTTGAAGTAGCCGCCGGGGATGCGGCCCGCGGCATAGGCCTTCTCCTGGTAGTCGACCGTCAGCGGCAGGAAGTCGACGCCTTCGCGGGGCGTCTTGGCGGCGACGACGGTGGCAAGCACCACGGTCTCGCCATAGGTCGCCATAACGGCGCCATCGGCCTGCCGGGCGATCTTTCCGGTTTCAAGCTTGAGCGGACGTCCGCCCCAGTCGATCTCCACGGAATGGGTCGTAAACATTTTGGTCTTCTTTCATGGTTTCACGAAAGAGCGGGCCCCCAAAACGCAAAAACCATGCGCAAGATGGCGAGACACTGATCGCAAGTCGTGATCAGTATCCGGCGATCCTGCCATGGTTCTCAAGTTCCGGATGGTGTCCATCCTTTCGTTCATACGGGCATCTTGCCCCGCCCGGCGGCCGGATTGCTGCTGGGCACTTTAGGTTTGAGCATGGTCTTTCCGGAAAACCGGGTCATGCTCGAGGCTTGAGCATGAGTGTGTGCGACATGCGGTCGTCACGTTCATGCTCTTGCGCATGATCGTCTCCGAACGGTTGAAACTCCGGTCTCTCGGAAGATCATGCGAAAACGCGCGCTAATCTTGCGCGCGTAGTCTTGAAATCAACGACGAATGTTATGCTTTTCTAGCAATGCCTTGTAACGCGCCTCGTCCTTTTTCTTGATGTAGTCGAGGAGAGAGCGTCGCGTCGACACGAGCTTCAATAGGCCGCGGCGTGAATGGTTGTCCTTCCCGTGGGTCTTGAAGTGCTCGGTAAGGTTGCTGATGCGTTCCGACAGGATCGCGACCTGAACCTCGGGCGAGCCGGTGTCGCCGGCTTTGAGGGCATTCGTCTTGATGACTTCCGCTTTACGTTCGGCGGTAATCGACATCGTCAAATACTTCCATGGTTGCGAGCCGAACTGGCAGTCAGTCCGGTCAGGTTGAACACGCGCTTGGGGATGATTTCGCCATTGCCAATCTCGGCAAGCGCGAGAAGCCGGCCTGCCACCGTGACATAGACTGTGCCGCTACTATTGGGCGCATCCCGTCCGCGCAACAAAACGGCTTGGCCCCGATGGAGCCTTGCCGCATCCGCCCGTGTGACGGCCAGTGCCGGGATGTCGTCCAGCGCGGTCTCAACGGGCAAAAGCGCGTCGGCGAGGCTGCCCTCGCCAGACGCGGCTCTATTGCACAAAGCCTCCAATTCTTCCAGCGGAATCATGTCGCTTTCGGTAAACGGACCGACAACGGTCCGCCTGAGCGCGCAGATATGGCCGAAACAGCCGAGAATCCGCCCCATGTCCCGGGCCAAAGCACGAACATAGGTTCCCTTGCCGCACTCGGCCTCGAACACGGACTGGCCGCTATCTCCGTGTTCCACCAGGGTTAATTCGTGGATCTCGACCGGCCGGGGCTGCAATTCGACCTTCTCGCCGTCCCGTGCCAAATCATAGGCCCGCTCGCCCTGGACCTTGATCGCGGAATATTGCGGGGGGACCTGCTCGATCACGCCGGTGAAGCACGGCAGCAATTCCTGGATTGATTCGGCCGAGGGGCGAAGTTCGCTGGTCTCGACCACGCGGCCCTCGATGTCGTCGGTGTCGCGTTCCTCGCCCCAGGCCACCGTGAAGCGATAGCGCTTGCGGCCCTCCATGACGAACGGAACCGTCTTGGTGGCTTCACCGAGCGCAATCGGCAGCCCACCCGAGGCGAGCGGATCGAGCGTGCCGGCGTGCCCGGCGCGCTTGGCCTGGAACAGGCGCTTCAGCACCGCGACGGCGTGCGTCGACGTCATGCCGATCGGCTTGTCGAGCACGACCCAGCCATGGACGTCGCGCTTGTCGCGCCGCGGCTGGTTGCCCTGCTGCTTCTGCTTCTGGCGCGGATCGTTGTTGACGCGACGCGTCTCGTTGCCGCGCGCAGGCGCCGAAATTTTTTCTTCATCCGCATGCGAATCGACGTCTTGCGATTCGATCACGGGGTTTGCGGTCGTCACGGTCATCTCACTCGTCGTCCGAATCGGGTGCAAGATCGCGTTGCACCGCAGGTGTTCTCAGTAATTTCTCGATACGTTCCGCTTCGTCGAATCGTTCGTCGACGCGGAAGCGGATGTCAGGTGCAAATTTCAGGTTAACGCGGTGCGCGATCTCGCCGCGGAGAAATTTCTTGTTGCGGTCGAGCGCAGTAATCACGGTCTCGGTGTCGCGTCCGCCGAGCGGCATTACATAAATGGTCGCGAGCTTCAGGTCCGGCGACATTCGCACCTCGGGAACGGTGATGATGTGGCCTTGAAGATCCGGATCGTGGACATCACCGTGCGAGAGAATCTCGGCAACCGCATGGCGCACGGTCTCGCCGACGCGCAATTGACGTTGCGAGCCGCCGGCGGCGGAACTCTTCTTCTGATGACGGGGCATTATCTAAAATCCCAAATTGTCGCCATCACCCGCGAAAGCGGGTGATCCAGTATTTTGTGCCTAGCACCAATTGCAATACTGGATGCCCCGGCCGGAGCCTGTCATCGGGCTCGCCGAAGGCGAGACCCGGTGGCGGGGCATGACGGTTCAGCTCGAAATTCCCGCGCTTCGTAAGACTTGGACTTACAGAGAGCGCTGGATCGTTTCGATACGGTAGCACTCGATCACGTCGCCGACACGCATGTCGCCGTAGTTCTCGAACGCCATGCCGCATTCCTGGCCGGCGACGACTTCCTTCACTTCGTCCTTGAAGCGCTTCAGCGTCGACAGCTTGCCTTCATGCACGACGACGTTGTCGCGGATCAGGCGGACATTGGCACCGCGTTCGACCGTTCCGTCGGTAACGCGGCAGCCGGCGACCTTGCCGACCTTGGAGATGTTGAACACCTCCAGGATCTGGGCGTTGCCGAGCATGGTCTCGCGCAGGGTCGGCGCGAGCAGGCCGGACATCGCCTTTTTGATGTCATCCACGAGATCGTAGATGATGTTGTAGTAGCGGATCTCGATGCCGTTGCGCTTGGCGGCGGCGGCCGCCTCCTTGTTGGCGCGTACCGAGAAGCCGATGATCGCGGCGTTGAAGCCTTCCGCCAGCGTGACGTCGGATTCCGAGATGCCGCCGACGCCGGCATGCAGGATGCGGGCGGCGACTTCCTCGGTGCCGAGCTTTTCCAGCGAGCCTAGGATCGCTTCCAGCGAGCCCTGCACGTCGGCCTTCACGATCAGCGGGAATTCCTTGCGGCCCGCGGTCTTGAGCTGTGACATCATCTGCTCGAGCGAGCCGCGCATGCCCGAGATCGAGGCGGCGGCGTTCTCGCGCTTCTGGTGCGCACGGTAGCTCGTGATCTGGCGGGCGCGGGCTTCGTTCTCCACCACCGCAAGCCGATCGCCGGCTTCCGGCGGACCGTTGAAGCCGAGCACCTCGACCGGCACGGACGGACCGGCTTCGTCGAGATTCTCGCCCTGGTCCGAGATCAGTGCACGGACGCGGCCCATCTCGGCGCCGGCGACGATGATGTCGCCGACCATGAGCGTGCCGCGTTGCACCAGCACGGTCGCCACCGGACCACGGCCGCGGTCGAGCTTGGCCTCGATCACGGTGCCTTCGGCCGGACGCTGCGAGTTGGTCTTGAGGTCGAGGATTTCGGCCTGCAGCGCGATCATTTCGAGCAGCCGGTCGAGGTTGGTCCCGTTCTTGGCGGAGACCTCGACATCGACGACTTCGCCGCCGAGCGATTCGACCTGCACCTCATGCTGCAGCAATTCCGTGCGCACGCGCTCGGGCCGCGCGTCCGGCTTGTCGATCTTGTTGATCGCGACGATGATCGGAACCCTGGCGGCCTTGGCGTGATTGATCGCTTCGACCGTCTGCGGCATCACGCCGTCATCGGCCGCGACCACCAGCACCACGATATCGGTGACCTTGGCGCCGCGCGCGCGCATCGCGGTGAACGCGGCGTGACCGGGCGTGTCGATGAAGGTGATCTTCGTGCCGCTTTCCGGCGAAGACACCTGATAGGCGCCGATATGCTGGGTGATGCCGCCGGCTTCGCCGGAGACCACGTTGGCGTGACGAAGCGCGTCGAGCAGCGAAGTCTTGCCGTGGTCGACATGGCCCATGACGGTGACGACCGGCGAACGCGGCTCGGTATCGGTGGAATCGTCGACGACGTCGAACAGGCCTTCCTCGACGTCGGACGCAGCCACGCGCTTGACCGTGTGACCCAGTTCTTCGGCGATCAGTTGCGCGGTGTCGGCATCGATCACGTCGGTGATCTTGTGCATCGCGCCCTGCTTCATCAGCATGCGGATGACGTCGACCGCGCGCTCGGACATGCGGTTGGCGAGTTCCTGGATGGTGATGACTTCCGGGATCGTGACTTCGCGGATCAGCTTTTCCTTCGGCTCGTTCGCGCTGATGCCCTTGAGGCGCTGGGTGCGGCGGCGGAAGGACGCGATCGAGCGTTCGCGCACGTCGTCGGCGTTGAGCGCGGTGACAACCGTCAGGCGGCCACGCTCCTTCTGCGGACCCGGCTTGTGGGTGGTCTTCGGGGCGGCCACGGGGCGCATGGCACCACCCGGGCCACGGCGAACCTGCCGCGGACCCTCGTCTTCATCGGGCTCTGCGGCGACGCCCGGCGCCTTCGCCGCTGGAGCCGACGCTGGTGTACGTGCCGGGGTCGCTGACGTGCGTCCAGGGGTCGCTGACGTGCGTCCCGGGGCCGCAGATGTGCGGCCCGGGGTCGATGGGGTACGGGCCGGAGCCGCCGGCGCAGGGGCTGCTGCGGCCGCTGGCTTGGCTGCCGCGGCGGGCTTCGCTTCGCCCTCGCCAAAGCGCCGCTTGGCCTCGATCTCGGCCTTGCGCTTGGCTTCCTCTTCCTGGCGATGACGTTCCTCTTCGGCCAGCCGGCGGGCTTCGGCGGCTTCGCGCTCGGCGCGCTCGGCGATTTCGCGGCTGGCGCGGCGCTTGGCTTCCTCTTCGGCCTGCTGGCGCTCTTCGACCTCACGCTGCCGGGCGTCGGCGAGTGCGCTGGCGCGGGCCGAGCGTTCGTCCTCGGTCAGGCTGCGCAGCACCACGCCCGATCCGCCGGCGTTGCGCTGCGATGGGGAAGACCCGCCGGAGCGGCCGGACGGTGGCCTGGCCGGCGTCGGCGCGGGCTTGGCCACGACAGGCTCGGGCGCATGCGGCTCGGTTCCGGGGCCGTCACCACCGACGCGGCGCTTGCCGCGCTTTTCGACCACAACCTGCTTGCTGCGGCCATGGCTGAAGCTCTGGCGCACGGTGCCCGTCTCGACGCGTGGCTTCAGCGTCAAGGTCTTGCTCGGGACACTCAAAGTCTTGTCGCCAGGGGTTTTGGTATCAACCATTCAGCAGTCCTAATCTCGTTAGCGTTGTGCCTTTTCGCACGCGTTATCGTCGCAGTTCCAAAAGACCGAAATGACTGTCCTCGGACCGTCATCCCGCTCCATCTTGTTGTTTGAACATGATCTTTTCGGAAAACCGGTTTCCCCTTTTCCCGATCATGCTCTAGCTAGAATTTCTGGCCGCATCGGCGGTCTTGTCGTCGTCGGCCATCCGGTATCGGACCAGAAGCTGGCAGCGCGACAGGAACGTCTTGCTCGCCGGGCCCGCGAGCAGGGCAGCATGTATCACATTTGACCGGCCCAGTGCCAAATCCAATTCTGCCGATGTCAGCGCGGTGACGACAGATATTTTCGGCGAATCTTCATCTTTTCGGCCCCTTTGCCGCAGGATCGCGTCCAATTTGCGGACGCCGTCGGGGGCCGCATCGGAAGCATGGATCAGACTTAGGGGTCTTTCCCGCTGCGACAACGCGTCCTCGACCTTGCCGAAGCCGGAAACGACCTGGCCGGCCTTGGCGGCCATCGCCAGCGCCTCGAGGCTGCTGCGAACCAGCAGCGCTTCGGTATCATCGGGCAGAGTCGCCGCGACGCGGACGTCGCGCTTGAATCCCCGACTAAACTGGTGACGCCGGACCGCTTCCGCAACCGTGCGGCGCGAGGCCGAAAGCCAGAGGCCTCGCCCCGGCAGCTTGCGTTTCACATCGGCGATCACCTCGCCGGTGGGGGCGACGACGAAGCGGATCAGCTCGTCGATCGGACGCACCTCGCGGCTGACCGCGCACATCCGCATGGTCGCGGACTTTTCGGTCCGCGGCCCATGATCCAGATCGGGGTCAGCCATTGCGAGCATACGCGGGCCATCTCCTTACGCCGTCGGTTCTTCGGCGGCTTCCGCCTCGGCATTCTGCTTGGCGAGGTCGGCCTCGGTGATCCAGCCGGCCTTTACGCGGGCCTGCATGATCATCGCCTCGGCGTCCTCGCGGGAGATATCGATCCCGTCGAGGAACCCGGCATGCTTGGTCTGTTCGCCACCGTCCTTGCGCTCGGTCCAGCCGACCAGATCGTCGGTGGCGCAGCCGGCGAGATCCTCGACGGTCTTGACGTCGTTCTCGCCGAGCTTGACCAGCATCTTCGCGGTGATGCCGGGGACCGTCTTCATGGCATCCTCGACGCCGAGTTCCTTGCGCTTGGCTTCCAGCTCGGCCTCGAGCTGCTCCAGATATTCCCTGGCGCGGTTCTGCAGTTCCGTCGCGGTTTCCTCGTCGAAGCCTTCGATGCCGGCGAGTTCCTTCACATCCACCAGCGCCAGTTCCTCGACCGAGGTGAAGCCTTCCGACGCCAGGAGCTGGCCGACGACTTCGTCGACATTGAGCGCCTCCATGAAGACGCGGGTCGAATTCTCGAAGTCGGCCTGACGACGCTCGGACTCTTCCTGCTCGGTCAGGATGTCGATATCCCAGCCGGTGAGCTGCGAGGCGAGGCGGACGTTCTGGCCGCGGCGGCCGATCGCCAGCGAAAGCTGGTTGTTGGTGTCGGGCACCACGACCTCGATGCGCTCGCGGTCCTCGTCGATCACAACCTTGGCAACTTCGGCGGGCGCCAGCGCGTTGACGACGAAGGTCGCGATGTCGGGCGACCACGGGATGATGTCGATCTTCTCGCCCTGCAATTCGTTGACCACGGCCTGCACGCGCGAACCGCGCATACCGACGCAGGCGCCGACCGGATCGACCGACGAATCGCGCGAGATCACGCCGATCTTGGCGCGCGAGCCGGGATCGCGGGCCACTGCCTTGATCTCGACGATGCCGTCATAGATCTCGGGCACTTCCTGCGCGAACAGCTTCGCCATGAATTGCGGATGGGTGCGCGATAGGAATATCTGCGGGCCCCTCGTCTCGCGGCGGACGTCGAAGATATAGGCGCGGACGCGGTCGCCGTTGCGGAACACTTCGCGCGGCAGCATCTCGTCGCGGCGGATGATGGCCTCGCCACGGCCGAGGTCGACGATCACGCTGCCATATTCGACGCGCTTGACGACGCCGTTGACGATGTCGCCGATGCGGTCCTTGAATTCCTGGTATTGCCGGTCGCGCTCGGCCTCGCGCACCTTCTGCACGATCACCTGCTTGGCCGACTGCGCAGCGATGCGGCCGTATTCGAGCGGCGGCAGCGTGTCGGCGATGGTGTCGCCGACACGGGCGCCGGGATTGGCGCGCTGGGCGTCGGCGAGCGAGATCTGGTTGGAAGCATTCTCGACCACGTCGACCACGAGCATGTGGCGCGACAGGCGGAGTTCGCCCTTCTTGGGGTCGATCTCCGCGTGGACGTCGGTCTCGCTGCCGTACCTGGCGCGCGCCGCTTTCGCGATGGCATCCTCCATCGCGGCAATCACGATGCCGCGGTCGATCGATTTTTCGCGCGCGACGGCGTCGGCGATCTGCAGCAGTTCAAGTCGATTGGCGCTGACTGCCATGGCTAGTCTCCTTCGTCAGGCTCGGTCTCGCCCCGGCGCAGCCGTTCGGCGGCGAGGCGGTGTTGTTTGGTGTTCTTCGGGGCCGGCTTCTTGCCGGTCCCTTGTTTCGGCTTATGGCTCTTGCTCGGATCGCTTTTTTTCGCATGCGCGGGTTGTGGCGGGGCTAGCCCCAATTCGCGGCGCAGCTCGCGCTCTTGAGCCTTGCCGCGCCGCATCGATTCGGCGATCAGCTCGTCGGTCAGCACCAGCCTTGCTTCGGCGATGTCTTCCATCACCAGCAAGGTCTCCGCATCTTCGCCCTCGCGTGTGTCATCCCGATGTAGCCGCACCGCGTTGCCCTCGACACCATTCAGGGTGCCGCGGAACCGCTTGCGGCCCTGATGCGCCACCGCCATCTCGATCTTGACGAGGTGGCCGGCATAGCGCTCGAAATCCGACCGCCGCACCAAGGGGCGGTCGATGCCCGGCGACGAGATCTCCAGCCGATAGGCCCGGTCGATGGGATCGGCGATGTCGAGCACCGGTGACAGCGCCCGCGAGATCGCCTCGCAATCCTCGAGCTGCATCGAGCCGTCCGGCCGTTCCGCCATGATCTGGACGGTGCAGCCGGCATCGCCGGTGATCTTGATGCGCACCAGGCGGTAGCCCAGTCCCTGCAGGACCGGGGTGGCAACTGCCGACACGCGCGCCGCGGCGCCGGGCTCGACCACGAGCCGCGGCTCGGCGAGCAATTCGGCATTGACGGAACCAGCGGTTGGATCGGTCATATCGAGGGTCAAAGATACGTCTTGAGCTGTCGGTCTTGTTGGTTAGCCGGCCCTAGACCGGTGTCCGATCATGATACGATCACGCTGATCGGGCCATGATCTTATCTCTCGTGTTTGAGCATGATCCTTGCGGACAACAGGCTTCCGCCGTTCGGGTTCATGCTCTGGTTGCGCTACCCAAAGCGGACCAGGCTCAGCCGGGTTCGTTCGGGTAATAAAAAAGAGCGGGTCCGGAAGGGCCCACCCTCAATACGGATCGTATGAGAACTTTAAGTCGCTGCCGATATAGCGCTTTTCCGCCCGTCCGGCAAGGGCCAGAGACCGCTGCTGAGCAAATTTGCGCTATCGGAAAGTTGGGTGCGAATGTCTAACGCTTCGTTCACGAACGCCACCTAGATTGCGCCGCAAAAACCGGCACGGCGGGCCGGTTTGGGTAGGCTTATGACGACGACAGCGACTGCGCTGATCCCTGAACTCGACGAGATCGTCCGCACCGGTGACCCCGGGCGCCGTGCCGACGCCGCGCGCCGGATCGGCGAACTGTTCCTGCAGGGTGCGGCCAGTTTCAGTACCGACCATGTCGATCTGTTCGACGGCGTCCTGACCAGCCTCGTCCCCCATGCCGAGCGCGACGCGCGGGCGCAGCTCGCCGAACGCCTGTCGCTGCTGTCGAATGCGCCGCGCAGCCTGATCGGGCAGCTTGCGCGCGAGGACGAGATCGCGATCGCAGGACCGCTCTTGCGCCGGTCGCCTGTCATCGACGAGCAGGTCCTGGTCGAAATCGCGCGCGCGAACGGGCAGAAGCATCTGCTGGCGATGGCGGAACGGCCGACGCTCTCGGCCGATCTGACCGACGTCATCGTCCGCCGCGGCGATCGCGACGTCGTCAGGCGCGCGGCCGGCAATGCCGGCGCCGAATTCTCGACGAGCGGCTATTCGACGCTGATCCGGCGCGCCAGCCAGGACAGCGTGCTGACGCTTGCCGTCGGTCAGCGCGCGGATCTGTCGCCCGAGCAGTTGAAGACGCTGGTGGCAGGCTCCGTCGAGATCGTCCGCCGCCGCCTGTTCGACGTGGTCAAGCCGGAGCGGCAGGCCGCGATCAAGCAGGCGATCAGCGAGCTCAACGGCATGAGCGAGAAGGTCGACAGCGCACGCGATTTCACGCCGGCCCAGCGCACGATCCTCGCGTTGCATCACGCCAATCAATTGAACGAAATCGCGCTGCTCGATTTCGCCAAGTCGTTCAAATACGAGGAAGCGGTGTGCGCGCTGGCCGCGATGACCGGCGTCAAGATCGCAACGCTCGATCGCCTGATCACCGGCGACCGCTACGATCCGATTCTGATCGCGGGCAAGACCATCGGTCTCGAATGGGCCACCGTGCGCGCGCTGATCCTGCTCCGGCTCGGCCCCAACCGCGTGCCGTCGCCAGCCGATATCGAGAGCGCGCGGCTGAACTTCACCCGCCTGATGCCCTCCACCGCCCAGCGCGTCGTGGACTTCTGGAAAACGCGGTAGTCTTGCTCCTCGTCATTGCGAGCGCAGCGAAGCAATCCACGTCTCACTTGCGGTGCTATGGATTGCTTCGCTGCGCGCGCCCCGGAATGACGCGCGTCAAATTCTGCGAAACCGCAGATACGTCGCCTTGCGTCCCTCGCGCTCGGCTTTGGCGCCATAGCGCGTCATCGTGTAGTCGGGCCAGGGAGCCTGCCAGTCCGAGGCGCGTTCAGCCAGCCAAGTGAAATCGGGCGAGCGCATCAGGTGCCATAGCGTCCAGGCGCAGTAATCGTCGATGTCGCTGACGAAGCGGAATTCGCCGCCTGCTTTGAGGATGCGCGCCATTGCTGCAACGGTGGCATCCTGGACAAAGCGGCGCTTCCAGTGCCGCCGCTTCGGCCAGGGATCAGGATGGATCAGGTCGATGCGCCGCATCGACCCTGACGGCGCCCAGGCGAGCAGCTCGGCGGCGTCGCCTGCGAACAGGCGGATGTTGCCAATATTGTGCGCCTCGATCTGGGTCAGGATCTTGGCCATCCCGTTGACATAGGGCTCGCAGCCGATGAAGCCGATATTCGGAAACGCGCGGGCCTCGGCGGCGAGATGCTCGCCGCCGCCAAATCCGATCTCGAGCCTGACATCCTCGACGTTGTCATCGAACAGTTCGGTCAGGCTGGCCGGCGCCGGGCTTGCGATGTCGAGCGCCAGATGCGGCAGCAGATGCTCGATCAGGTCGGCCTGATGGGCGCGCAGTCTGTGGCCCTTGCGCCGTCCGAAGAACGAGCCTTGCGCATGCGCGTCGCGCTCCTGATCGCGGGAAGGCGTCATCATCGCAGCGTCTGATACAGCCGATGCAGCAGCCGCGCGCGCGGCTCGATCGATGAGATGTACATCTGCTCGTAATGGGTATGCGCGCCCTTGCCGTCGACGCCGAGGCCATCGAGCGTCGCCGTATGCAGCGCCGTGAAATTGCCGTCGGAACCGCCGCCGGTCGAGGTGTCGACGAGGTCGAAACCGATCTCGGCTGCGAGCGCCCTGGCGTGCTCGTAGAGCGCCGCGCCGGCGTTGGTCTTCTCATAAGGCGGCCGGTTCAATTCGCCGACCACATGCACGCTGACGCCGTCGGTCCGCGATTTCAAATTGAGAATCTTCGGCACCAGCTCTTCAGCGTCGGCAATCGTCGGCACGCGCGTGTCGACCTCGGCATAGGCCTCTTCCGCGATCACGTTCGGCTTGGTGCCGCCTTTGACCACGCCGACATTGACGGTGACGCCGCGCGCCAGATCGTTCATCGCCTCCAGCGTCTGGATGATGTTGCCGAGCTCGCGGATCGCGCTGCGGCCGTCCTCGGGGCGCGTGCCGGCATGCGCGGGCACTCCCTTGACGAAGATCTCGAAGCGCGCGACGCCCTTGCGCCCGGTGACGATCTTGCCGCCGTCGCGTGCCGGCTCTGTCACCAGCACATATTTGGCTTTGCGGCCCTCGGCTTCGATCAGCGCCCGCGAGGTCGGGCTGCCGATCTCCTCATCGGAAACGTAGAGCTGGGTCACGCCGAGCGGCGCCCGCGCGCCATTGGCGCAAACTTCCCTGAAGGCGTGGTAGGCGAGATAGGCACCGCCCTTCATGTCGTAGATGCCGGGACCGAAGGCGCTGTCGCCGTCGATGCAAAATGGCAGGCGCTGGATGAATCCGAGAGGGTGCACCGTATCGAGATGGCTCAGCACCAGGATTCCCGGCGCGTCCTGGCCCCAGGCCGAGCGTGCGACGAGATGATCGCCGCATCCTTTCTGGCCGGCGATTCGCTCGAGGGTGGCCGGCAGGCTGCGATAGCCTTCGGCGACCAGATCGGCGAGCTTGTTGACCTGTTCGGGCGCCTCTGTCGGCGTTTCGATCTCCACCCAGCGGCGGATGCCGTCGAGAATCTCCGCAGGATTAAATGATGTCGTTGTCATTGGCGCGCCGGCATCTGGAGCATGATCCGGAAAAGTGGAAACCGATTTTCCCTCGCGACTAACGCGAAGCGTTTGCGTGGGAAGATCATGCTCAAACAAAGAGGTGAGATCATGATCCGATTCGGTCTAATCGGATCATGATCCAAGAACGATTGAACCGACGTCATGCGCCCGCACCGGCGGGCGCGTCAATCGCCATGTCGCAGGAATGACGACGCCGATCAACGCTTGTCGGGGCCTTCGCGAGCGGCGATCTGCTCGACCAGCTCGACGATGCTGCGGCGGAGTTTGGCGTCGGCGATGCGCGTGAAGGCGCGCGTCAGCGCCAACCCTTCCGAGGTTGCGAGAAAGTCGGAAACGTAGCTGGGCGAAGCGCCTTCGCTGAAGCCTTCCGGGGTTGTCGAGCCGCTCGGTCCGCCGTCGAACAGGAACGAGACCGGCACCTGCAGGATCTCGGATATCTGCTGCAGCCGGCTGGCGCCGACGCGGTTGGTGCCCTTCTCATATTTCTGAATCTGCTGGAAGGTGAGGCCGAGCTTTTCTCCCAGCTTTTCCTGGCTCATGCCCAATATGATCCGCCGCATGCGGACACGGCTGCCGACATATTTGTCAACAGGATTGGGCGCTTTGGTAGACATCTTCGGACTCTCCTGGAAGGACTACGCGCCCGGCGAATGAGGCAAAACGGGTATGGAGTATGCCCCAGGCGCCGGTATCGTCAAAATCCTGCGGGAGGATCGAGGACGAATGCGGACAATTTGAGCTACTGTGCTGGCAGGATTTCAGTTTCGGCTTGCAAGGATAGAATGCGAATGACGCGGTGGTTCTGTCAACTGGTGGAATCACACCAGCGGAATTTTTCATTGCGCAAGCAACCATCGAGAGCCCGCAGGCGTCAAGAATTGCGCCGGGCAACACGCCGTGCGACCACAAGCAACAATGCGACGAACAGAATGATCGCCGCGGGAATGTCATTGAAACGTGCATATAGCGTCG
This sequence comes from Bradyrhizobium sp. Leo78, assembly GCF_059512425.1. NCBI lineage: Bacteria > Pseudomonadati > Pseudomonadota > Alphaproteobacteria > Hyphomicrobiales > Nitrobacteraceae > Bradyrhizobium > Bradyrhizobium sp. Leo78. The sequence continues at coordinate 441,617 of NZ_JCAMOT010000002.1, forward strand.
GCGGGATGGCAGCCGGTAATCTGGCATCGAGCACGCCTTCGATGCCAAGGCCAAGTTCTGCGACAATCCGTCCCGCCGGATCGATGACCGCGGAGATGCCGGTGTTCGCTGCGCGAACAACGGGCAGGCCCTCCTCGATCGCGCGCAGCCGCGCCTGCTGTAGATGCTGGTAGGGGCCGGTCGAGATTCCAAACCAGCCGTCATTGGTGACGTTGATGATCCAGCCCGGCCGGTCGTCGTGGATGTCAATGTCATCAGGGAAAATCGCCTCGTAGCAGATCAGCGGCAGTGCGCGCGGCGCATTCGGGATGTCAAGCGCGCGACGCCGCTGGCCGGCGATGAATCCGCCATGGACCTTGGTGAGCTGCACGAAGCCGAGCTTTTCCATCAGGTCCTGAAATGGCAGATATTCGCCGAACGGCACCAGGTGCAGCTTGTCGTAAACCGACAGCACGCTGCCGTCGTGGTCGATCACATAGATCGAATTATAGGCGCGCGTGATGCGCACGCCTGGCGGCAGATCCGGGGCGCGCACCGAGCCGGTGATCAGCACGGTGCCTTGGGGCAGGAGCTCGGCGATCTGTGCCATCGCGTCGGCCTCGCGCGTCAGGAAAAACGGAAACGCCGATTCTGGCCAGATCAGGATGCTGGCATCGCGCACACCAGTGGATTGCGGGCCGGAAGCGCGATCGGACAGCGTCAGATATTTCTTCATCACCTCCGCTTTGGCGGCGTAGTTGAATTTGACGTCCTGCTGCAGGTTGGGCTGCATGATGCGCAGCTTGACGTTGGCGACCATGGTGGTCGGCAGCCGCGACAGCCGCACCGCGCCGAAAACCAGCATGGCCGCGAGAACGACCAGCGCTATGACCGGCACCCGCCACAGCTTTCGGTTGGATGATTTGCCATCGATCAAGACGGCCGGGCTTGCGAAGATTGCGAGGCTGAGGAACGTCATGCCCCAGAGCCCGATCAGCGACGCGGTCTGCGCCAGCGCCAGTGGTTCTGACAGCGCATAGCCGAAGGCGTTCCAGGGAAATCCTGATAGCACATGACCGCGCAGCCATTCGGCGATGGTCAGGCTCGCTGCCAGCGCCAGCACGCGGAAGCCGTCGGGAGTCCAGAGCAGGCGCGCCAGCGCAAAGCCGAGCGCGGGAAACAGTGCCAGATAGGCCGGCAGGCCCAGTATCGCAAACGGCAACAGCCAGGCGAAGGTCTGCGCATCGACCAGGAAGGCATAGCCGATCCAGTAAAGCCCCGGCACGAAGTAGCCGAGCCCGAACCAATAGCCGGAGATTGCCGCCGCCGGGATGCCGCGCCACTTTCCGGCGCCTGCGCCGTCAATCAGCCAGACCGCGACCGGGAAGGTCAGGAACAGGATCGGCCAGGCGTTGAACGGCGCCATCGCGAGCGAGGATAGGGCGCCGGCGAGGAGTGCGATGACGGCGCGCTTCCATCCCCAGGTCAGGATGATCGAAAGCCCGGCCGCGCGGAGTTGATCGGAAACCCTCACTGCGGAGCGGCTCCGTCGCCGGAGGGCGGAGGCGCGGTGTCGTTGGCCTGCGGGCTGGCATCGGCCTGAGGGCTGGCATCGGGCGCGGCCTCGCTGCGGCGACGGCTCTCGCGCTCCTTGCGCGGGACGTTGCGTTCCTTGCGGGTTGCGATCCGCACGCGCTTCACCCGTCGCGGATCGGCGTCGAGCACTTCGACCTCGAAATTGCCGGGCCCGGAAATCAATTCGCCGCGGACCGGCACGCGGCCGACAAACGACACCAGATAGCCGCCGAGCGTCTCGACTTCCTCGCCGGCTTCGCCCGTGACGAAGTCTTCGCCGATCACCGAGCGGACATCATCGAGGCTCGCCCGCGCGTCGGCAATGAACGAGTTATCCGGCTGGCGAACGATCGACGGCGGCTCATCGCTGTCGTGCTCGTCGTCGATCTCGCCGACGATTTCCTCAACGAGGTCCTCGATCGTCACCAATCCGTCGGTGCCGCCATATTCGTCGACCACCAGCGCCAGGTGAATACGCGTGGCCTGCATCTGCACCAAGAGGTCGATCGCGCGCATCGACGGCGGCACATAAAGAAGTTTCCGGATGATGCTGGCTTCATGAAGCGGCAGCGCGAGATCGACCGCGCGCAGGTCGAGGCCGGCGGGCAGCGGCTTCTTGCGCCGCGTCTTGCCGGCGTCGCTGACGCGCGCTCTTGCGGTCATGAACGCAAGCAGGTCTCGGATGTGCACCATGCCCTCGGGATCATCGAGGGTTTCGTTGTAGACCACGAGGCGCGAATGCGCGGCGCTTTCGAACAGGCTCATCAATTCGCCGAGCGGGATGTCGCGCTTCACGGCGACGATGTCGGCGCGATGCACCATCACGTCGGCGATACGCCGCTCATGCAGATTGAGGATGTTGCGCAGCATGGTGCGCTCGACGGCGGAAAAGTTCACGTCATCGGGCGTTGACGCGTCGAGCACCACCTGCAGGTCGTCGCGAACCGATCCTGCCTTCCAGCCGAACAAGGTGCGGATCGCGCGCAGCAGCCAGCTCTCCGCTGCGGGACGTTGTGCCTCCTCCGGCACCACGGCCGGCAGGTTGCGCACATCGCGCGGATTGTCGTGGGTAGGTTCGGAGTCCGCCATTTCAGTCCATCCGCTCCCGGTCCGCATACGGATCGGGAATGCCGAGCTGCGCGAGGATTTCGCGCTCGAGATTTTCCATTTGCTCGGCGTCGTCGTCGTTTTCGTGGTCGTAGCCGATCAGATGCAGGAAACCGTGCACCGCGAGGTGGCTTAAATGATGGTCGAACGGCTTCTGCTCCTCGTCCGCCTCCCTGCGCGTCGTCTCATAGGCGATCGCAATATCGCCGAGCATGCGCGGGGCATCGTCCAGCCCCTGAGCGCCCTTTGGCTGCAACGCCGGGAACGACAGCACGTTGGTCGGCTTGTCGATGCCGCGCCAATTGTTGTTCAGCGTCCGAATTCCGGAATCATCCGTCAGCATCACTGCCAGTTCGGCCTCGCCGACGTCGGCCTCGGTGATTTCGGCGGCGGCCTCGATGGCGCGATGGATCACCGCTTCAGTATCAGGCTCGGTCTGCCAGCAATCGGCTGTGACCAGAACCTCGGTAGCGGGGAAGGCGGAAGACACTGTCGTTCCAAAAAGTTGTTGTTTCTAGGCGTTGTGGTTGCGGCCGGAACCCGCTTGCGGCAGGTCCGTGAGGCCGGCTCATGACATCAAGATTTGGCGGCGACTTGCCGTTGTGGCAATCCCTCATAGGCGGCGACGATCCGTGCCACCAATTCGTGACGGATCACGTCCTCCGCGGTGAAGCGCACCTGCGCGATGCCCTCGACGCCTTCCAGCAGGCTCACTGCCTCTGCCAGCCCGGAGGCCTGGCCGTGTGGCAAGTCGACCTGCGAGGGGTCGCCGGTGACGATCATGCGGCTGTTCTCGCCGAGCCGCGTCAGGAACATCTTCATCTGCATCGAGGTGGTGTTTTGCGCTTCATCCAGGATGATGACGGCATTGGTCAGCGTGCGGCCGCGCATGAAGGCAAGCGGCGCGATCTCGATCTCGCCGCCCTGCAGTGCGCGCTCGACGACGCGCGCATCCATCAGGTCATAGAGCGCGTCATAGATCGGCCGCAGATAGGGGTCGACCTTCTCGCGAAGATCGCCAGGCAGAAAGCCGAGCCGTTCGCCGGCCTCCACCGCGGGCCGCGACAGGATGATGCGATCGACTTCCTTGCGCTCGAACAATTGCGCGGCATAGGCGACCGCAAGCCAGGTCTTGCCGGTACCGGCAGGCCCGACGCCGAACACCAGCTCGTGCCGCTTCAGCGCGCGGATGTAGGAATCCTGCGCGGCGGTGCGTGCCCGCACCGGGCGCTTGCGTAAGTTGATGGTCTCGAACGAGGGCTTTGCGGTCTTGGCGTCGAACTCGAACAGCGAGCCCTGCGCGATCACGGCGCGGATCGCGCCTTCGACGTCGCCTTGCGAAAGATCATGCCCTTGCGTTGCCTGGCCATAAAGCGTCTCCAGTACGCGTCGTGCGGCGTCGCAGCCGTCGCGGGAACCGGCGATGGTGATCTGGTTGCCGCGGGAGTCAACGACGACGCCGAGCCGGCGTTCGACCTGCGCCAGATTCTGTCCATAAGGGCCGACCAGCGCGGATGCGGCGCGGTTGTCGTCGAAGTCGATGACGACCTGGGTCTCTGGAGGGATCGGCATGTCGCGGTCAGGTTTGCGGCTGGGAGCAAGCGATGGTGAATCCGATGCGCTTTTTGGCAAGGGTTCAGGCTCCAATGGTCGTCTGCGAAAGAGCGGATGACTGAGGCCGCGCATGACGCGGGGCCAGCTCGCCGAGCAGGCTGTAGCGCTCAAGGCTGTCGATCCTGACCGGCAGGACTTTCCCGACGATGTCCGATGATGCCATCACGTGCGCGGGCTGCAGATAGGCAGTACGGCCGACGATCTGGCCGGGATTGCGCCCGGCGCGTTCGAACAGCACATCGACCGTGGTGCCGATCGCAGCCTTGTTGAAGGCCGATTGCTGGCTGTCGATCAAGTTCTGGAGGCGCTCCAATCGCTCGTCCATTTCCGCCGCTGGCACCATCTCCTGCATGTCCGCCGCCGGCGTGCCGGGCCGCGGCGAATATTTGAACGAATAAGCCGCAGCGTACCCTATTTGCATGACAAGCGCGAGGGTCGCAGAAAAATCTTCCCTACTTTCGCCGGGGAAGCCGACAATGAAATCCGAAGAAAAAGCAATGTCTTGGCGTACCGCACGAAATCGGTCGATGACGCGGCGGTAATCATCGGCGGTATGTTTGCGGTTCATGGCTGCCAAGATTCGGTCCGAACCGGACTGTACCGGCAGGTGCACGAACGGCATCAGCGCCGGCAGGTCACGATGCGCCTCGATCAGACTGTCCTCGACATCGCGCGGATGGCTGGTCGAATAGCGCAGGCGCAGCACGCCGGGGATGGCGGCAAGCCGCTCAAGCAACTTGCCGAGCGGCCAGCTTCGTCCATCCGGCCCTTCGCCGTGATAGGCGTTGACGTTCTGCCCGATCAGGGTGATCTCGCGCACGCCGTTATCGGCAAGCCGCGCCACATCCTCGATGATCCTCGTCACGGGACGCGAGACTTCTGCGCCACGCGTGTAAGGCACGACGCAGAAGGTGCAGAACTTGTCGCAGCCTTCCTGCACGGTGACGAAAGCTGAAATGCCGCGCGAGCGGATCGCGTCGGGCTTCGGCGGGGCCAAGAATCCGAACTTGTCCTCGACCGGGAATTCGGTCTCCAGCGCGCGGCCTTCCGCTTTCGCCTGCTTCAGCAGTTGCGGCAGATGGTGGTAGCTCTGGGGACCGACCACGACGTCGACGGTCGGCGCGCGGCGAATGATCTCCTCGCCTTCGGCTTGCGCAACGCAGCCTGCGACCGCAATTTTCACGTCGCGCCCCTGGCGCGCGGCGTCGTCCTTCATCACGCGCAGCCGCCCGAGCTCGGAATAGACCTTTTCCGAGGCCTTCTCGCGGATATGGCAGGTGTTGAGGATCACCAGATCCGCTTCGTCGGCGTTTGCCGTCTCGACAAAACCCTCGCCGGCCAGCGTATCCACCATGCGCTGCGCATCGTAGACATTCATCTGGCAGCCATAGGATTTGATGTGCAGCTTGCGCGGCGGCGTCATGGAACCTGCTTGGGGTGGAAAGGAGCGCATCGGGGCGCAGGGCTCAAATATAGCCTAAAGCCGTCAAAATCCAGCTTTTGGGCCCGCCATTCCGGGGCAATGCGCCAGCATCGAACCCGGAATCTCGAGATTCCGGGTCTGGTCCTTCGGACAATCCCGGAATGATGGCTCAGGTTGCGGCGACGATTGCACCGTTTTCGATCAGCCCGGGCAGTTCCCGCATGTCCGCAAAGGTCATTGTGGCACCGGCGGCGCGCAGCGTCTCGGCATGGCCGGGCCTGCAATGGCTGCCGCCGCAGAAGCCGAGCACCGCCATCCCGGCGGCGCGGGCGGCTGTGATGCCGGGGAGGCTGTCCTCGACCACGAGACAGCGTTCGGGCGCCACCTTCATCTGCCCGGCCGCGAACAGGAAGAGATCGGGCGCCGGCTTGCCGTTCTTGACCTGCAGGGCTGAAAAGATGTTCGGTGCAAATCGTTCGTAGAGGGCGGTGCGACCAAGGCTGACGCGCATGCGTTGTGGTGAGCCGCTGGACGCCACGCAAACGGGCTGCGCGATCCGGTCGAGCGCGGCGTGAATGTGCGGCACCGCCTGCAGATCGGCCTCAAAGGAACGGAACAGCTCGTCCTGCAAGTGCGTGTGATAATCATCTGGAAGGCTGCGGCCGAGTTCGGCCTCGATTTCGAGATTGGCCTGTCGTGTCGAGCGACCGAGGAAACGATCGAACACCTGTTCCGACGTGATCGGATAGCCGTGACGCGTCAGGACCTCGGCATGCGCGCGACACGAAATGACTTCGCTGTCAACCAGGACGCCGTCGCAATCGAAGATGATGAGATCAGGATTCAATTCAGACTACGATTTATCTTCGTCCAGCGGGATGCAATACAGTTCGAGTCGGTGGTCGACCAGCTTGTAGCCGAGCTTGCGGGCGATCTCCGCCTGCAGTTTCTCGATCTCTTCGGACGTGAATTCGATCACCTTGCCGTCGCGCAAATTGATCAGGTGGTCGTGATGGCTGTCGGGCATCTGCTCATAGCGCGCGCGGCCCTCGCGAAAGTCGTGGCGCTCGATGATGCCAGCGTCCTCGAACAGCTTTACGGTGCGGTAGACGGTCGAGATCGAGATCTTGTCGTCGATCGCAACGCAGCGCCGGTAAAGTTCCTCGACGTCAGGATGATCCACGGATTCGGCCAGCACGCGCGCGATGACGCGGCGCTGCTCGGTCATGCGCATGCCGGTCGCGGCGCAGCGCGCCTCGATGCCGGTGTTCTTCATCGCAGACGAGGTTTTCAGCGGAGCCATGTTTCTTCAGCCTGGAGGGGCAGGGCAGGACTGTTCTGCCACTGCCCGCATGTTACGACAAGTCACGGCGCATCAGAAGCGCATTCAAATGTTCCCCACCGGGCTGCTTGTAATAGCGTTCACGGCGACCGACGACGGCGAACCCGGCCCGTTCATAGAGCCGTCGCGCCGGCTGGTTATTTTCCTCCACCTCGAGGAAAACAGTGCGCACGCCACGGCCAGCAAGATGGCCCAGATGCGTCAGCAACAAATTGCGCGACAGGCCGCGGCCGCGCTGGCTGGAATCGATCGCGATCGACAGGATTTCAGCTTCGTCCGCTCCGATCCGCGATACTGCAAAGCCGATGATCTTGCGCCCGAGCCGCAGCCGATGCACCAGCGTGTTGCGCTCGGCGAGCATTGCCTCGAATTCGCCTTCGCCCCAGCCGCGATGAAACGAGGCGCCATGTAGCTGCGCCAAACGCGGTGCATCGCGCACAGTCGCGGCTTCGACCGCCGGCGTGCCGCGGCTGAGCCATTCGGAAAGCCAGGCCATCATGACGCGGTCGATTGCGCGATGTCGAGCAGCGGATTGGCCGGCGGCTTTGCGTCCGGCGCGCGCAGATAGAACGGCCGCGCCGGCGCCGCTTCGGGGCTGACGGCCGCGCCGACCCAGGCGACCCAGGTGATGTCGGGCGCGGCCTGGGTATCGATCTTGAACGGCGGCGCCGTCTCCGCCGGCCAGCGGTCGGCGAGGATTTTTGCGGCATTGCCGACCAGATGCGGTGTGCCAAGCTGCGCGGCCTTGATCGCCTGCTCGACCGGCGCCACCTTCGGCTTGACCAGCGGGCTGCCGTCGCCGTTCACCACCTGGAAATAGACATGGTCATGCCGCGCATCGATCGCGGAGATGATCGGATGCTCGCCGTTCTCGGCGACGACAGGCGCGGCATAAGCGGTCAGCGTGGTGACACCGACGACGGGTTTGCTGGCGGCCAACGCGATGCCGCGCGCCGCCGACAGGCCGACGCGCAGTCCGGTGAAGCTGCCGGGACCGGTGGTGACGGCAATGCGATCAAGCGCGACGAAGGCGATGCCGCTCTGCTTCATCACCCGCGCGATCAGTGGCATCAGCGCTTCGGCATGCCCGCGCTTCATCGGTTGCGATTCCAGCGCGAGCGGCTTGCTCGCGGTGGTGTCGAGCACGGCGGCAGAGCAGGCGTCGAGCGCCGTATCGATGGCGAGAATGATCATGGAGCGAATGGCAATTGGCGAATGGCGAATGGATGGTCAGGCGCGATCCCTATTCGCCATTCGCCACTCACTATTCGCTCTCCTTACATCGGGCGGACTTCGACCACATCGGGGACGAAGTGCCGCAGCAGATTCTGGATGCCGTGCTGCAGCGTCGCGGTCGAGGACGGGCAGCCGGAGCAGGCGCCCTTCATGTTGAGATAGACGACGCCATCCTTGAAGCCGCGGAAGGTGATGTCGCCGCCGTCATTGGCGACCGCAGGCCGCACCCGCGTCTCGATCAAGTCCTTGATCTGCGCGACGGTGTCGGCATCTTCGTCATTGAAGAACTCGTCTTCCTCATCGAGCGAATCGTCGCCATCGACACTGCCGTCGGCGAGCAGCGGCGCGCCGGACATGTAGTGCTCCATGATCGCGCCGAGGATTGCGGGCTTCAGATGCTGCCAGTCGCCGTCGGCCTTAGTCACGGTGACGAAGTCGGAGCCATAGAACACGCCGGTGACGCCGGGCACGGCGAACAGCCGTTCGGCGAGCGGGGAGCGGACGGCGGCTTCAGGTGTCGCAAATTCCATGGTGCCGCTCGCGAGCACGGTGCGGCCCGGAATGAACTTCAGGGTGGCGGGATTGGGGGTAGCTTCGGTCTGGATGAACATTTGTTTTCTCCGGCGTCGCCGGTTCAAGGCCGGCGCGTGGGGTTCCCTTAGCAGATGGCGACGGCGAACGCACGGATCAAGGCGGGAACCGTCGGTTCCGACGATTGATCAAGGGGTTACGATAGCGAATCGATCTCTTCGTCGGTCAGTCCGCCGGGCACGATGGTGACGGGAATCGGGAACTCGCCCATGATCTTGGCCATGGTGGTGATGATCGGACCCGGGCCTTCCGGCCCCGGATTGGCCGCCAGCACCAGGATCGAGATGTCCTCGTCCTTGTCGATGACGTCGAGGACCTGCTCGGTTGGGTCGCCCTCGCGAATCACCCGCTCGGGCGTGATCGCGGCAATCCCGTTGGCGCGCCCGGCGGCGCGGTCGAGCGCCTCGTTTGCCGCTTCCTCGGCCTCGGCACGCATGATGTCGGCCACCCCGAGCCATTGCTGGTTCTGGTCCTCGGTCTCGATGACGCGCAGCATCACGACGCCGCCGCCGACCCGGATCGCCCAGCGGCTGGCGTAGTAGACGGCGCGGTCCCATTCGGCGCTGTCGTCAACGATGACAAGGCATTTCGGCTTGTGACCAGATTCGTAGCTTCGTCGCTGGGTGGTCATGCATGTCCCGGTGCATTATTGCCAAGCAGACTTATGCTGCCACACCCCCTCGGCTTTTGGGAGAGGGTGCGAGAGCAATCGATGTTGATCGCCTATCGCTGCCGGATGAAGCCGACGACGTCCTTCGCGGCGCGCATGGTTTCATCGGCGATCACGCGGGCGCGGTTGGCGCCGTCGACCAGGATCTGATCGACATGGCCGGGGTCGGCGACCAGCCGCTTCATTTCGGCCGCGATTGGCGACAGTTTCGCAACGCAAACGTCCACCAGCGCGTTCTTGAAGCTGGAGAACTGGCCGCCGCCGAAATCCTTCAGCACGGCCTGCTTGCTGATGCCGGCGAGCGCTGCGTAGATGCCGACGAGATTGTCGGCTTCGGGCCGGGCCTCCAGCCCCTTTTCCTCTGATGGCAACGGCTCCGGATCGGTCTTCGCCTTGCGGATCTTCTGCGCGATGGTGTCGGCATCGTCGGTGAGGTTGATGCGCGAATTATCAGAGGGTTCCGACTTCGACATCTTCTTCGTGCCGTCGCGCAGGCTCATCACCCGCGTCGCCGGTCCCGTGATCAGCGGCTCGGGCAGCGGGAAGAACAGGCCGTCGGCAAGGCCGTGGCCGCGGATCGAGTCGCCGAAGTCGTTGTTGAACTTCTGCGCGATGTCGCGTGACAGCTCGAGATGCTGCTTCTGGTCCTCACCCACAGGCACGTGGGTCGCGCGATAGAGCAGGATGTCGGCCGCCATCAGCACCGGATAGTCGTAGAGACCGACGGAGGCGTTCTCGCGATCCTTGCCGGCCTTCTCCTTGAACTGGGTCATCCGGTTCAGCCAGCCGATGCGGGCGACGCAGTTGAAGATCCAGGCAAGCTCTGCATGGCCCGCGATCTGGCTCTGGTTGAAGACGATGTGCTTCTTCGGGTCGATGCCGCTCGCAATGAACGCCGCCGTCACCTCGCGGGTGTTGCGCGTCAGCTCCGCCGGGCCGCCCCAGACATCAACGCCCTGCGTGATCGCGTGCATGTCGACGACGCAGTAGATGCAATTGTGCGTCTCCTGCAGCTTGACGAAGTTGACGATGGCGCCGAGGTAATTGCCGAGGTGCAGATTGCCCGTCGGCTGGACGCCTGAAAAAACCCGTTCCACGAACGCCATGGTGTCAATTCCCGGAAAATGCCGCTTCGGCGGGGTCGTTTGCCATTTTGGGGCTATCGGCGCAAGTCAGGCGGCACGGTTTTGCCTGATCGCGGCGACCGCCTCGCGCCAGCCGATCACGCCGAACAGCTTCAGGAACAGGCCATAGCTCGCCATGGCGGCCAAAATCACCACGAACAGCAGCACGGCCTGCGCGGGCCCGCGCGATCCCGCGGCCAGCGGCGCGAACTCCTGCAGAAGCCACAGCAGCGCGCCCATGGCGAGCGCCGCCAGGCAGATGCGCGGGAGCCGATCGCGGGCCTCCGTATCGATCGCGAAGCCGAATGTCGCGCCCCCCTTCCGAATCAAATAGAGCGCGTTGCTCCAGGCTCCCAGCGTGATGCCGGCAGCAATGCCGCGCGTGCCGAAAGAGTGGCGGAGCAGGAACGCGGCGACGATCGCCACCACAATGGCGGTCAGCGCGCCCAGGAGTGGCGTGCGGGTATCCTCGCGGGCGAAGAAGGCCGGCGACAGCGCTTTCACCAGCACATGCGCGGGCAGGCCGAGCGCAAGCCAGGTCAGCGCATGCGCGGTGGCCGTGGCATCGTGCGCGGCAAACGCGCCGTGCTCGAACAGGATCCGCACCACCGGGGCGCTCAATACGATGAGGCCAAGCGTCGCCGGCAAAGCGAGTCCGACCGCCAATTCCAGGCCGCGCGATTCCACGCGCGCGATGGCGGTTCGGTCACCGCTGTGCAGCGCGCGCGTCATTTCCGGGATCAGCACCGTGCCCATGGCGACGCCGACGATCCCGAGCGGCAGTTCGATCAGGCGGTTGGCAAAATAAAGCCAGGAGACCGCCGACGGCGATTTGGAGGCGATCACGGCGCCCGCCACCATCAGCCATTGCGGCGCGCTGCTTGCGATCATCCCGGGGAAGGCCTTGCCGAGGAAGCCGCGCATGTCCTTGTCGAAGGAGATGCGGAGCGGCGTTGCCGCGCGGCCGCCGCGCAGCACGAGGATCGACAATTGCAGAAGTCCCGCAAGGCCGACGGTCGCCGCGACGACCATCGCGGCATGCGCGGCATCCCCCCGCCATGTCAGCAGCACGGCCATCACCGCGATCAGCGCGATGTTGAACAGCAGCGGCGAGAATGCGGTGAGCGCAAAGCGCGCTTGCGCGTTCATGAGCCCCATCATGACCGTGACGGGTCCGGCGAAGGCAAGATAAGGCAGCATCAGCCGCGCATTGTTGACGGCAAGGTCCAGCGTCTCGCGGCCGACAAATCCCGGCGCCAGCGCCGCGATCGCCAGCGGCATCAGCGAGCCGATCAGGACCGACGCCACGATCAGCGCGGCGCTGATGGTCCCGAGCACGCGACCGGCGAAGGCCGCGGCGGCCGCTGCGCCTTCGGTCTCGCGCAAGCGGAGCCACGCCGGTATCAGCGCGGCGTTCAGCGCGCCCTCGGTCAGGAGCCGCCTGACCACATTGACCATTTGAAAGGCAACCAGGAACGCATCGGCAACCGCGCCGGCGCCCAGCAGCGCCGCGATGATGGAATCGCGGGCAAAGCCGAGCAGCCGTGAGGCCAGCGTTCCCGAGGAGACGGTGAGGAAAGAGCGGATCATATGACTTCTATATAACAGCCACCTGGCTTGCTGGCGCCATGTTGATCTGGTACGGCGCAGCCTTCTCAATCGCTCGAAGGATGGATAATGGCCGACGCAAAATATGACGTTCTCGGGATCGGCAACGCAATTTTCGACGTCCTGGTGAGGACCGACGAGGCGTTCCTCAGTCGTCACGGCATGGCCAAGGGCAGCATGGCGCTGATCGACGAGGCCCGCGCCGGCGCGATCTACCAGGACATGGGCCCAGCGACCGAGATGTCCGGGGGCTCGGCGGCCAATACCATTGTCGGCGTCGCCAATTTCGGCGCCCGTGCGGCCTATGTCGGCAAGATCAAGGACGATCAGATCGGCCGGCTCTATGCCCATGACATCCGCGCCGCGGGCGTCGCATTCGAGACCAGGCCCGCCACCGATGGCCCCGCCACCGGCTGCTCCTATATCCTGGTGACGCCGGATGGCGAGCGCACCATGAACACCTATCTCGGCGCCGCGCAAGATCTGACACCGGCCGATATCGATGAAGCGCAGATCGCGGCGTCCCGCATCGTCTATCTCGAAGGCTATCTCTGGGATCCCGCGAGCGCCAAGCAAGCCTTCGTCAAGGCGGCAACGATCGCGCATGCCGCAGGCCGCCAGGTCGCGCTAACCTTGTCGGATTCCTTTTGCGTCGATCGCTATCGCGACGAATTCCTCGAATTGATGCGCAAAGGCACGGTCGATCTGGTGTTCGCCAATGAGGCCGAGCTGCGCTCGTTGTACCAGACCGCCGATTTCGACAGCGCGCTGAAGCAGTTCCGCGTCGATGCGAAACTCGGCGTCGTCACCCGCAGCGAGAAAGGCTGCGTGGTGGCAGCGAAGGACGGCGTTACCGCCGTGCCGGCATTCCCGATCGAGCGGCTGGAGGATACGACCGGCGCGGGCGATCTCTTCGCCGCCGGCTTCATGTTCGGCCTCGTCCGCGATGCCGGCTATGAGAATGCCGGTCGGCTCGGCGCGCTCGCAGCCGCAGAGGTGATCCAGCACATCGGCGCGCGCCCGCAGATGTCGTTGAAGGAGTTGGCGCAGCAGAACAGATTGCCGGTTTAGCTCCCTATTGCTCGTCACGATTCTTTCCGTCGTCGTTGCGAGCGCAGCGAAGCAATCCACGTCTCCACAAGCGGCGCTATGGATTGCTTCGCTATGCTCGCAATGACGCGGGAGGCTTCCTGATTTGTCAAACAGCTCTCCGCTGTCGTCGTCCGCCACCGGGTCGGCCGAATGGCCGCCCGATGACAGGCTCTGGCGGATGATCCAGTATTCCAGAGGCGGTCGTGCTTGAGCCGAGAGGCCGCCGGATACTGGATGCCCTGCCTTCGCGGGGCATGACGGTGGAGTGTGAGGAAAGAACGTGCTTCCGCATTCTCGCGGCATGATGTGCCCGAGGTTTGCATCTCGTTCCACCCTCTCATCGAACAGAGGGCGCAGGGAAAGCCGGGTGCAGGTTGCACCCGTGGGTCCCGTGCAACAAAAAGCACGGGGGTAGGACCACA